>CAYGAE010000020.1:0-19622 GCA_964347855.1 uncultured Candidatus Bathyarchaeia archaeon
CCATTTGAGAGGAATGTCTTGGTAGGTTCCGTCCGGCAACGTTCTACGAATAGTTATGGGAAGTATACCGCTTTCAAGCTCTTGAAGCGCTATATCAATGGGATTCGAAACGTTTTCTGAGGGTTTGACTAGCATAGGGGCACCCATCGATATCTGGAGAGCCCTCGCGCCCACTATCCTAGCCTTCTCAAAGCGGGTGACCTTGGGAGGGCCAATCGAAACTTTTTCTTCTTTTGCCGTTTTGCTAGAACTCTCCAGCACCTGCAGGCCCCATTCCCGGCCCTCCCGGAGGACCACCTGGCGGTGTTGGTGGAGCCTTCATCTTGCCAGCCGCGATAATGTCGTCTATCTTTAGTATCATGGACGCGGCTTCCGTGGCGGATTTGATGATCTGTTTTTTGACGGCGAGAGGTTCGTAGATGCCCACTTGTTTCATGTTCTTTACTTTCCCGTCGTGAACCTCTATTCCAGCCCAGACCTCGCCTTTTTCGTGACGGGCGCGAAGTTCGGATATAACGTCGATGGGGTCAAGTCCAGCATTTTCGGCTAGAGTTGTGGGTACAGTTTCTAGTGCTTCTGCAAAGCGCATCACAGCGAGTTGTTCTCTTCCTGGAAGAGTGTCGCCATACTCTTTGAGCTCTCTTGCGACTTCTAATTCGGGTGCGCCTCCACCTG
The DNA here is from genome assembly GCA_964347855.1 of uncultured Candidatus Bathyarchaeia archaeon. Classification (GTDB taxonomy): domain Archaea; phylum Thermoproteota; class Bathyarchaeia; order Bathyarchaeales; family Bathyarchaeaceae; genus CAYGAE01. Next base: position 676 of record CAYGAE010000020.1, read on the forward strand.
CTACTAGCTTTGGTTCTTCAACAACATCCCGGGCAACACACAATGCATCGTGTAGTGAGCGTTCTGCCTCGTCAACGATTCTTTCGGTTCCGCCGCGTATGAGAATTGTGACTGAACGCGGGTTTCTGCATCCTTCGATGAATGTCATCTTGTCGTCGGCGATTTTCCGCTCTTCCACGATTTCGGCGTAGCCAAGATCTTTCTTTGTCATGTCATCCAGGTTCGTGACGATCTTTCCGCCAGTTGCTTTTGCAAGCTTCTCCATGTCTGATTTCTTAACTCTACGCACCGCTAGGATATTTTTTCGCGCCAGAAAATGTTGAGCCAGGTCATCTATGCCCTTTTGACAAATGACTACCGTGGCTCCCTTCCTAACGATCTTATCAACCATTTCTTTTAGCATAGTTTCTTCTTGCTTTAGAAAGGCGTCCATCTGTTCCGGGCTTTCTATGTTGATCTTTGCATCGAATTCTGTTTTTTCGATTTCAAGAGGCGTATCGATTAATGCTATTTGGGCCTTCTCTACTCGTCTGGGCATACCTGGATGGACGACTTCTTTGTCAACGATGATGCCGTTGATGAGTTTCGTGTCAGTTAGGGATTCACCAGCTTTCTTCTCCACCTTTACGTCGTCGATGTCAACTTTGAATCCATCTTCTGATTTTTCGACGACTTGGAGAATCCCTGAGGCCGCTATCTTCGCAAGGTATTCTTTGTTTTCAGCCACTAGTTTGCTCGCCATAGAGGTTGTGGCAACCATCTCCAAGGACTTCTTGTCCTTAGGTTTCACTGGAAGAGCGATCCTTTCAAGTAATTCAAGGGCTTTGTCAGCTGCTTTCCTATAGCCGTCTATGATGACGGTTGGATGAACGTTTTTCTCGATAAGGTCTTCCGCCTTCTCCAGCAACTCTCCGGCTATGATGACCGCAGTTGTGGTTCCGTCGCCAACTTCATCGTCTTGCGTTTTGGCAACTTCAACCATCATCTTTGCAGCTGGATGTTGAATGTCCATTTCGTCAAGGACTGTGCGCCCGTCGCTGGTGATGGTTACATCTCCGAAGCTGTCAACAAGCATCTTGTCCATGCCTTTTGGCCCGAGGGCACTCTTCACCGACTCTGCAACTATCCTAGCCGCCATGATGTTGGCGTGCTGGGCTTCTCTTCCTCTGGAACGGCTGGCGCCCTCTCGTAATATTAGGACAGGGGTTCCAGCCAATTGTGTAGACAATCTCAAACAATCCTCCTCATATTGCGGAACAGTAGAAACGGGATTGAAATATAAAGTTTGCGCGCAGGTGTTTTCTGTTTCTAGTCTTAGTATGGATGTTTTTGGTTCAGAAAAAGAGGCTAGTTCTATGATCGAAAAGCAAAAAAAGAAGAAAGGAAGATGCGTTAGCTTGCTAGGGGTTGCGTCGTCGACTGGATTTCAGGTGATTGCAGTGGTTGTTGCCTCGGTCTTTTTCGACGTGCAAAGACAGCGACAAGTATAGCGACCGCAGCGATCGCAACAATGAGCAAGATGGGCACCAAATAGGGAAAAGCAGGCGAGGTTGATACGGCAAAGTAGATCGTGAAGGTTGGGTCATGCTCTATTCGGTAGCCACTGTATTTCGGATAGGAGATTAGATATAGGTAATCTGCCCGTGTCATGTTTGTTATGGTTTCTTTTGCCCTTTGGTAGAGCTGAGGATACATATGCCCCAGAATAAGGGGCAAATATCTCGCAAAGTCACGATGGAACCTAAAGAGGTCACGGTTTCTTGCATACCCACCAATCTCGGTAGTTCTGGTGGTCGCGTTGTAGGAGTCCGATGTACCCTCTGCGTGGTTAAAGAGGTTATAGGTTTGTTTGACGCCGAAGGAAGCGTTGAAGATCTTTTCGCCGTCATCTGCGTAAGTAGATATAGAAGAATCGCTCACAAGGACTCCGTTGTCTGTGACGTTCTGCCCGTTGGCTGAGAGGCTGTAAGTATCGCGGTCCAACATAATCGAGGTTTGGAAGTTGACAATGCTCATCTTGACATCATGTTTGTGGAGATAGTCGTAAACGGTCTCATTGGACAGTTTCGTGCCGTATCGGTAACAGCCGGTGCTGTTGTAGTGATTGTATAGAGGCCAGATCAAGAACCACCCCCAGAAGGTCCAAAGGTCACGTATCCGCCCTATAACGTGGTCTTGGGTTATGGTTGCCTGATGTGTGTCTGGGTCAATGGAGAGGGTATAGCTGAAGGTTAGTTCGTCGTAGGTTGCCAGTCCCCACGGTCTGCTCGTTTCAGTCTTATTTTCGTCCGAAATATAGGTGGTTATCCAAAGAGCCGTCAGGTTTGTGTATTTCATGCCCCACTTCCAGGTTAGTCCTCCTTCAGAGGGAGTTAATGGGAAAATCTCAGACTGGCTGTGGAATGCTGGAAAAGTGGCGTTGGGGAACAACTGTCTGAGGTTCACTCCGAAACTGAAAGAAGCCCAAAGAGTGTCGTTTCTGTCCGGTGAGTCCGGGTGAATCGACTTTGCGGTGTCGTTGAATCCCATCAACATTACGAAGGACGATGCAACTAAGGCGTCTCTTTCGGTGTTCTCAGTTTTATAGTGTAGTAGGAGAGTCTGCATCGGAATTGTGAGAAAAGCTTGGTTTGCCAAGCTTATGTTACGCAGCCCTGCATATACCATCTTTAGGCCCATTTTGTTAACATAAGTCATGTAAACGTTGGCGTGCCAATAGTTGTGTGGTTTCGGTAATCCACGCAGTAGAGCCCATGCCCTCGCATAGTCGAAGTAGTCAACGGTTTTGGCGAAGCTTTCCTTCTGGAAATCCGTCTTTAGCAAATCCTCCGCGGAAACTGGAACCATAAGAAGCGTTGTTGACATGCAAGCAACAAGCAAAACTCCCAGCAAAATCTTGGATCTCAACATTTCAATGCGCCTTCCATCTAAACAAAAGTAAAGACTTCAACATTTCAGAAAAGCATTATGAATCGCAAATAAAAATTGACAAACAACATCCACTTGTTGAGAAGGCCGCTTTGACAAACAAGCCACAAAAATATATCGTGCGCGCACATACTTCACTCGCAACGAAAAACCTTTAATTGCTTCTTCCTCGTATGCAAGTAGCCCACCTATTAAGAGCCGTTCCAGAAGGTCAGAAACATGTCTAGAATAATCGTTTGCGTGAAACAAGCCCTTGACGTAACTGAGTTGAAGATTGATGCAGCAACACGACGTTTAATAACTGCAGGAGTGCCGCGCAAAATAAGTGACTTTGACAAGAACGCGCTAGAGGAGGCTGTACGACTAAAGGAGAAGATGGGAGCAGAAGTCTTTGTTGTAACTGTGAGTTCAGAAGACGCCAAAATGACTTTAAGAGAGGCTCTGGCTATGGGAGCTGACAAAGCATACCTTGTTACTGATCCATCTTTTGAGAATTCGGATACGTTGGTGACATCCTACATCTTGGCTGAAGTAATGAAGAAAGTGGGAGAGTTCGATCTGATCTTGTGCGGCGAAGCCTCTGTGGATAGCTATTCTGCTCAGGTTGGGCCGCGCCTAGCTGAGAGACTAAACATTCCGCAGATAACGTATGTGAGAAAGCTTAGCTTGGACAGTGATGTTGTGACTGCCGAGAGAAGTCTGGAGGACTGCTACGAGACGGTGAAGGCAAAGACTCCAGTGCTGATAACCGTGACTGGCGAAATTAACGAGCCCAGGATTCCAGCTCTCATGGCCATTATGAAAGCATCAAAGAAGGAAATTGTCACATGGAATACAGAGAACCTCGGCATCTCAAAAGAGAGAGTGGGCGAGGCTGCTTCTGCAATCCAGGTGACGGATGTCTTAGCTCCAAAGATGGAGCGAAAGAAGGTCGTGATAAAGGGCGAAACTGCGGAAGAAGTGGCTGAAAAACTGGCGACGGCTATGATTAAAGAAGGAGTGGTGGGAAGGTGAAACGAGATGAGTGAACATGAAGGCGTTTGGATCTTCTCAGAGAACAACGACCTGATGTTAGAGTTACTCGGAAAAGGTAGAGAGCTAGCCAACGAACTGCAAACAGAACTTGCAGCAGTTCTTCTGGGACATGGCTTTGAGAATCAACCAAACGAACTCCCAGGATATGGAGCGAACAGAGTCTACGTGGTTGATGATTCCTCGCTCAAAAGCTTGCAGGTGGAACTCTTAGTTAGCGCTCTAACCAACTTAGCTGAAAAGTACAAGCCTGAAATCCTTCTCATCGGCGCAACGAAACGTGGGAAAGAGATAGCGTCGCGGGTTGCAGCAAGACTTGAAACTGGATGCGTGCCAGACTGCACCCATTTGAGCATAGATGAAGACGGAAGGCTTCAGATGGGTAGAGTAGTATACGGAGGAAACGCTGTGGCAACCCAAATCTGTAAAGTTAAACCACAAATCGCAACCGTTCCCCCACGGGTGTTTACAAAACCACAATATGAAGGAAAACAGGGCGAAGTCATCAAAGCCGCTGTCAAACTTGAACAGCCAAAAACGGAAGTTGTTGAAGTTAACGAAATCGAAGCCCCAGCGGTCAAAATCGAAGAGGCCAAAACAGTTGTCGCTGGCGGGCGAGGAGTCGAAAAGAAGGAGGACTTTAGAATTCTTGATGAATTGGCTGAGATATTAGGTGGGCAAGTTGCCTACACGAGACCGCTATGTGAGGATCGGAAGTGGTTTACAGACTGGGTGGGGCTTTCAGGCCATAAGATTAAGCCAGCGTTATACATTGGTTGCGGCATTTCAGGCGTAATTCAGCATGTGGCTGGAATACGGGATTCCCAAATCATAGTTGCTATAAACAAGGATCCAGAGGCCCCCATATTCGAGATTGCAGACTACATAATTGATGGAGACCTCTACGAGATAGTTCCCGCACTGTCTGCTGCACTGAAGAAACTGCTGAAAGCCAGCTGAATCTTCTAGTTCTGTTTTTCATCTAAGAAGGAAAGAAGAAGTTACTTGTATGGAATGAACTCCTTGCCAAGCATCTCCCTAGCGATGACTAGCCTTTGAATGTTTTTCGCGCCTTCGGCTCCAATACAGTAGGACATGATCCCTCTCAACGCCATTTCAAGGGGGCACTCCTTGGTGTATCCCCAAGCGCCTAACCACAACATCGCGTCTCTGATGATGTCAAATGCGAGATGCGGACCTAACAATTTGACCGCCGATATATACCTAACAACTTCAAGAGGCGTAAAACGCTTCTTCTCATACCTTTCCTTCGTCATCCACGCTGTTCTGTAGACCAATGATCGCAAAGCTTCCAGTTTTGCCCAATTGTCTGCCAATTCGAACTGGATTCCCTCGAACTTGCCTATTGGACGTCCGAAGGCCTTTCGCTCTTTAATGTATTCCATTCCAATCTCCAGCGTCCGTCGAGCACAGCCCACAGAAGTAGCACCGATTAAGAGTCTAGCCAGGTCAAAGCCCTCCATGGTCATGTAGAATCCCTTACCTTCCTCTCCCATGAGGTACTCATCTGGCAATCTGACGTCTTTCATGGAGAAGCCGCCGGTAGATATGCCCATTCTGCCCATATCGTCAAACCGTTTGGTAACTTCAACTCCCGGCGCCTTTATTGGGAGGTAGAAGGATGTCATGCCCTTGTGGGGAGCTCCTGGCGGTGACGGTGATGTTCGCGCGGTTATCCAAAAGCCTCCGCCAAGCTTTAGAGATTCTTCGGTACCACTAATATACATCTTCTCTCCATTGACAATCCACTCGTTTCCTTGCTTCTTCGCCGTTGTCTTAAAGGCCGCAACGTCAGAACCTCCTCCAGATTCGGTCGTCGCTATGCCTGTGAAGCCTTCGCCCCTTATTGCGGGACGTATCGCTTCTTCTCTAACTCTTTCCGTGCAGTAGCGATCCATAACAAAGCCCCAGCTACTTTCCACGAGGAAATGCACAGGGATCGCTATGGTAATGTCGGCGTACGCTAGTTCTTCAGCGGCTATGCAAGCGGTAACCCAATCTGCTCCTGTTCCGCCGTGGTCTTCTGGGACCGTCATGAGCCACAAGCCGAGGTCAGCCATTCCCTTGACGATCTCGTCAGGGACCCATTGCTTAGTGTCGATCTCCCTAACTTTTTCGATGGGTAGGTTTTTCTTGCACCATTCTCTCAGGGCTTTTCTAAAGAGTTCCTGCTCTTCTGTGAAACCAAAATCTACCATGTTCTTTCCACCTATTGAAGTAGGTGTTTTTTGTGCGTGTGTGCATATAAGATTTTTCGGGAAATCGTCGTCAACGTATCTTCTCTAGGAGTTCATCTATAGGGCTTCGGTTAAGATGCAGCCCCAGTCTCTCTTCGTTAATTCCCATGGCTACTCCTAGTAGTTGACTAAAATAAAGAACTGGAAGGTTCAGTTGTGCACCCACCGTGGCAGCAGATACCTTCTGCCTCGCATCGAACATCATGTGACACGCTGGACAAGAAACGACAAGTCCGTCGAAACCCTGGTCTTGAACTGCCTTCAATTTCAATCCCGAGAAAGTAAAGGCTCCATCTCGACGAGACCATAAGAGCATGGCTCCACAGCAGTCAAGTTTCTCTGGATAGGGAAGGCTCTTCGCTCCCAATAGCTCGATCAAATCATCTAGTTTCCGAGGATTCTCTGGATCATCAATTCTTCCCAGGGTGCTCGGTCTGATAATGTGACAACCATAATGCGAAGCGAGTCTCAAGCCGTCAAGCCTTTTCTTCACAGACGTTTGTATGACTTCCTTCTTCACGACGTCATGTAACAGGTCGATGAGATGCCAAAATCTGATGGTGCCACTGTAATTGAGCCCTTCTTCAGCAAGCAGTGAGTCGATTTTTTTTCGTAATCCCTCATCATGCTTCAGAAAGTTAATGGCCTCGGAGAAAGACAAGTGACATCCAGTGCACGGTACGAGCAAATCTTTGATGCCAGTGTCCTCAGCGATGGCTAGATTTCTTATTGCCAGATAGATTGATGCATAAGCGTTTACGCTCCTCATGGGGAGCCCACAGCAGGAGAAATTTTCCAATTCAATTAGCTCAATTCCAAGCTTTGGCAATACTTCTCTGACGGACATTTCGTAAGCATACTGAGTGTTTGGAATGATGCAGCCCCAGTAAACCGGCAGCCTCATTTCAATAGACTCCTAAATAGTCTCTTCTAAAGCCTTAAAGATGGCAGACTTGAATTTCTCACTCGGCTGAGGGATCTTCGGCAAACCAAGCTTCTCTCGATCTAATTTCCTTAGACTACGTGTTACGGTCTCCTGCGGTTTCAGGATAAAGCCGGTTTCAAGAATCATGCTGATGTTTCTTAGCACCGTCTCAGGGACATTAGCCTCCTTCTCCACAGCTAAGTTTCTCAAGGCCAAAAGAAGGTCTACTGGTGCCACATCCTGTGGGCATCTTTCTTTGCATTTCAAACACTGAGCGCAAGTCCAAATGATGCCTGACTCGACCACTTCGTCAACAAAGCCCAACCTAACCATGTTCACAACTTCGTGGGGCTTCAGTTCCATCATCTTCATGGATGGGCAACCACTTGTACAACGGATACATTGGAAACAATCACGAGGCTTGTGCTCGCCGATCTTTGCCAGTACTTTATGACGAAGTTTGGCATCTGGCTTTTTCGTTGTCGTTAGATCTGTGATACTCATATCCTAACCACATAACATTCAAGCTTTATAGGTATTACTTATCAGACCACAAAGAATTTAGAGCTATCAAATGCGCGCACTAAGCATGATGTATGATGTGAACTGGATGCTCGGGCATGTTCTTCAGTAACTCAATCAGGACTGAGGGTTTGAGATTCAGCTTATCTAACTCAGATGGATCATGCGCGCGCATTCGTCTTCTTCGAAGTATTGAACAAAGTTTGTGAGATGTAGACAGCCGGCCACCAAAGCTGCATATTTGACGTCTGGGGCTGGGAACCCTTGAAAAGCAACCGTAAGGGTTTCCAGCTAAATGAATTTTGACGCAACTACTGCCAAAATGCTCGTATCTAATCCTCCGGAAAGAAGATGCCCTCAGCTGGATTCTTTTTTACCGCCTCTTCTAACACCGATCGAAGTTCAAAACAGATTTTCTCAATGTCGTTATTCAGAATCACAAGCTTTCCCCATAGATCTTCGCTTCACGCAGTTTCCTGTATCCTTTCCACCATCCCAAGCATAACTCGAAGATAAAAAGCATGTTTTGGAATAACGCGCGTAGAACACAAAAAAGGGGAAGGTCAAGCCTTGATATTTTAGCCAAATATTCTAATTGTTGCTGTAGTATCACAGTCACAAACTCTTAAAAATTCGCCTACCGAATATTCGGAAAAAGCGTTCGCTCAAATGAGATGGTCGGGAAGATGCAGAGAAACTTCTTTGAAATAATCTCTGAGATATTGCGAGTAGCGAAGAATGGAGCAACAAAGACACGCATCACGTATTCATGCAACCTTAGCAGTCGTATGGCTCAAAGCTTTCTCAACTTTTCACTGGAATTTGGTCTCCTTAGAAAAGGAAGTGCCTTTCATACCACGGAAAAAGGTCTGCAATTCGTGAAGACCTATCAGAATTTAGAACTTCTTATGAACCCGCGAAAGTAGATATCCACGCATGCGCAGGTCTTTCTTTCGTATCGCGCGCGCATCATAACTCTTAATCAAGAACAGCGCTAAGTTTTTTGTCGCATGACTTATAAGAGCGCCAAACGGATTTCTAAACTCTCTAGACGATACTGTCACGTAGAAGTTGATAGTGGATGGCAAATAAACACTCGGCTTTGGTGATCGGGTCTGGAATCGCCGGACTGCGAGCTTCACTTGATTTAGCTAGAGTAGGACTTGCCGTTCATCTGGTTGAACAGAAACCTCGCCTCGGCGGTCACGTGGCACTGCTATGCAAAGTCTCTCCAACATTGGAAAACGCCGAAGAACTCGTAAAACCCATGATTCAAGACGTTATTGACCACCCGAACATCAAGGTTCTTTCGTACTCAGAAATAGAGAATGTCTCAGGTTCTATAGGTAGTTTTGAGGTCACCGTACTGAAGAAAGCTAGATACGTGGACGAGGAAAAATGCACCCTCTGTGGCGAATGTGCCAAAGTCTGTCCAGTTGATGTTCCTAAAGAATACGAAATGAACCTTGCAACAAGAAAAGCCATCTATCTACCACAACCATACCCATTTCCGCTCAAGTACCTGATTGACAACGAAACTTGTCTCTACTTTAAAGACGGGTCTTGTACTGCGTGCAGAGACGCCTGCCCCGAAGCTGCTATCGTTTATGAAGAAAAATCAGATCCAGAACAAGTTGATGCAGAGGCTATAATCGTTGCGACAGGCTTCACACCGTACGACGCGCGAAAGGCTGGACAATACAAATATGACGTTTACCGCAACGTCATAACAGGAATGGAGTATGAACGGTTATGCAGTCCAAGCGGGCCGACCAGCGGTAAAATTCTAAGAGTCAGCGACAAGGAAAAGCCGAAGAGTGCCGTCTATGTTTTGTGCGTGGGTTCACGGGAAGAGCATAATAATGAATACTGCTGCAGGGTTGGATGTTTAGACGCTTTAAAACACGCGTATACATTGAAGAATCAGTACGGAAACGAGGTGGAGACTTACATTTGTTACACTGATATGCGAGCAGTGGGCAGAAGAGCCGAGGAGTTTTATCGAACCGTTCGGGAGTCAGATGTTATTATGATTCACGGGGAACCATCGGAAGTTCGAGAGCTTCCAGACAAATCGTTGAGTATAGAGGTCTACGATCAAGCAACCTCCAAGTTGCTCTCTATTGCAGCAGACCTAGTCGTTCTAGAAGTTGGACTGGAGCCACAGATAGATCTTCACCAAAAGTTGACGGTTCCCTTAGACGTTGACGGTTTTTTCAAAGAGGCACAACCAACATTGGCGACAACAGAAACGCCTATTGAAGGAATATTCATAGCCGGATCAGTGCAGCAGCCGATGAACATAGCGGAGACCGTGGCGCACGCGTCCGCAGCAGCCATGAGGGCTTACCTCTCAACGGGGAAATAGCATATGATACGTTGTTACTGTCAAAATGGCACGCAACTTTTGTTTGCTCCTAATCCTAGCAAGCTTTTAATCTCTGCATAAGCCAAGGAGCGTTTGCGCGCGCGAAGCAACAACTTGCGCCCACAAGCGGAAATGTTTTCAACGAAGAGAACATTCAAAGAATTGGCGTCGTTTAGAAGGCGAAGAACCTTGGCGAAGAAGTCATCGGCCAATGACAAGAGAGTCAGAGTTATCATAATGGGTGCGGCTGGTAGAGACTTCCATAACTTCAACGTTCACTTCCGAGACAACGATACATGCGAAGTCGTAGCCTTTACCGCCACACAAATCCCTGGCATAGAAAAACGAACGTACCCAGTCGAATTGGCCGGCTCCAATTATCCTAAAGGCATTCCCATTTACTCCGAAGAAGAACTACCAGAACTCATCACAAAACATGGTATAGACGAGGTGATCTTCGCATACAGTGACGTCTCCCACGAATACGTCATGCATAAAGCATCAATAGTGCTCGCCAAAGGCGCGGACTTTAGGCTTATGGGCCCATTATCCACCATGTTAAAAGCCAAGATCCCTGTTGTGGCGGTCTGCGCCGTAAGAACTGGATCCGGCAAGAGTCAGACCTCAAGAAAGGTTTCGAAACTCTTGAAAGAAAGAGGCTTTGACGTAGTCATCGTACGGCATCCAATGCCCTACGGCGACCTACGCAACCAGATGTGCCAACGATTCGCCACCTACGAAGACCTGGACAAGCACGAGTGCACAATTGAGGAGAGGGAAGAGTACGAGCCGCACATCAACAACGGGATTGTGGTCTACGCAGGCGTCGATTACGAAAAGATTCTGAGAGAGGCAGAAAAAGAAGCTGACATAATCGTTTGGGATGGAGGCAACAACGACATGCCCTTTTATGCATCAGATCTGTACATCGTTGTTGCTGATCCCCACCGCGCAGGCCACGAAGTGAGGTATCATCCGGGAGAAACAAACCTAAGAATGGCCAATGTAATAGTCATCAACAAAGTAGACACCGCTGACCGCCAGCAGGTGGAACACGTTCGAGAAAATGCAAGATCGGTCAATCCCGAGGCGACAATCATCGAAGCTGCTTCGCTCATAACCGTAGACGAGTCGAAGCTCATCAAAGGGAAAAGAGTCTTAGTGGTGGAGGATGGTCCAACTTTGACACACGGCAACATGCCGTATGGTGCCGGAACGATCATCTCGAAACGACTTGAGGCGAGGGAGATCGTTGACCCGCGTCCCTACGCGATTGGCTCGATAAAGGACATATTTAATGCCTATCCTCATTTAGGAGCGGTTCTTCCGGCTATGGGCTATGGCGAGGACCAGATAAAAGAGTTGGAAGAGACGATTAACGCAACTCCTTGTGATGCCGTAGTTATCGGTACTCCAGTCGACTTGCGGCGGCTATTGAACTTAACTAAACCAGCAGTGAGAGCCGAATATGAACTTGAAGAAGTCAGCAAACCAGCTCTGAAAGACGTTCTGGACCATTATTTTCCGAAAAAATGGCCCTTGAGTTGACCTTGAGATGGCCGAGGAAAGCATATCTCACATACCCATCCGGTTTACCATCGAAGGAGTAGGCCAAGCCAACGGAGACCTGGTTCGCTACCTCGCTCCAAGAACCATAGAAGCCCTGGTCAAGAAGCTTCCCCTTGAAGGACGAGCAGCTCTGTGGAAAGAGGAGGTCTACTTTGAAATCCCTTTGAAACTTGGGGAAGAAAAGGCCAAACCCACAGTGGAGAAGGGCACTATAGCTTTTTGGCCCATGGGCAACGCCTTGTGCATCTTCTATGGTGAGTCACAACCGTATAGCGCAGTAAACGTAGTCGGAAAGATTACAGAGAATCTAGAACTCTTCAAGCAGGTGAAAAGCGGCACGAAGATAACTGTTGACAAAATCTAACGCGCTATGGAAGCAGCACTTCAGCCCAGCGTGCCAAAATTTCTTTGCATCTTTTCTGTATGGCCGGATCTCTGCTTCTTCTTCCTAGAGTTTCTAGGAATTCGATGCGCTTTTCAACCGCTCTCTTTTCTCCCATTTCATAGTATAGCCTGCCTTCTATGTAGTCCTTCATCTGTTGTGTTTTTTGGACTATGAAACTCGCGGCGTCAACAGGATCAGCAACTGCGTACGTGTTCGCCCAGATGGAAGCTTCTCCTTCACGTAGCTGACTTATGCCGTCAATTTCGCGGATTTGTCTGATATAGGTTCGGACGAAGTCATAATACTTGGCAGTCTTGACAAGTTCTACGGCTTCCTTTACTTTTTGTTTGAATTCTGGCTTTCCCCTTATTGTTAAGCGGTGTTTGTAGCCCTTTTCTATTAGTTCTCTGGCTTTTTTCACTTCTTCGACTGTGTAGACCCTTTTGGGGAATTTCATGACCGTGCCTCTCTTTTGTTGGCGAGAATGTATGAGATAAAAAGAAGAGTTTTTCCGTTGACTTCAGTCGGGAAGCTTGTATATCTTCAAGTTCTTGCTTCCAGAAACGTATTCAATGGATCCTCGCCGTTCCAACTCTCTAAGAAGGTCTCTTGCAACGCTCAAGCGTATGTCAAAACGTGTCGCAATCGCATAGGGTGTTATGGCCCTCATTTTCTTTAGCTCAGCCGTGACCTTTTCGCTTTTGAGGTTTGGTGGAGCTATCTCTGCAGCCTTTTTTTCAGTTGCACGTCTGGTAGATTTGCTTTCTTTTTTCGCTGGTTCTCTTGTTTGTCTCTTTTCCATTTGCTTAGCAGTGAGCCTCTTCTTTCCGCCGCCCATTGTTTTCTCCGAAAGCTGAGAAAGAGCGTTGTTCCTTATAGGCTTTCCTACCATTGTACACGCGGTTGGGACATGCATGTGATGAATAGTCGTGACAACGAACTTTCAACCATTGTCACCCCCTAAGAGTCCAACAGAACCTAAAGTGGCGCCTATCCCAATATCAGACGACTAAGGTTTGCGTGTGCTTTAACAGGTGACATGATGAAGAAGAAGTTCCCGTGTTTCACTTGGTAGGAACTAGAGCAAGAACTGGTTTGTCTATCCTTTTACGACGGCAATGGGCACTAATCTCGCCACCTTGGTTGCGATCCCAACCTTGTCGCTTACATCCACAACTCTGTCCACATCTTTATAGACAGGATCCGCTTCTTCTGCAAGAACTACCGGACTTGCAGCCCTGATGACAATTCCACGTTGTTCTAAAGTCTTCCTTATATCCCCACCCCAAAATCTTCTTTTGGCAGCTGTTCGGCTCATCATACGACCAGCTCCATGAGCAGTTGAGCCAAATGATACTTCCATCGCTTTTGGTGTGCCAACAAGTACCCAAGAGCTTGTACCCATGCTTCCAGGAATTAGCACAGGTTGCCCAACGGGTCTATAATCAGCTGGAACCTCTACACGCTCAGGACCAAAGGAACGAGTTGCACCCTTTCTATGAATCCACACCTTTCTTAGCTGCTCACCTATTACATGCTCCTCGATCTTCGCTATGTTATGAGCGACATCATAGACCAAGCTCAAACCCATATCATCCGCCTGCCTCTTCAACACTTGCTCGAAGCTTTGGCGCACCCAATGAGTGATCGCCTGACGGTTGGAGAAAGCATAGTTGACGGCGCAGGCCATTGCTTGATAGTAGTCTTCTGCTTCTCTGCTAGTTCCAGGTGCGCAGGCTAGCTCTCGATCGGGTAACACGATTTTGTACTTGTGAACTGCCCGCTCCATGACGCGAAGATAGTCTGAACAGATTTGATGTCCGTATCCTCGTGAGCCACAGTGAATCATGACTGTAACCTGTCCTTCAATGTTGATGCCAAAGGTCTTGGCGACCTTAGGCGCGAATATCCTGTCAACCTTTTGGATTTCGAGAAAGTGATTGCCTGATCCTAAAGTGCCGCATTGGGGTAAGCCACGCCTTTTTGCAGTGGTTGAAACTTTATCGGGATTGGCTGCCTCCATGCGTCCATTCTCCTCACAGTGTTTGATATCGTCAGGCCGGCCTAGCCCTTGATCCACCATCCAGTGCACACCTTCGGAGGCAACTCGGTCAAGCTCATGGTATGTTAATCGAAAGTCCTTGCGGCGACTGCCAAGTCCACAGGGAACATTGCTGAAGATTGTATCAGTCAGTTCTGGAAGCTTGGATCTTATGTCTTGTTCAGAAAAATTGGTCGTCAAAAGGCGGACGCCACAATTAATATCGTATCCAACTCCTCCTGGACTCACAACTCCTTCTTCGTAGTCTGTCGCGGCTACACCACCAATGGGGAAGCCGTATCCTTCATGACCATCGGGGAGAGTGACCGCGTACCTGTAGATGCCGGGCAAGTGGGCGACATTGGTACACTGGAGAAGAGTCCTATCAGTTTTCATTTTCTCAAGAAGATCTTCGTCCGCGAATACCATCCCGGGCACTCGCATTCCTGGCTTGAATTTCCGAGGAATCCGCCAGCTGTACTTGTCAATTTTTTCAAGCGGAACCCTCTCTAAACGCCTTGATTGTCCTCTTCTCTCACTCAACAAGATTCACCTGAGAGGTAGTGAGTGCCCGCCACAATATAAGCAATTTTGGTGCAAAAACCAAAGATCAAATTCTGTTTCCATAACAATCTTGAAAAATGGCAGATCACTTCTCTTTAACAAAAGAGACGATAGTACAGAAAAAGTCAGTGAAGTCCGTGGCAGTGATTAAACAAGTAACGTGCAAGTCGGTGCTAAGCCGATCAGGCATCCCCACCATAGACTACGCGGTTAATCCCTATACAGGATGCCTTCACAAGTGCATCTACTGCTACGCTCGCTTCATGAAACGATTTACAGGCCATCAAGAAGCATGGGGCGAGTTTGTAGACGTCAAAACTAACGCTCCCCAAGTCTTATCTCGTGAACTCTCTCACGCCTCCAAGGGAACCGTGAGCCTCAGTACAGTCACTGATCCATACCAGCCGTTAGAGAAAAAGCATGAACTAACGAGGAAGTGCCTGCAGAAACTCTTGCTACATCAGTTTCCAATCGTTATTCAGACCAAATCCTCACTAGTTTTAAGGGACATAGAGTTACTTGCTAGGTTTGCGGAATGTGATGTTGGCGTCACCGTAACCACGACTGATGACATTGTTAGAAAGAAATTTGAGCTTCGTTCATCTCCAGTTGAGGAACGACTAGCCACCTTAGAGGAATTTCATGACCACGGTATATCGACATACGCCTTCTTGGGGCCGATGCTACCTTATATCACTGACAGCGAAGAAAGTCTCACTGACCTTATTCTGAGCTTCGCAAAAGCAGGAGTTGACTCCGTTCTCGTGGACCGTCTTAACCTGCGGTGGGGTGTGTGGCCCGCGATTATCAAGTTTCTGAAGCAACATTATCCTGATCTAATCACAGAGTACAGACGCATATTCTGGTCTAGAAACGACTATTTTGAGAAAATAAAACTGAGAGTCATGAAGCTATGCAATGAACATGGAGTTGATTGCGAATTTTGCTACTAAAATTGTCATGAAGGGTTTTTTCTGAAGTATTCGACAAACCCCTCGATGTTCTGCATTATGACCCCTCTTCTGAGGATCAGATGCCGTTCTACGAAATCAGCCGCTACTCTTGTTGTGGGATCCAGATCTAAGATTCGCTTATAGATAGTTGCCAAATCTTCTTCCCTTCTTGTTCCTTCAGAGATTATCTTCGCCCATAGTTTCAGCTGATTCATATAGGTTTCCAGTTTTTTAGTTGCGTCGCTTGTTGGACCGAAATGAGAGTAGTAAAGCCACTCAGGTTTCATAGCCATCAGTTTTTCAAGGGAGGCCAACGTCTTTTCTAAATGAAAAGGTGGGGGAGTTGTCGGTATAATTACATCCAACTTGTTCAAATAGACTCCAGCCGCATCGCCTGGAAAAATCCCTCTGTGGGCCCTTTCGTAGAAACTCAACTCGTGAGAAGCATGCCCAGGCATCTCTAATACCTCTAGCTCAACACCGTTACCCAGATCAATAACCATTCCATCGGTTGCTGCTATGATTCTTTCTTTGGGAACCGGTTTGATTTCCTCATACATCTCAGCAAGACCGCCTAGAACCTGCTTTGTCTGTTTCCACAACCTTTCAGGATTGATCAGATGGGGGGCCCCTTTTACATGAACCAGTAACCTTGCGTTGGGTAGATGGCGCAAGAGCGTTCCAGCTCCCCCTGCGTGATCAATATGGATGTGGGAGACGGCAACATAGTCAACTTCCTCAGTTTTCATTCCGATCTCCTTCAACCCAACGAGCAGGTTTTCAACTGCACACGTCGGTCCAGTTTCAATGATTGCGGTCTTTCTCCCTGTTAGAACGTAGGAGGCAATGAAGTTCTCGATGCCCAGCGGTTTCAAGTCGAGTAAGTGAGTGAAGTCGTTGAGTTTCTCACTGTACATTATTTCCACGTCTCACTAACATGGTTACGTAACTATTAATCTTTCAGTCGGTCAAGTTGATTTATGGTCGAAAAGCCAAGGAAGTTTAACTGTGTCTGTTCGTTTCAGAATAGAACAGGCAAGTGGTGAACTGGAAGATGTTGATCAGGATTACCCGTAGACTGACTATCGAGGAGATTAGTGAGCGAATTAAGAGGTTTGAAAGCGAGTACGGTATGAGCTTCAACGATTTTGAGAAGTTGTTTCTCGAAAGTAAGATCGACCGAAAGGAGGTCGGAACTTA
Source organism: uncultured Candidatus Bathyarchaeia archaeon (assembly GCA_964347855.1). GTDB lineage: Archaea > Thermoproteota > Bathyarchaeia > Bathyarchaeales > Bathyarchaeaceae > CAYGAE01. Next base: position 17,421 of record CAYGAE010000020.1, read on the forward strand.
TTTTGACTGGGCTGGGCTGGTTGATGCATATCGGGGCTACATAGAAGGAGGCGAACTCGATTACATAGTTGAGAAAATACATGAACTCAGCCCACAAGAAATGGCGCTTCTCACGCCAAAACGACTTGAGTTGCTTGACAGTCTATCGAGCTTACAAGCAAAATCGATAAATGATCTGGCACAGAAGATTCGCAGAAACGTGAAAAATGTCTATCAGGACCTGCAGGCGCTGAAGAAACTCGGCTTCGTGGTATTTAAGAAGAGAGGCAAGAGAAACATCATTCCAGAAACGCTGGTGGAAGAGATTACCTTCCTGATATAGTTGTACAGCACAAGCATCACTAGATATCGAGAATGAACTTAACCATTGCAGCCTTTGGCTTCTGCACGATTTCCATTCGATGATACGTCACAGCCTTTACCCCAACCTTTCGCGGATGTTTTTCAGGGTCAAAGGATTCGCCCCAAATCTTCGCCTTCAGTCTCAAACCGCTGATCGTCTTTTCTATGCGCGAAACCTTGAAGCGAGAGTAGATGCTATTCGTGATGTCAAACTTGATCAGAAGTGCTTCCAGCCAGTTGTAGAGAAGGGCATACTCATCATGCGCCTCCACCTCCACAACCTCTTCAACCTTTGGCTCAACCTGCTCAACCTCAGTCATAACTTCGAATGTAGCCAAGGCGGCATTCTCAAAGGCTTCTTCGAGGCTGGACCCGTAGGCCGTCACATAAGCGTCTGCAGTATGTTCTAAGAACTCAAAACGCTTTTGCGACGACATAGACTACGCCACTTCTCACTAGAGGGCTTGATTATGATAAATCCTTTTGCCACCAATTAGAGATGACAAAGGTGTACGTTAAAAACGGTCCTTGAGAGATAGGTTCTTGCCGTTCGTCAAAGCTTTTATCACCTGCAGGCCTGAAAAGTTTGTAATGGTGTAACGCAGTGAAGGTGGTCTACCATGAAAGGTACACGGACGGTTGTTAAGCATTCACGCAAGGTAATCGCATGGTTAGAATGTTATTTTGTTCACCTGTATGGTAAATAGCTACATGGTAGTTGTTCCGTTATAAATAAATAAAGGTTATCTAAGATAATGTGACCTCGAATCCCAGCGTCAATGCAAGAGACCTAAACTTTATCCCCAAACCCAAACCACGGTGTTTAAAGCATGTGCATGCATGTAGCTTTTAAGTCCACCTCATCTAATGTTCTCTTTTAGGTGTCAAGAATGGCGCGCGCGCATACTTCCGGAATTCTGTATCATCTTCTATACCAATGTCATCCCTTGAAAGCAATATTGCCTCGTCCAGAAGGAGTTTTTTTGCAAGCATTCGACGTTTCATGACAAAATAGATATCTTCTTCATGCTCTTTGAACTTCTCTTTCAATGGGAGTACATATTTTCTCAAAGCATAATTTATGGATTTTAAGCTTTTTTCATACGCAACAATTGCTGCCGTCAAATAGTCTACAAGCTGCTCTCTCTGGTCCTTGTAGTGGAGGGGGACGAGGACTCGATATTTGTAGAGAATGTCATTTAGGTAAACAACACTCTCGTGTCTCACCGAATTCTGTATTCTTTCTCTCCCTATCTCCTTTTGATATTCAATTCTGTTTGTATATTCTTCAAGTTGATCTGTGAGTTCAGCCAAGCTGTTAACGTAAAGGTTTTTGCAGGTTCTCCATAGACTGTTCCAGTCTGGTGAAGACTTAAAACCGAGTTTTCTAATCAGCCTAAGGAATTTTGTCGATGTGCCACGATGATAAGGGAAAGCACAGTTACGAATCTGTTTGATAAATTTGAGGTTTTCGATTATGTTTCCCTCTTGAAGGTTATTTTCCTTCAGAAGTTTTTCCAAAAGATTGATGCTACCCGAGTTCTGATATTCCCTCTTTAGAGATGCGCGAAGAACACTTTCATCAAAGTCATCGACAAGCGTGGCGAGGGTTCCTATCTGAAGAACAAAATTCCTTTCAGTCAAGCAGTCCTCTTCTAGATCTGCAATTCCTCTTTCATTTTGTTTTAAGAGGTTCTTCTTGAAATTCAGGAAAAAGTAGGAATTCACACGATCTCTAAATCGCGAAACTTTCTTTGCGGTCTTTTCTTGCATTCTAATTCTTGATTATAAACTTGGCTCAAAACTTATGTGTTTTTCTCATTCTTTATCGAATTAAGGCACATACTCAATAGATTCGAA
>CAYGAE010000021.1:0-19574 GCA_964347855.1 uncultured Candidatus Bathyarchaeia archaeon
TACGTCACCCCCAACCAGAATCGTTCCCTTATGATACCGCAGCAGAACCAAACGCCTTCTCCTTTTTCCTATAGATTGGAAAAGACTGCTTATAACGTTTGGAACTGTGCAGCGCGCGCATTAATTCTCACACTGAAATCGTAAATGGATGGATTTCAAATCAAAGAGAACAAGATTACGACATAACGTTGAACTTGAATTTTTTCTTCTTTTCTCCTTGGACCCAGACTGTTTCGTCATGGCTGTACCAGCATGTAGCCGAAACAGAATATCTGCCTAGGTCTTTTTCGGTTAATATTCCAAAGTTGGCTGATAAATCCGCTGTTTCTTCTGTTTCGATCAGTAATGGCTCTGATTCAACGATGGTTGATGAGCGGTCATCTCTAGTTACGTTAAATACCGCCTTGACCCATACGGTTTGGTTTCCAAGGTTCTTCACCGTGGCATACAGTGTCTGATGTTCGTTTTCGTCTCTGGAGATGTCGTAGTGATTATGCTTTGGCCACGCTTTACGCCTGATCAGGTCTGCAAATGCTGTAGGAGGCATCCACGGTTTCATGAGTGGATACCTGTCACGCTGGTCCCTCCACTCAGCCGGCACATCTGGACCCATCCATTCAGTCAGCATAAATGGGCTGTCGCCTATCCCATCGCTGCCACTTTCATCTTGATCAGGACCACTATACATATCCATGCCTGTATAGTCACTCCAGTAATTGCCTCCAGAGGGGTAGCCGTGCTCCCAAACGTTCAGTGAACCGATCATTACTTGTCTGTACGTGTTATCTATGAAGTTGTTGTGGTAGATGACGTTGTTGCCTCTCATTGTGAGTAAACCTATAATCATTCCGAGGTCGTTGGAGCTTACAGTGTTTCCTGCTATGACGTTGTCAGGAGATTCTATGTTAATCCCTGCTGGTCCATAGGCGCCAACGTCCCGCAGCCATGCATCGTGAGGTATCATTTGATGGCTCCAATATGTGCAGTTGGTTATCGTATTGCCAATGATAGCCACGTTGGATGAGGGCATTTTTAGGTAGATACCTGCGATATTGTTGGATATGTGGTTGCTGGAAACGGTGTGGCCCTTGCCAGAATATAGGCAGACTGCAGTCCCACAGGCGATTATTGTGTTATTATATACTGTGGTATTTGCTGAATGATGTATTGGACCCGGGAACAGTTCAGAACTGCTTGTTGTGATTATGCCACATGCTGCGCTTGAAATTCTGTTGCTGGAGATAACCGTGTCATTTGAGGAAACCAGTAATATGCCTTGCCTATTCTTACTCAGGTCCAAATATCTGATTGTGATATCAGTTGAGTTTACTATGGCTACGTACCCCGCGTTCTTGGGCACTTGTTCATTGTGTTCGTTGACCCAGTAGATTATGGGTTTGCCTTCCACAGTGTTGGATGCATCTATATCTTGAACGTAGTGTGACAAACTTCTGGCGTGGTGATCGACCCCGAAGTTAAGCAAGTTGCCCGTCATAGCATTGTTTCGAAGAGTGTTGTTGCCACTGTAGGAACCTAGAAAGATGCCCTCGTCGCCGTTGATCATGATGTTTCCGGCTATCGTGTTGGATGTAGAAGCATACAGAGTCAGAGCTCCTGAGGTTCCTCCATAAGTCTGCTTTAATTCCCCAAAGTGGAGCCTAACTTGCGAGGGTACGTTGATGCGAGTGTTGTTCTCGAAGGTGTTGTTGGTGATTTTGCTGAGGCTGCAGCCTACAAGCCACAGGCCCACTCCATTATGTGAAACAGTGTTGCCGATGAATGAGTGGCGTGTGTTTTGTTCTTCGAGGGATGTTCGGGCCCATATGCCGATTACATTTTCCACCGTTGTGCAGTTTAGTATAGTGTTGTTGCTGCCTCCTTCTAGCAGTATCCCTTGCCCGTTACAGGTGATTGTTAGATCTTTCACCGTGACATTTGCGCAGTTGATTAATGCCAAGAACCCGATTTCGGGGTGAGTGTCAGAGTTGAGTACTATATTGCTTTGATCTTCAAGATAATAGACCGGCATTCCGTTTATGGTGTTAGACGCGTCTATGTAGTTGGGATGTGCCAAATATTGCCCAAATCCGAAGTTGTACAGGTTGTCAACCATCCTGTTGCCTGCAAGCCTGTTGTTAGTGGATGACAAGTGTATGCCGATTCCCCCGTTCTCCACCAGGTTATCTGAGATTGTGGCATCGGCGCCACCCCCAACAAGAATTCCCACATCGTTGCTTCTCAACGTGTTTCCGATTATTTTGTTGCCGCGGCTGGATCTAACGGAAATCCCAATGCTAGCGTTTGTGATGAAGTTCTCTGCAATTGTGGTATTACCCAATAGAATAGAAGGCTGAGGGAAAGCCTCAACCCAGATTCCTCCGTTCGCCAGCGTGTTTTTCCGGACGGTGGCGTTCACTGTATTATACATATGAAAATCTGTTTCTACCACGTTGTCGACAACCACAACATTTCTGAAAAGGCGACGTTCAAGAGGGCTACGTCCTACCCGTAAATGACCATCCCGGATCATGAAACCTCGAACGGTAACATTATCCGTCTCAACCGAGACACCGCCACCGATCTCAGCTTCCGTGCTCTCTCCAATAAGCGAAACAGTCTTGTTTACAGCAATGTCTTCACGGTACGTTCCGTTATGAACAAATATGGTGTCTCCATCGGACACTTGCATGCTATTGAGGGCCTCTTGTATTGTGTGGAAGTCTGCTGGGGCGTCGTCATCCACAGTCCAAGTTGTAGGCTCTGCCTTCACTGGTTGAATGGTAAATGCCAACGTCAGCATGCTTACTATCAGCAGTGTCAGCATCACTCCAGAAACTGCTTTCCTCAGCAATTTACGTTCTCCCATGATATACGTTGTAATAGTGAATACAATCAGCATTTATGACTTGTGAAACAATCTTCTGGTTTGGAATTCCTAGACTGCGTGCGCATGGTATACGCGGCATGTACGAGGCTTTGTCGCGTATCCGTGCAAACAGAAAAAAAGGGAAGTAGGCCTGCTTAGAGATTGACTATGTGGTGAAAAGTTGTCCGTTGTTGAGGGTGTCTAGGATGTCCTTGATGTTTTCCCATTGTTCCGTCGCGCGCAAAGAACCCCACACGGTGATGGACTTGAACCCGGTTGGAGTATGAATCCCGCCCGATTTATTCTTCCCTATCTGGATCGATATCCAATACTGTACCTAGAGATACTCGTAGCAATCTCGCGCCGGTATGCTGGCTTCTGGTCAACCGGGACAACACGACGCTGAACCACCGCCAGCACGATGGATTACTACCGGTCACCTAGTGCAAATACGGCCTGTACACCCCTGCTACGCGTAGCAGCCACATGTAGCAGTTTGTAGCAACAAGCGTAGCCGCTTTTTTCCATAGTTTCTTGATGTTTTTGTCGCGGGCTATAGGGTCTGCTACAAAATGTAGCAAGCTGCTACGCGCTGCTACGCGGATTCTCCGTGGATTGCAGTTCCCCGCTACAGTGCTACACGTTTGCTACAGCGTGCTACACGACAATTTCTGCGTGTCCCATCAACTAGAAGCTGGGGAGGATGTTCGTCCAGAATTGGCTACACTTGTCGAAAGAGCAGGACCTCGCGAACCGAATCAAGACAAAACTGCACAAGCTGCGGAGGGGGACCCGACCGCACCACATCCACTTCAATTCCAAACGTTGTGACCAGCAGCAGTCCTGATCTCTCAGTCCATTCTGATCCTTTCAGTGCAGTGCTTTTCCTGAATATAATCATCGAACTTCACGTCAACAACTCTGACAAAGTGACCTTGCATGAACAAATGCCTAGCAAGATGGCTCCCAACGAAACCGCCTCCGCCAGTCGCTAATATGTGTTTCTCAGCGAGTCTCAGTTACTCATCCAGATAGTTTGTCAACAGCAGTTTGTCGACTGCACTCGATGAATTGCTTTCAGCCAACAAGCCAGCCTTACCATCGAGTATCTTTACGGGAACAGCCTGGGCCACTTCTAGGGACTCGTCAATGATAATCGTCAGTTTTTCATCTCTATACAATATTGACCAGTCGTGCCATTGATATGGGTCCAATTCGGTGTGCAATTCGAGTAGTGCTGACCTGGCACCACGGATCTCCGTCAACACAACAATACCATTCTTGTCCAGGTAGAGGTCAAAAAAGCGCGTATAATTCTGGTAGCTGAATATCAGTCTGTAGGTATCCCAAGGTTCGATTCCAAAATTAACCGCTTTTGCTCGAATCTTAAACGCAAATGAACTTACTGAGTTGTCTGTTGGAGCGAAGGTGTAGCCTCCGATTAGAGTTGACCCCGTTTTGTTCAAGGCTTGTGACCAGGCTTCATAGTTGCTGACTAGACAGCGTCCGGTGGAATTGTAATCCACGATTTTGTTGATTTCATCTTGATACATTATTTCGTGGAGTGTAAAATATTGGAATACTTTTATTGGAATTGAGTCTTGAAGCATGAGGCGCCCGTAGTTTGGGAAGCTTGAACGGTATAGCTTTGTTACGTTCATTATCCTGTCTGGAAATCCCTGCCTTGGTTCAAGTATGTATTTGATCTTGTTTTGCTCCAGCTTTTCCAGATAATCACTTTCACTCATGATGTCTTTGAGTGTTAGGTAGCCCTCGTGACCGGTCAACTCTATCGACGTTCGGTTCGTATAAAATGGAATGTAGTGACCGAAAATTGAAATCATTGCATAGTTATTGTCTAGCTGGTTAAGATAACTGACTACCTCCTCGATGTTGTATGCGACTCCCCCATCCTGTATCTGATAGTAGTTCGCAGGAAAATAGCCATTCTGATTGGCATACCCGACAATCGGTGGTAGAAGCAGTGCTGTCAGCAATACTTGTGAAGCCAACAGAACAGAGGTGCCTTGTCTACGGTGTGTTCGAGCCGTACTGCACATTTGTTTCAAAGACTTCTGCAATACTACAGAAAGAAATAAGACTGCAGCGCCGATCAACAAAGAGATCACACCAATGTCTTTGAATATATCGAATCGCCAGAACAAGGCCTCTAAATAGTCGCCCTGAAAGAAGACAAGGACGAGCACAGAAATCAAAACACTGTTAATGGATATGAAGAAATCTCGCACCCTTTTTTCGCGTTTTTTGAGCAATTGTTCGAAACCCATGGTGACAATAATGGAAGCCAAAGGCGCGAAATAATACAACCGCCTGAAATCATCACCACTCGACGCTGACAACGTTATAGCCGCCCACACAAGTGTCACAAACAAAAAAGTAGCGCCCAAGAAGGAATTACCGAGGTCGGGACGATGCTTGACAATCACAACGAATCCCAGAATGAAGAACACCAGATATATGGATATCAAACCGCTTGAGGTCAGCAAGTGGTATGCACTAAACATACTGAAAACCTTGGTCCATCCGTGCCCCACATTTGCAGGCGCTACAAAAGCAGCAAATAGACCATACGCAGGACCCGTTGTGTATGTGAACGAGCCGAGGTCTAAAAAGTTCTTCAGGGTGAAAAAGAGTATGAGAAACATACTGGGGATCAATGCACCGAATCTAGATATCTTGTTTGATACCGATGCTAGGTCGGCATTTTGTGGCCTTTTTGGGATTTTCAGTATCCCTTCGGAGATCAACGTGATTGCGATGGAAAACCCCAGAACCAAAGCTTGTCTTCCCACAGCCACAATGATGTTTCCGCCTAGAATATCGGTAAGGAATAGAAGATTGAATATTGACGTGAAGACCAATACATAAGCGATTCTAGAGAATTTGCTAGACTTATCGAACGTTTCAGCCACGAGAATTGCCACGAACAGAGAGGCCGTGAAGAAGCCCAATTCCTTCGAGAGCATCAGGTTAAACAAGGAGGCGCCCAGGAATAGGTAGTTGCTATGATTTGCCTTCTTCAAGGCCTTGTAGCACAGAAGCATGCTGGATGTGGAATAGAGAACAAACGGGATCTCTAGGTAAAGGCTCTTCTCAGCCAAGATTTTCCAGGTTACTGGAAAGGTGGCTAGGATGCAAATTGGGAGAATGGGGTTGATGACAGCTTTTGATTGTTTTGCGAATTGGTAAACGGCGATTGCGGTCATCGCAAAATAAACGAACGGAAGTAATCTTAGGTCATCGAGTGCATTGAAATAGTAGAAATATGAATACGTTATTTGCACTGAGAAACCATTCAAGAAAGAATACCTGCTTAGACGATATATATTGAAGAGATCGCCGGTGAGAGCTAGGGATTTGGCACTTGGAAGGTAGTCGCTTACCGTATCCCATTCGAGTAGAATCGGATGATAGATTGAAACAAGAAGAACTAGAGCAAGGAGTATAAGAAGATGACAAAATTCGATTCTCGACAAAGCCTTGCGACACTGTGTAGCAAAAACATCGAGAAGGTTTCCGAGACGCTTGGCCGACAGTATCAACCAAGAAAAAATGACTGTCAAGGAAAAGACACTGAAAACTAAGTAATACGGTCTGAAATCAAGCTCGACCAGACTAAGCAGAAGAGTGGGTGCAGTCAACGCAAAGCTCCATAGGATGAATCCAAGAAGTAGTTTATCGAAGAAATCAGCGGCCAACGCACTCTTCTTGAATCTTTCGAGTATATCGATTAACAGCGGTCCAGGTAGGACTAGCGTAACTAGGCCTAGAAACAACTCAAGTAGATATGAGACCATTGGCAGAGTTCCCTCAACCAAATACCTAACGCTTGTGAGCTTTCGTTGCTAGTAGGTAAAGACCAAACAGTGGCAGAGCAAGAACGACACATGACTTGAATATTCGAATGTGAATGTGCCTCGTCCATGAGCCAACGCTTTCAATTTTCATGTCCTTGAAGAAACCAAGCAAACCTTTCTCCGTAAAATTGTTTGGAATATAGCCAAGCTTCGAAAGTCCTAGCCTCCACAGAGTCCTTCCAAACACCGCCTTTAGACGGGTAGGCATATAGTTGCCAAAGGGGATCTTAGAGTGGATTTCCAAGGGAAATACTTTGTTCGGCGCCAGAACGAACAAGAACCCCCCTATTCTGATCACTCTGGTCAGTTCCTTGGTTGCTTTAGCCACCTCTGACATGTTTTCGTCTTCAGTCTTCCATCGTCGATCTTCTCCGACATGTTCCAACACCTCTACGCATGTAACGCCATCGAACACGTTTCTTCGAAATGGTAAATATCTTGCATCGGCAACTAGTCCGAAGGAGTTGTCAATGGCCTTTGCTTCTTTAAGTCGCTGGGTTGTCATCTCAACATTTACCTTTCCATAATCACAGAAAACAACGCAAGCTTGACTTTCAGCCATATAAACTGAGAATCCTCCGGTCCCGCAACCAACGTCCGCCACAAGCAAATTCTCCAATGAACTCTGTAATAGAGCAGAGAACACTCCACAACGGTCTTCCCAATAATCACTTTTCAATCATATCAAACCAAAAAATCCTAGGTCTTCTGTTTGCTTATTATGTAATAACTCAATCCCAAGTTTCCCAGATAACGCTCTTTTATTTTGAGCAGGGCAAACAGCACGCGGCTTGTTGTCGCCCATGTTGTCAGAAAAACTAGAACGTATACAAAAACATTCCAGAGAAACGCGGTCTTTGACTTGGATAGCCACGGAAGAAGCTCGTATCCATACAACTTATCGTAGTTAAGTGGAAGACTAACTATTTGCGTCTTCGAAAAATGCTCGTGAGACTTGTCTTCCTTCCAGACAATCATTGAATTCATATGATAGCGGTTCGCTTCCACAATCTTCAAAGTTCCCTTCTTTTTCAGAACTCTGCAGCTTTCCTCGACAACTGTTTTCAAGTTGTTTCTCGGTATGTGATGAAGTAAGTCCTTAACGAGTACGAAATCGAACGAAGGTGTTTTGAAAGGCAGATATCTGGCGTCAGCCAGAATGAAGTGAACTCGACGCTGAGGCAAGCGTGTTGGTTTCCTGACGTCGACACCGACTGCAGTATCAGTAAGTCCTGAAAGGCGGGACCATTCATTCGCCCGACCGCAGCCGACGTCTAGAGCATATTGCTTGTTGCCAATTCTAACTTCTCGGCAAATGGCTTCAAATGTCAAAAGATCATTAATCTCGGTATATCTACGCGATTGGATAAATCTAAAATGATGCTCTCTAGGTTCCATCAAGAATCACAAAGATTGCTTTGTACCAAGTGACTTCGCAAAATTGTTACTTTCTCGCGCGCGCGGAGTATTATCTTAAATGCCCCTCACTTTCCATCACTGAAGCATATTTCGTGCGTCTGGCATGGATAACATAAAAATAGAAGAATCTCTTCAAGAGGACAGATTAGTCCTCGTGTTCTCCAGAGATTCGAACAACTGTGTAACCTTTCTTGAGATTGTCTCTATGTTATACTTTTGGCTAACGTATTGCCTGCCGCATTCACCGTAGTGCCGCCGTAGGCTATGATTCTGCGTTAGCTTGACAATAGCTTCTGCAATATCCTTCGGTCGAGGCTCAACAACTATTCCGCAGCTAGCATTTCTCACCAACTCCGCAGTGTCTCCAACATTTGATGCAATAATCGCTAGCCCGGCAGCCATATACTCAACTAACTTAATCGTGAATGCATACATCATAAGCTTTGTTTTCGGATATACGGCGAGCCCGACTCTAGACTGACCCAGGTACTTCAATACTTCATTGTGATCTTGTCTTCCGAAGAAGTGCACATGCTTGGCAAGATCAGACTCAAGTATGATCTCTTCAAGCCGTTTATAGTATCGTTCTTGAATTGGTCCAACAACGAGCAAATTGAAGTTGGATACTTTCGAAACCAACTGTTCGGCAGCTTCTAGCACGTAGTGCAAGCCAGACCAATCATCAACTACTCCTATGTAGATTAAGTCATACAGCTTCGTTAAATTACTATTATTATCGGAGTACTTTGTGATGTCCACCGCGTTGGGCAGAAACACTACAGCTCTGTTTGCCCCTCTAATTTTAGTAGAGGATTTGTGAAGCGAAGGTCCTGCAGACGTAACAACATCGGCTTTTAAAATGCATGTTTCTTCAATTTCCATAATGGTCCTTTTCATGAATGGGTTGTCAAAGAAAAGATAATGTCTATCAGCGTCATCATATACAAAAGGCACACTTACGTGAGACAGCAGTACACAATATCCAGCAACTGGGCCCATACCCCAAACAACTCGGATATCAAATCGCTTGATTAGTTCTTTTATCAAGAAAGGAGCAATTGTGAGAGACAAGATCAGTCCTCCTTTCACACTTGGAACGTCAATAGTAAAGACATTGTCTCTGCAGCGAGCTCTGCGAGATATAACTCCGACTAATGAAGTCAAAAACTCGATGAAGCTCCTAATGAGTCGGGTTAGGCCAGTCTTCTCATGGGACAAGTACTTTTTTCTTATGTTTAGAAGGATGATATTGAACTTGTCAGAGACGTAGGGCAGGAAATAATGAATCCGATGATAGGTAGGATGTTCAAGATCTGTGGTAACGATTAGCACACTTTGCTTGGCGGTTCTTGGAGACATAACTCACAACTGACTATTGCCGACGGGATCGCGCGTGTATGGTTTGCTCCAGATGAGCAAAATTCCACCTAAGTGCCTTGAAGCAAGCGCGTATGTTTTCCATGAGAAAAGATATGGTATCAGGATGGCTACGTTGTACTGACTTGTACTGACCCAGAAACTCAGAGGCAAGCCAAAGAGGTGTAAGCATCAAAGAGGACAAGACAAAAGCCATCGGGAAATTCTTGATGACAAAACGCAGACGATTTCTAAGCATGTAGTATATCTGTCTTTCACTAATCTTCCCTATAGACCCGCTTCCATAATGGGAGAATTCAGCTTCAGGCACATAAACAACCTTAAACCCTTGTTTCTTGGCCCGACAGCAGAAATCTGCATCTTCAAAGTAAATCTCGTATATCTCATCGCATAGACCAACAGCTTCAACAAGCTTACGACTTGCTGCTATCACAGGCACGTAGTCAACTTCACAACTCGTGTCAAATCTAGGTCCATTGAATTCTCCACGTCCTATCGGCGGAAAGCTACCAACTAATCTATTGATTCTCGCTCCCGCGGAATCAATGCGGTTTGATCCATAGACGTACCTTTTCCCGCAGGCAACAACCGCATAGTTGCACTGACAGACAGCGGAAACAAGATTGAGAAGCCAGTCTTCATCAACCACATCATCGTTGTTGAGATCAAAGACTATTACCTCTCCCTTTGCATGTCTAATGCCTACATTTATAGCAGTTCCAATACCTACGTGTCCCAGCTGAACCAACTTAACATCAGGAAACTCCAGCCTCACCATATCTGGAGAACCATCCGAAGAACCTGCATCCACAACAATGATCTCAAAACGCTCGTACACAGATTTCTCTAAAGACGTTAAGCACTCACGCAAGAAACTCTTACCATTATAGTTTGAAATTATCACAGACGCAAAGGGCATGCTAGCCAGATCTATGTCGAAAGGATTTCTTTGCTTAGGCTGCAAACCGCTCACCAGACAGGCTCACCCGACAAAGCTCTTCAGCAGCCCTTTCCCAACTAAACCTTTCAACCATACGCTCTCGCGAGGCATACCCCAGGTCCACTGCAAGCTTCGAATCAGACAGCAAAAGCTCAAGTCTGTTAGAAAGCTGTCTAAAATCGTGAGGATCAACAAGAAAGCCGGTTTCACCATCAACAATTGTTTCACAAGGTCCACCGGATTTGCACGCAATAACAGATGTGCCACAAGACATCGCTTCCAGAGGAACAAGACCGAACGGCTCTTCCAAAGAAGGATATACAACTGTGGTAGCTTCAGAATATAGCCGAATCAACTCCTCTTCAGACACGTATCTTCTGAATTCCGTCAGATGAGAAATGCCCAAGGTATCAGCGAGGTTGCTCAGATTGCGGTATTCTGGGCCATCACCGGCTACTACTAATCGAAAGTCTCGTCGATGAAAAGACACAACTTTCGCGGCATGCAACACCATGTCAAGTCTCTTGCTTTTCTGCAATGGTCCAACGCACAGCAGTATTTTCGGCTCCGCCTTCTTCATGGTCACTCGTCGAAACCGCTTCGTGTCCACCCCAGGATAGACTACATCCGCCTTTCGCCCATAGGTTCTCCATATCATATTTGCCGTAAAATGACTGTTGCAGGCTAACGCATTGACCCGATCAACTTGCCGTTTGTCGTAAGAAGCCATCAATACCTTAAACGCTTTGATAAAGGCGCGCTGTCTTGGGGGAAGATTACCAATGCTATGGCTCCTGAAAATGTAAGCAGACGGCTCATGGCAATACCACACCTTGGCAATCTTTGGAAGATCGGGAATGAGATACTGAGCAGGAAAAACGTTAGCTATTATGCAATCAGGTCGGAGTTCCCGAATCTTTTTCCTGATTTTCTTTCGGATTAAAGGCAGGCGGAGCCAAAAACGCAAGCTTCTAGCCGGAGGCTCATCGAGCGAAACTAGTGAATTCTCAACATCTCGATACTCGGAGAGTACATGATGGCTACTGTTTAAGCAGATCCCATAGGGGGCGTGGCCAAGGTGTTTCAAATGTCTGCAAATTTCCAGTATAAACCGTGTTGAACCATCCAGATAGTCGAAGTGTGTATGTATGAAGACCAGTCTCATGATCCATCGAGGTCTGAGAAATGTGATTGCGAGTGATTAGTATTCCATCGATCAACCTGGATCAAAGCTCTCACGTAGCGAAGAATTGTCGTGATGATCTTTAGGTTGCTCTTGCCTCTTCGCGAGGTGTAGTCTAGAACCATTGGAAGTTCAACAACTCGAGCTGAGAGATTTAGGTTCTTCACGAGTAGTTCGAGAGCCACCTCGAATCCATTTGACTGGATAAGATGGTCGTTGTAAGATGACAGAAGCTTTCGCAGCACGTTTGCCCTGTAACATCTATAGCCTGAAGTGCAATCTTTCACATGAGATCCCGTGCGAATGCGGATAAGGAGGTTGATTCCATGACTCAGCAACGTCCTGTACAGTGGTACACCGATTTGACCCCCCTCTGTCACATACCTCGAAGAAATAACTAGATCGGCATGGCTTCGACATGCCTCAATCATCTTTGGGATACGAAGGGGGTCATGAGTGTTGTCTGCGTCCATAGTAACTATGAAAGCATCATCTGAAGTTCGCATGAGTGCTACGGCCAGCCCGGTTCTGAGAGAGCATGCTAGTCCGCCGTGGTTCTCATGCTCAAGTATTTCAAGTGGGTATTTCTCAGACAAACACCGCAGAGCAATGGCGGTACGGTCTGTGGAGCTGTCGTTGACGGCAATAATGCGATAGTGGAAATTGCGCCTCAAAGCACGATCGATTGCGGGGATTAAAGACTCTAGATTCCCCTCTTCGTTGAAACACGGTAAAACTATCACGCATTCAGGTCGATTACTGGATAGCTGGTGAGAAGACTCAAAAATTGTCTTAAGCATCAATTAAGAGATCCGTCCGATCATTCGTCTGCGAACTCAAATCCACCAATATCTTCTTTGGGCGTTCAGCTGTAACTGTTCCTGATCTCTTCGTCTTGCTCCACCGTGACGGCCTCCGCAACACAATCTGGAGCAGCGCGTACAAGGCGATGAAGCTTTGAAAGCCCCAGTAGGCATAGATGAACGGCAGCCAGAGCAGATTCGATAGCCGCAACGGCTTGGTCACGCACACCAACGCCATCCCGGCGACCGCCAATATGATGAGCGTCAGCAACGACGTGACCCGGGTGATGACCGTCAAGATCAAGCTGGACGGCAGCATGAACGACCACGCCGCCATGAAGTAACTCACGACACACATCACGATCAGGTACGTGCCGAACAGCGTCATCTCCGCGTCGAACCGGCGCCAACTCAACCGTTTCATCAACCGGCCGAACCGTAAGCCCATCTCGATGTTGCCCCGATACCACCGACTCCGCTGCTTGACCAGCCCGGCCAGCGTGAAGGGACTTTCTTCCCACGTTCGCACGTCGGATGCGTACTTGATGGCATAATCCTTCTCGGTCAATCGCAGCGACAACTCCACGTCTTCCGACAGATTAGATTCGTTCCACCCGCCCACGGCCTCCAGCGCCGCGCGGCGGATGAACTGACACGTGCCCGCTAGCCCCACAAACAGGTGAAGCCGGTCTTTCCCCTGCATGTACACTTCGTACTGCACCGCGCCTTCATAGTGGAGAAACCGCGTCAACATGTTCTCCTGCGCGTTGATGGAGCAGATGCGGCCCTGCACCGCGGCCACCTGAGAGTCGGCAAAATACTTCACCACGGCCATGAGCGCGTCGGGCTCGGGAACGCTGTCCGCGTCAAACGTGGCAATGATTTGCCCACGGGCATGGCGCACTCCAAAATTTAGGGCGGCGGCTTTAGTGGTCGACACTGGTCGATGGAACACCCGGATGTAGGGATACCGAGATGCATATTGGTTACAGAGTTCCGCCGTTCCATCGTCGGACTCGTCATCCACGACGATGATCTCCTTTTTCGCCGACGGATACTGCAGTTGCACCAACGCCTGTAACAAGCGGCCAATGACTTTCTCCTCGTTCTTCACAGGCACAATAATCGATATCATCGGAGTTTCCTTCATTTCCGACCCTCCTTTCCTCTTCTTTCCTTGCGGACGACGCAGCAGATGTCGGATGCCCACGAGCACAACGGGAACACTGTAGAGTGTCCACGCGTTGAACACGAGAAGCAACGCTGCGAAGAACAAGAACACGAAATTCAGTTACCTAAACCTCTGCCCTTCACATCCCGCGCGCACGACCGCAGGTTCCGTTGCATCATCGCCAAATACCGAACAAAATCAGGTTCGGCAAACCACAGACCTGCCGAGGCATGCCCCCACCTCTGAGCAATCGCACTCAATCTCCGGGCAAGCGGACGACCCACCATCCACATCCACCGCGCAACCTCACCTTCCATGGCACTCTGCAACTTCACTACCACATCCAACAACGCCCTCGCGAGAACACGGCTGCGCACGGTCTCCACCACTCGAATCGCCAGCTCCATCAGCCCCCGCTCCACCCGACTCAGAAACTGAAACCACACACCTCGACGACGCGCCCGCACCCTCAACCGACTCAAAGCTTCTCGAGTAAGAGGATGCACCCACACCTTCAAAAACTCCTCACTCAAACTTGAAGAACTAACGCTCATCGAGTTCACCCTCCTTTTGGGCACACGCGTAAATGAAAATCGACGCCTCCTCACCGGTCTCTCTTTACCCCTACAATTGAACAAATATTTAAATTTCCAGAGACATCTGCTGAAACATGTCTACGCGTGCGCAAAGACGTCGGCCTCAACAACATCTCAAATCAACATCTTAGATCCAGTTCAAGACTGGAAACTTCAATATCGAGTCCTTACAATATAACACTTACTCGATCACGCGCACGGTCTACTCAGCGTGAGCTGAACTTGTAGCATTTGCGCATCCTTTAACATACTGCTCATTTGCAATCCCCAGCGCCGGTTGCACGCATCTCGCACAGCAGGAAACCTAGCATCCAAACGACACATTTCCCTGAGACCTTCTCAACCACTTATTTATACGGCAGAAACATTATCTACCTAAACCAGCAACCCTAGAACCACACAGAGGCTACACATGCTTTGACCAACAACTCGCAACACGACGCAACCCTCGCTCAAACCATCATCCAACTCGTCCAAAACCAAAGACCCCAAACCGTGAGACAACTCATCACGCTCGTCAAAAAGCACACGTCAGCCTCAGAACCCGAGATCCTGGAACAAGTTCTCCGACTGCAAGCTGACGGACAGATCACGCTAACCGAACCAGTCAGGCCAGTTCCACAAGCACTAGGCACGTTCGTAAAAACGGCATACTGGTACTGGCTCACGCTTGTTCTCGCCACAGCGACCACCGTCGTGGTCTACACGATTCCAGAAGCGACCTATCCCCTCGTCTACATTCGATACGTCCTCGGCATAGTCTTCGTCATCTGGCTGCCCGGCTACAGCCTCATCAAAGCCCTGTTTCCAACGGAACCCCCCGTCAAAACCTCCTCGAAAAACCTCGACGCCATAGAACGCATAGCCCTAAGCGTCGGCATGAGCCTAGCACTAGTTCCCATAACCGGCCTAATCCTTAACTACACTCCCTATGGTATTCGCCTAACCCCAATCGTCCTAAGCCTGCTCATCCTAACCGTAACGTTCGCGACCGCTGGAATTATGAGAGAGTATAAATCCCAGCTAGTGAAAAACCCTTCACACGTCGAGTGAAATCAAATGTCAACGGAACTGCTCAAAATCGCTGAAGACTCGGCCCGCGGCGGCTTCTTCCTCATTTCCGGCAGCATCCTCGCCACTGTAATCTCCGCCGTCGCAACCATTGTCGTTGCCAGGCTCCTGGGACCAGAACTATACGGACAATATGCCCTCGCCCTGGTCATTCCCACACTCCTCTTCCTAGTCGCAGATGTAGGCATCAACCAGGGAATAATAAAATTCTCCGCGTCCCTCCGCGTGCAAAACCAAACCGGACGAATCACTCAAATCATCAAATACGGCATACTGTTCAAAGTCCTAACTGGAACAGCTATTTTCATCGTATGTTTTGTCTTTTCAGACAGTTTTGCCACCATCATGCTGAACCGACCAGACATTGGACCATACATGAGAATCGCCTCTGTCAGCATCATCTTCCAAATAATTGTCACAACAGCGACCTCTGCTTTTGTAGGCCTCGACAAAACCGAATACAACGCGTTGGCAACAAGCCTACAGGCCACGGCGAAATCCATAATCTCACTGATGCTTGTTCTACTTGGCTTTGGGGTAGCCGGAGCGATCATAGGATACACTGTGGGGTACATAGTTGCAGCAATCCTCGGGACAAGCATACTCATTCTTCTTCTGAGAAAACATTCGAGAACCGAAGACAACGGCAGCTTTGCAGGCGAATTAAAGATCCTAATGAGCTATGGAATACCAGTTTACATCTCCTCGCTGTTGGCGGGGTTCTTCTTGTCCTACCAGAATCTCATATTGGCCATGTTCACAACAGATGGCGAAATTGGGAACTTCAAGGCAGCCGCAAACTTCATCACCTTGATAGCCGTGCTCGCTATCCCAATAACCACTGCGTTGCTTCCAGCATTTTCTAAACTAGACTCTGCAGCAAAAGAAAAGACTCGAGCGTTCTTCAAAACAGCCAACAAATACACCGCCCTGATGATACTCCCTACCGCAGTAGTGATGATAACCTTGTCAGAGCAGATGGTTCAGATAGTATACGGGTCCACCTACCGTTCAGCTCATCTCTTCCTCGCAATTTACTGTCTCCTCTACTTTCTGGTCGGAATCGGCTACCTAAACTTGACGAGCCTCTTCAACGGTCTAGGCGAAACACGAGCAACCCTTAAAACAAACCTGGCCAACGTTTCAACCTTCGTGCTCCTCGCACCTCTGTTGACCAGCCTTTACAGAGTGCCCGGTTCAATTCTAGCCTTCCTGGTTTCCTACTCCATCGGAGTACTCTATGGATACTACATCGCAAGAACCAAGTTCGAAATAGAACTCGCCACCAGATCGCTAATCAAAATCTATCTTGTCTCGCTAGCCTCAAGTCTTCCAGCTCTACTGCTGCTTCAACTACCATCAACACCCAAACTGCTTAATGTCCTAGTGGCCGGAATAGCGTATCTCTTCACCTACGCAACGTTGACCCCACTAACAAAGATCATAACAAACCCAGAACTCGAAACAGTTTCGGGCATCCTCAAAAGAATCAAACCATTGTACTACGTCATCAAGCCATTGGTAGAATATCAAAAGAAGGTCCTAAACTATGTCGAGTCTGCACCCCAATCGCGAGGATAGCTGCCCTAGTTGCCACCGTGCGACCTTATGAAGTCTGCAATTTTCATTGTATACCCAAAGATGAAGGGTCTATTGCGCACACCGTACTTGTTCAAGCTTGGAGCCAGAAGTGTAGCTGCATGGAAAGCGAAGACGCGAAGATCATGCAGCTCTCCAAACAAGAACTGATCAGCACCGGATAGAGCTCACTGTACCCAGGTGAACAGGCGATGTGGCAACAACAAGGTCACGTTGACCTCAAACCCAGCGGTTCTAACCGCTTCCTACAATGACAAGGTCAAAACTGAAGTCGGTTATGCCAGAAACGCTGTCTGAAACGGCAAGATTGATCGTGACTTCAACAATCTCACCCAAGTCAATAGAATGTCCATCATAGTTCCAACTCAATGTAATGTACTGCGAGGCGCTTGAGGGACTCCAATTCTCCGTCAGCAATGAAAGTGTCACAGGAAAGTTTCCCTCATTTCTAATGTAGCAAATCACATTCTTGTTGTCGCCAGGCTCTACGATCCCCCAATCTATCGAAGTCAATCGGTTGACGGCGCTAATATCTGAATATACCATCACGCCGATGGCTTTGACAGCTCCACCACTGCTTATTGTGTCTCTGGTTTGAACAGGAGAGCTCGCGGAGTTGAAGAGGCCGAGCGCAAGCGTGTATGCCACTAGCGATACGGCCGCTACTGCGACGATTTTTTCCTTGCTCACAGAGCCCACCAATATGAATCTTGTGTATTAATACTTAATAAATATTCGCGTATAAACGTTGAACAACAATACAGCTCAGATGAAACCGTCGAAGAAGGTTGAGAAGATAACCTTGTTGAACATCACAGGCATCTGTCTGCGTATCCTTCCAAAGGGTCAAAAATTCTGTTTGTTACATAAGGTGCGCCTGACTGATTCACACAGCAGAGAACCCGCAGTTGTCTGACGACACTAGAAATCCCGACAACGTCCGACGACTGGTGCAGACACTGACAAGACCCGAATCTTCAGAAAAACAAGGCCGGTTTGGTGTCAGCGCGCAAATCAGAACGATGCTCGTACAACCTTTTTGTCTGCCGCCAGACACTCGGTCACGCGAGAACAACTGTAACAATCCTCAGGAACAGAACCTCCCAGAGGCAGCGTCTTCAGGTAACCAAAGTGATGACGGCAGTCTGCAGAGCCTTCTGAAACCTGATTGGAAGCTTCTTTCTCTCCAAAAGCTCTTCGTGCCATGGCATTCCTCAAGTTTTGTGGCAGCTTTCCTTTTCCAATTGTTACTTCTGGCTCTGCACCTGATTCGGTTGAAGTTTTTTTTAGCTGAAGCAGCAAGATCACGATTACTGCTATAGCCAGAACTATGTCTATGATAGACACATCGAACGAAAGCATAGATTCCACTGGTCTGTCCTAAGCATTTCACCCATATATAGCCTTGATGAATTCAACGTAACTAGCAAAATTATGAATTCCCAATTCTTCAGCAAATTCTGTCGCCTCGAACACTTGAGTAAATTTATATCATCCAATGCTGGAGCCTTAGTGAAGGACTAATCGTGTTCGCAGTGGGACACTTGGCCTTAGGATACATACTCGGCAAAGCAACATCTTGGTCTCTGAACGTTAATCTGAACGTTCCCCTAGTACTCGTAGCCTCAATCATCGCTGACACGGACCTTCTAGTACCCTGGCTAGAGCATCGTGGTCCCTCGCATTCCTTGATCGTTATCCTCCTATTCTTCCTTCCAGCCTTTGCGCTCTATAGAAGAAACGCCGCTCCCTATTTCGTGGCCGCCGTGCAGCATTCCCTCCCAGGAGACCACCTTACAGGCGGAGGTACCCAATTGCTCTGGCCTCTCACCTCCAACTGGTACGGATTCGATATCAACATGCTGAGCCTAACAAGTATCTTTATTGAACTGACTTCATTTCTCGTATTCCTAGTAATTACGTTTAAAACAAAAGACGTATTGCTTTTGTTTCAACAGCATTCTTCGAACCTGCTCTTATTCATACCCATCTTCACCGTTTTGCTGCCCACGATGCTCAGTTTTCCCCTAGCGGTTCCTTGGGAACTCGTCATTCCGCACATAGTGTATCTTCTTCTATTCACTTTCTCAATCCTCGTCGATCTCCAACATATATTGAGCGACTTAGTCCACTGATGAGCTAGCCTGTACCCACTGCGCTCGCAGACAGGACCTGAAGATAGACGACTTCAGAACAAGCTACAAGCAAAGCAACGCTGGGTGATTGCAACACCAGGACATTTGTTCTAGAAGCTTTTTCTGAAATGTTTCCTCATAAATCATTTATCTCGCCGGTAATATTACGGTTTTGACAAGAAGGCTCTTGGTCTTGCACGTGGTGAATGTTGTTCTCGATCTACTTGAGGATGGCTTGTGGCATAGCGTCTCTGAAATTGGACAGAAGTCAGGCTTGCACGAGTTTAAACTGGAAATACTGACGAATTTTCTTGCGGAATACGATTTTATGGAGTTCGACGAGATAGAGCGAAAGGTACGGCTTGCCGTTTCTGTTGTGGATTTTCTCAAGAAAGTCAAGAGCATAGAAAAAGATTAGAAGTGAAGACGGCCTAGATTGTGAGAAGCCCTTTAATCTTTTTGTAGGCTTGGAGAAATGACTTTCCTTTAGAGGTAGTTTCGTAGAGTTCTTGGCGGCTGGCTTCTTTGTTCTCGAG
>CAYGAE010000022.1:0-6068 GCA_964347855.1 uncultured Candidatus Bathyarchaeia archaeon
CTACTTTGTTAAGTCATGCTACTTATTTACGTTTCCTAAGAAAACTAACCATCTTCTGAGCACGCATTAGATTGACATTCGTTAAACCATAAAGATACGTGCAACGAGGGTCAGAAGAAACAGAGCTTTCCCGCGAGGGCAATTTCAAGGTTTAGTACAGTTTGAAATCAGTGACATTAGCTGGTGGAAATGCTGCAGTTTGAAACTGGTTCTCTCTCTGAAGAGGAGGTTGAAGCTGTCTTGGATTCCCGTCCAGTTGATATCACCTTTGTTGACACGGGCGTGCACATCAGGTACTTTGCAGTGAGGAAAAAGCGCGCGCAGAATTGAAGGTGAAAGGAGCCTTCTTGAGTTGGCCGAGTAGGATAAACTCGGGCTAGGCGCGCGTTAGTGTTGCTGTTCACTCTTCGAGGACATGAACCAAACGCACGAGATTCTTTGACTTGCATCTTGGGCATTTGGTCGCGCTCTCCGCTTCCCAATCAAGTGCGCAGTCCATACATGCGAACATTTCCATTTGAAGCTCTCCAGCATATGCGATTTCTTCTACTGCTTTTGCCGTCCTAATTCTTGAGGCCACAAAGACCCATGGGCTATAGTGCGCAAGATTAATGTAACGAATAACGTTAAGAGCACTCGCGCACCTAGTGTCCATTCCTGATACATCGTGAATCCTCGTTGGAAAGGGAAGTATGGAAGTCTCTAAAAAGGCAAGTTTCGTGACCCAAAATGCTGGGTGATCTGAAGTATGTAGAAGATCGATATGTGGCGCTTTGACTACTAGAGCGAAGAGTTAGGCAGATGTAGAAAGACAGAGGGGATGTTAAGTGCGCGCATATATGAATCCAGAATACTGATGGCTTGTGCAACAAGGCTTATACGAGTGCCGTGAATGAATTTAATCGATGGTGGGGGCGCGGAGAACTCTCCTTTCTCTCTCAGCAACTGTTTTCTGTAACCTTAGTTGCACGCGCTCCACCATCCCTAAATTATGGCACCGTGCTAAACGTTTGCGTGTGCGCGCGTAGGTTAACTCCAAGGACCAAAAACTCCTAAGCTGGTAGGAAGAGATCGTCGAATGGCGAGGGCTGTTTACGATGTTCATTTTGTTGGAAATTTAAGAAGGTTACCACTGTAAAATATAATAATCCAAAAGGCTAACTATTCTTCATTGCGAACTACTCGGGGGGGATCGCGAGATGAGTATTAGTTCAACTAAAAAAGGGATACTTGAAGTTTTGTGGGCAGCCGGGAAACCTGTCCATCGCGAGAACATAGCAAGAAGAATAGGATTACCCACTAACTCGACCATGGGACACTTGCTTGGGCTGATAAAAGCGAAATATGTGTCTGTAGCTGGAAAGAATTACTACACAATCACAAGTCTTGGCAATGAAGCATTAGGCTTTCCGAAGCTAGACAAAAAACAAGCACTGAACATTTTGAGCTCCCTACCCTTGGAGAAAGCCTTCTTTTTTCACACAGGGCTTGATCAGTACGCAGGCGTCTATGCAAGTAGCCTAGATGATTTTTGCAGGAAGATTCTAGCTGTAAACTTAGGGTCTATTGAGTTTCATCTGCTGCGAAGAGACTTCGAGTCGTGGTTCAACTATTTGGGAGACAAAGAACTAGCAGAAAAGATTGGTCTGATCCGTGGCAGGGGTCTATTTGGAGAGGCTCTTCGGAAAGAATTGTATGGCATCGTTAAGTCACGACGTGACGAACTGGTTAATTTGGGCAGATTTTAGCTACCTATTGTTGTGTACATGATGCGCGCGCATTGTGCCAGAATTAAATTATTGACAAGCCTGCAAGTAGGGCGGATGCTGCTCCTACTGCTATGATTATGTATCTTTTCTTTAATACAATAGTCACCTCCCTTCTCTTTCTTATTATCTAATACATCATTTCACGTTGTACTAAAGATTTAAGAAAGAACGTTCTTGATACTTATCTAGCAAACACGGTAAGCAAGAATGTTGAGTATTCCTCTAATACTTCTTGGCTCAATGTTGATGCTCGTAACAATCATGCTATTTATAGTTTTCATGATTGCCGGAGGTTTCAGAAGAAGCAGGGCAGATATACGGGTGCTTATTACTTCGGGTATTACAGGACTGGCAATGGTTGGCTTGGGTGTTTTAGTAAGCAGGTTTGGCAGCGGTGTTTTGATTATTCTGATTCCTATGTTATTTTGGGGGCTTGCCATTTTCGGCGGACGCATATTTGAGGGTGTGAAGGTGAGGCACGCGCACATAGGGAGAGAAGGCATCAAACTCATTCTGCGATATGTTATACGCGTCGGGATAATCAGCGGAGCCATCTTGCTACTTAATGTAGTAAGCCTGTGGGGTTTTATCTTGTCTAGCGAGCAATGGGATCTCGTCAGTTTCACAGAGCTTCTGTCATTACTTCTGCTATTGGAAGGATTGCTTATTAGCGCTGCTGGAGGCCTCATGGTTTTTGGTTATAGCGAATACAGGATCGCGGGCCAAGCAGCAATTATTCCAGCCGTTGCGCGTGACCAATTGCAAAGATGGAGAGAAAGACGTTTGTCTCAGCAAAAATGGGGAATTGCCGCGCTAATTGCGGGGCTTCTACTCACCTTTCTGGGGCTTCTAGTGAGCGCTCTAGCCTCGGTCTAGAATCTGCAGATAGAGGCTCACTCAACAAATTAACGAGCACGCGCTCTGGTTCTTTCCAAGCGGTTCTAAAAGGTAGGATTATACGTCACTCAAACGACGAGAGTCTTAAAGGCAACCCATTCGTGAATGCCCCAACCTTTTGCTGATATCCACTACAACCTCTGCAAAGGCTCTTTATGAGATCCCTACAGCACGACGAGAGGAAGGTTAAGCCTTCTCAAATCTTCCCTTTAGCTTCTCCAAGATCTGAGGCAGTGTGGTATATTCCATAACATGCATGCTCAGACGAGCTGGTTCAAACTCTCCCATTCGGCGTAGTGCAGTTGCGTATTCGACAGCTTCACGGCGGGCCAGGTCAAAAGCTGGATCATCAAAGAGGTCACCTATCAACGGATTGCCATTATCGTCGCTTGCAATCTTTCCATCAGCAACTTGGAAACCAAGTGCGACGATCCTTGGGGGACCGTCGAAAGCTGTACATTTGCTATCTTTCAATCCTACAGGCATTAGAGGACCCCAATGACTGCCCCGCATCCACCCCTCAACAAAGTAGCTATGCATGAAAGGGACCAGAATCTCTCCAAGGGCCGGTAGACCGTGCTGAGCTCTGACGAGCATGGCTGGGTCATCCTTTCCTACATACTTGCCTGCAATCAATGACAGCCTAGCCGTGCTGGACGCAGCACAAATGAGATCGTCCCGAGCTCTCCATACACGCGAAACTGTGTAGCGCTCAGGCGATCCGATCAAGCCGATTAATTCGTGCATCTCCCCTGGGCACTTCAAAATTACCTTCTTGTTTTCTATTACGTCGAGAACCTCGAATTTGAAGCCGCCAGCCATACTTGGATCTATTACCAGTCCAGCAGTGCTTGTAGGGTCGGCAAATATTTTAAACAGGGGATAATTGAAAGCTCCCCCTGAAGCCTTATCCGCAGCGAAGACCACCATAGGATCTGAGCCACGTTCTTCAATCTCCATCTCTGCTACGCCTGGTCCCATTCCACGAACGTTCCCGCTGAAGGCAGTTTTCAAAAGGTCTTGTCCAGCGCCGTAGAGTTTCAGCTCTTTTGCCTTTTTGGCGGCTTCTTGGAAGGTGTCCCAGGCTAGTTCATGAATTGCAGGGTTGTCCTCTCCCTTGTTGTGGAGCATGAGAAGTTCAAGATCGTCTCCTGCATGAAACACGTAATGGCTATTGATGAGCCCACTTTTTTGCCCCTCTCTAAGACGTTCTTCACTCATGTCCAGTATGGGTTTCGGTACAATATGGTGCCCTGCTAAGGAGCCTATATCACATTTTATGATCGATATGGTCGTCTTTTTGGGCATTCCCTTCACCTCTCAAATCTAGGTTGAGATGTAATCTCTTTGACTCCCTCTTAAAAGATTTCCCCACTGTTTTCGTTCCAATCCACGAACTCTCCTGCTCCTGGGGGAATCTTGGACACATAAATCTCGGGGTTGATCCCTGTTTTCTCTTTATAGCTTTCAGAAACTCGTTTGGCTAATTCTTCTACAGCTCTGTCCCAGACCAGACATACCGCACAGCCACCGAGTCCAGCGCCAGTCATCCTGCAGCCCACAACACCGTCAATCGTTTCAGCTATCTCAACCATTGTGTCGAGTTCCCGGCAACTAACTTCGTAGAGGTCCCGACAGCTCGCATGAGACGTGTGCATCAGTTCACCTATCGTGTCAAAACGGTCTCGCTTCAGGGCTTTCACCATTTCTATAACGCGTTCATTCTCGTAAACCACGTGCTGACACCGCTTTCCCAGTGTTGCTGGCAGCTTGTTCTTCAGTTGTTCGAAATCATCAGTTGAGAGGTCTCGAAGAGATTTTGTTTCCGGTCTAAACTTCTTGATGATCTGGACAGCTTTTTGGCATTCAAGTTTTCGCTTGTTTAGAACGGCTTCAGCAGACCGTTCGACCATGGTGTTCAGAAGCACGACGCGCAGTTTGCTTGACGGGATCTCAACAGCCTCGTGACTGAGTGTTCGGCAGTCAAGGAAGAGAAGGCTATCTCTTCTACCGAGGGCAGAAGCAAACTGGTCCATAATTCCGCAACTCACTCCACCAAACTCGTTCTCTGCTTTGAAACATAGCAAAGCCATTTCCACAGGACTAATCTCGATATCGTAAAGAAGCTGGAATATTAGGGCTGTGGCAATCTCGAGAGCCGCAGAAGAGCCTAATCCCGCTCTAGCCGGTATGGTTCCGTGAATGACGCCGATCAGGCCATCGATTTCGTAGCCTGCTTGCAGAAGATAATGGGCAACACCTTTCGGGTAGGTTCCCCAACGGTCTTGAGGATCAAATCTGATGTTTCTTAGAGGGAACTTAATGGTTGTATTGAGGTTTATGGAGTGAAGTATCACCTCATAATTGCATGGTTGAGCAACTATGACGATGTCTCTGTCAACGGTGCACGGTAGCACGTAGCCTTCGTTGTAGTCTGTATGTTCGCCGATGATGTTTGCCCTTCCTGGAGCCCTAGCTATCTTGGCTCTTTTTTCATCAACTTCAACGATTCTGTTCAATTCCTTGAACATTGTTTGCAGTCTTGCTGAGGGCATGGCGGTTCGCTTTTCCTGCACGATTTCTGCAACAACGTGAAGTGTTAAATGTTTTCGTTATCCATATCAAGTCGATGGGAAGCAAGAATGAACAAGCTGAAGGTCATCTCAGCAAAGATCCCTGAAGAAGTCTACCAGGAGCTTGCCCTCCGTATTCCAGAAGGAAAGAGAAGCGACTTCATTCGTGAGGCGATAACGGAGAAACTGCAGAAGGTTCCGAGACCTGACAAAATCTTCGAACTAGAGCAGAAAATAGGCAACCTTGAAACGGACCTTTCCGCGATAAAAAAATCCCTTGCAGAACTGGAGCTGCTCACCTACGAAAAAGGCAAAGTGAACCCTCACGCCTTTTGCATTGACGATATCGATCATAAAGCTCTTGACTACCTTCTTCACTACAAGGGAGCCACAACCTCCGAGCTTGCCGATTATCTCGGCACCAACCGGTGGCTGGTTCTTAACAGACTCCGAAAGATTCGAAGCCGATCAAAAAAGCAGCTTGGAAAACCTATCGTTGAGTATTACTCTGGTGAAAAGTCTGGAAAAAGAAAGGCGTGGTGGATAAGCGGCGAACTCGTTGAATCGTGGTGAAACAGCGGAAAAGATTTTTGGCTCCGATTTTAATCAGTAGAAAAGGTCTATGGTTTTACCCTAGATAGACTCGAACGAAAACAAAATCTACAGACGGCAATGTCCCGTTCGCCCAAACTCTGAAGAATGGACGCAAGAATCGATTTGAACCTCATTCTTCTGCGCGCGCGACTCCTCACAACTCCTGCAATACTACGCACATGGTGGGGTGCGAGGGAGATGATGATTCTTGGTCTGTTCAGAGAAAATAAACCAT
>CAYGAE010000022.1:6168-12958 GCA_964347855.1 uncultured Candidatus Bathyarchaeia archaeon
TGGTGGGGTGCGAGGGAGATGATGATTCTTGGTCTGTTCAGAGAAAATAAACCATTTGTGGTTGGATGCGCACCCCATATAATGTTCTCTTCTTCTCTATTAAAGATTTTGCATGAAATGAAAAACCCAACATTAGTGTTAATCATATGCTCTGAAGGTTCTTGTGTTATTTGATAAAAGTATGTGTAATCAAATAATTATTTATGCATGCCCGCGCACAACTGGTCAAGTGAGGCCACGTATACCGTAATCGTATGGGCACGAACTTATGAGGCACGCAATTTAAAGGGTAATCCTCCCCACAGATGCTTTTCTGTTTGAGGCATTAAATTGCTGTGCTGCTCCTCTTCAAACGGCGGAAACACTTTTCAACACTGGATCAGCCAAACCACTAGCCTTTGGTTTTGAATACACAGCGACCAACTTATGAGGAAGTTCTGTGATCAGTCTCTTGGGCCCGTAGCCTAGTCTGGATCAAGGCGCTGAACTGTCATACTGGACATTGCGTAGGCCTCCGGAGCCAGAGATCCGGGGTCCAAATCCCCGCGGGCCCGCTAAAATAGACTCTGTCATACACACGGCATAATTACGTTTAACGCTCAGGAGAAGGTTTTGGGTTTACGTCGAAAAGGGTTGAGGAGAAGTCTTTTCTCAAATGTTTTATGAGTTCACGGGTCTGTGGCGGTTGGTGAAGGATTCATGTTCTGAACGTGCATTTTATCATTTTTCGACAGGTTAGACATTGTTCCGGGATTGCGCCTTTTCTAGGGCGTGTGCCCAAATATCCAAAGTAATGAGGGCATCCTGGTGGCGTTTCCTCGGTTGGTTCTGGAGGTTTGGCTGGTTTGTCTTGGGTCTGCTGAGGTTCGACAACCTCCGGAATGCTCTGCTCCTCTGCTTCTGCTACGGGCATCTCTTGCGCTGTAGAGGCGATCATCTCGGGAACTTCGTGGGTTTCGGTGGCGTCGTTTAGTTTGGTCATACAACGAGGGCATGCATAGTAAGTTTCAGCTGGCGTCTTGGACAGGTCAGTTAAAGAAAGAGGCTTATTAATCTCTTCTTTGCATTTTGAATTAGGGCAAATGTGGTTTCCGGTTTTCGATGGCAATGTGATCTCATCGCAACCTTTCTAACGATAACTCACTGTTGAAGGCTATTTAGGTTTGATGAAACCAGAATATTAATTCCTAGACCAGAATACGATTGGGGATTGTAAGATCTGGACGCCTTCTGTCTCAGAGAAAAAAGGTGAAACAGATTTCCAGCTTGGCTCCTGTCAATTCGCGCACACGTGAAGGGGGAGGTTGGGTGTTATCACCCTGTGGACTCCTTAGGTTGGATAAAATGTATCAGGGTTCCTTTTCAAATATTCTTCATATAGATCTATGAGGTCTTTCAGTTTAACTAGTTTTAGGGTTGCGTCTCCCACTTTTCTGGTTTTCATTATTCCGTGGTCGAGACATGGGGCTTCCATTTTGGAAAATTCTGGATATGGGGCGAAGTCCCATTCCCACTGGTCCTGAGGGTACTTCTCCACGAACCATTTCGGCGGAGTTATCTTTTCTAGTATATGTTGTGGGAGCTCAACGCGCTCTTCGACTAAATGCATAGCTGTGCAAACGCCCAAATCTACGCCTATCAAGAGAATGTAGCCATCGAGTTCGAGCAGTTTTTTCCATGCGTTGAGGACGGTTTCACGGCCTTCGTTGATTATTTCTTCAGCTCTCGGTCCCGTAGCTGCCACAGAGAACACGGGGTGAAGGCTTCGTGTGACGTCTTTTCGTTGTCTGAAGGTTTCTGGAATTGTACCTGTCGTGCATGGAGTCTCCTTTGGTTTGTAGGGCAGGATTCTGTATAGCCATAAGACGCCAACGGCTCGTTCTTCAGGGCTCAGTTTGACTTTATCTAGGTTGGCGGAATGTGTCGGCATGACTATTGTCCCTTCTCTTCCTATAACCGCTAGCAGGGCATCTATCACTGTGTCGGCGCCACCTTCCACATGACCGAAACTACTCAAGGAGCTATGAACACCGATGAGACTGCCCGTTTCTAACCCAAGCTGCTTAAGAGCGAGTTCAATATCGTCCCCGACTAGGCGAATCCTCGGGCTCTTCTTCTTTTTGGATTGATCCATGTCTGTCCCTCAAATAAGGCGAAGTCACCTTAATGACTCTTACATCGAGCGCGCGCGCAGGGTTGTGCAGAAGGGTTTTCAGATCAAATGAGTATTGTCTCTGTTTTGTACCGTTCTGGAATTATGACAGTTGTGTCGGGCATGTCTTTCTCAACAAGACCTTTGAACTTCTTCAACTGAGCTGGGTTGCCGTGCATTGCGACCGCAACACGTGATTTGAGATCCAGGGCGAATTTCAGAGCACTCTGGGGGGAACATGAGGGAGACGGCGAACCTGTGGGGAGAAACGCTACTTGTGCGGGATAATCTTTCACGGGAGAGTATCCTGAATCTCCTCCATGGAAAGCGCTGAACATGCCTTTCGTAATTCGGTAGAGACTTATTGGTCTGGGATGAATCCCCTCCACTGCAATGATCTCAAAACCACCAGCTTTCATCGATGTCCTCGGACTGGCGGTTGTTAGTCTATCCTTGGGAACGCTGCTCTTCAGGTCATCTGCTACTTGTGCCTGAGCCACGACATGTGCATTTGTTGTCTCCAGAATTTTCCGGGCGCGGGCGCGGTTGTAATGATCCCCATGACTGTGCGTAAAGATCAAGAGATCAAGCTTGCTGAAAGCCTCTATCTCTTTATTCCCCAAAAGATTCGCGATGTCGATTGCTACAGCTCTATCTTCTACTCGCAAAATGATACCAGCGTATCCCAAATACATGAAGGCCAGCTCTCTCTTTTCCAGAGCTAGCGAGAAAAATTCTCTAATCAACTCTGATCGATCTTGTCTTTCAGGCATAACAAGTTCACCTCAGCTTATCCTCTATCGTTCATCTGGAAACTTTTAAACGTTTATCGAGAAGAAAAAAGCTGATGGGCGAGAGATTACCCATGCCACCACGTCTTTTCGACCAGATTGTTAAAACCGCCGAGGCCTTTTGGGATAGGGTTGGAAAGGTGTCCGTGGTTCCATACTCAGCCAGTCTGTTTCTTTATCGAGTCGTGATAGTGCGCGTAATAGATCAAAGGTAATCCAACGCGAAACCTCGGGGTAGCGTTGATACTCCCATAGTCCATAGGGACCATGGAGAGCCTTCACAAACTTGACGTTATCCGCGATGCGCTCATCCTCCAAACTCGCGCCAATCCGCCACGACAAATCTAGTATCTGTGCAACATCGTACCGTTGGAAATAGGTGAAGCCTCCCCGAGGCGGCTCGACTCCAATGATTCGAGCAACTTCAAAGCCGAGAGTATGCGCCTGCCGATGTTCATGAGCTAATAATAGATCCAGCCCACGACGTGCTGCCCGCTTCGTCCTCCTTTGAGGATGCAACGCTAGTGCGCTCACTGCTGCCGTCGTGTTGGTTCGACATCCGAATTTTGAGTGCGCCAGGCGGCGATATCCGGCGGCAAAAATGTATGTTTCATGATGTCTTCCGGAAGGCCATCCACCCTGTGGTAGCTGTTCTTTGAGGAGCCAATCATATGCTTTTTCGGAACGAGGATCTGTGGCATAGCCAGCCCAGGCCAATCCGAGTAGTGGTAAAGCAGTTTGAAGTGGGATCATATGATATTTGATATCCGACAAATTAGCCCCGTCAAGTAACCTTCCCTGTGTAGGCAAGGGCCACGACCCATCCTTCTGCTGCTCTGCAAAGATAAATTCAGCCCCTCGCTTCACTGCAGGGTGTTCATGATTCAGCCCAAAGTAGCCTAAGCCCATGAGGGCTTGTGCCGTTAGTCGAATCTTTCCGAGATGGGTCCCACCGCCTTCGCCGCCCCTCCACGAGCCATCCTCATTCTGTAACGCTAGGAACTTCAAAACTAGCGGGTCCTCCTCTTGAAGTCTCCTGAGTTCGCTGACTTCTGTGTCATCCTCAGGACGGTACAGAAGATCCCGTAGCACCAGAAGTCGTAGGCTGGGTGAGGGATCAGCCAATAACAATGGTGCCCACGTCATCGTCTCACCTCCAGCGCTTCTCGGAGATATGGAGCAGTTGGTGTGTCCATTTTCGCAACCTCTTCAGGTGGTCCTTTGCCGATGACTCTTCCACCTTCTGGGCCGCCACCGGGTCCTAGTTCAATAAGCCAATCACAACTGGCTAGTAGGTGGGGGTGGTGCTCCAATACGACAACGGTGTGTCCTGCATCAACCAATTGGTTCAAGACTTCGACTAACCGAGCCACGTCCTCCATATGGAGGCCAACTGTTGGTTCATCTAGAATATACAGCGTTTGATCCTCAGTCTTCTTGTATAGCTCTCTTGCGATCTTTAGCCGCTGTGCTTCTCCACCCGATAGAGTATACGCAGGTTGATTCCACACTAGATAACCTAGACCCACTTGTCGAACAACCCTCAGAGGTTTCGCAATTCGCTCTTCTTCTTTGAAAAGCTGATGTACTTCATCAAGAGTCATCGCGTTAACCTCGGGCAAAGCTACACCCTTGTAGCGAACCTCCCAAGCCTCCGGTCGATAACCAGTACCCTTGCAGATTTCGCATTCCAAGTACTCATCGGGTAAAAAGCCCATCTCAATCCGGATTCGACCACTTCCTTTGCAGGCTGAGCAGGATTTGGCCAATGCCCTCTCAACTAGTCCGAGGGCGTGGGCATCATCAGAATCAGCATAGATCTTTTGTACCTGCTTTGTTAGCCCGAGAAAAACCGCTGGGCTTCGGATTCCTCTTCGAGACTGGTCGACTATGAAAGTACGTCTTGGAGCATTTTCGATGGAATCATGTTCACCAGGCTCGATAGGTTCTCGGGCGAACGATGAAGAATGTAGTTTTTTTACGAGCGCTCGACCTAAAGTGTCGACTAGTAGCGTGCTTTTCCCCGAACCTGAAACGCCACAGATTCCTATGAACGTTTCCAGCGGCAACTGGACATGCTCTCCGCTGAGATTGTGAGCTCGCGCACCTTTAATCTCCATCCAGCCCTTTGGTTTTCGCCGTTGATTTGGCCAAATCCAATCCTGAAGGCTTCTCCGTTTCAGAGAACTCAACCTCAGCGCGTCATCTTGAAGCCATTTTCCGGTAACAGTGTTGGCCTTGATAATCTCCTCTGGGTTCCCTTCGGCAACAATCTCTCCGCCGAGAGCACCCGCTCCCGGTCCAAGATCAATAATGTGATCGGCTGACCGAATGAGTAGTAAGTCGTGTTCTACGATGATTACCGTGTTTCCTTCGTCTCGAAGTTCCTCCAAGGCGTCACGAAGCGCTTCCAGTTCGGATGGGTGCATCCCCCGTGAGGGTTCGTCAATCAAGAGTGTTAGAGAAGTCAACCCGCTGCCTAGGAGGCTAGCCAATTGAATTCGTTGGGCTTCACCCGCCGATAGGGTCCCTGTGGGGCGATTTAGGTGTAAGTATCCTAGTCCAACCTGACGCAAGAATCGCAGTCGTCTTCGGGCGATGTTCAGGCTAGTTTCGGCCAAGGGGATTTCTGACGGGGGAGTAGGAACCGCTCTCAACAGCTCCTCCAACTCTTTCAGAGGCATTTCACTTAGTTCATACATATTGCGTCTTTGAAGTGTGACAGCCAGAAATTCAGGGAGAAGTCCCTTTCCATTACATTCCGGGCAAACCACTCTCTTAGTATACGTTCCATGAATGTCCCAATCCCACAACCAGCTATCCTTACTAAAGAACCCACGCCATTTCCACCTGTGGGTTCGCAGCGTTCCCTTCATCCGTCCAGTTGATTTGCTCTGATAGGTGATCACATAGGTTTCGTCATCACCGAAGAGAAAGGCATTCTGTGCCTCTTCTGACATTTCGTCCCAAGTTGTCTTGAACGGGTCAAATCCATATCGCTCGCCAAGTGCTGGAATGACGGGTTGATCTTTGCACAGATAGGTTCTTGGCCAATATCCCGGTGACCACATAGCTCCGGCGCATAGCGGTTTTTCGGGGTGAATGATGAGTTTATCGGGTTGAGGCGCTTGAAGCTCACCAAGCCCACTGCATTTACCACATGAACTGGCAAAGTGTGCTCCTGAGAAATGTCGTGCTTTGGCTATAGGCGCTGTGGCATTGCATTTTGGGCAGATCCACATTTTTCCCCGGTTCATTGTCGCTCCACATTTCAGACATTGACGTTCGCCGAGTGAGGCAAGTAGATTCGCAACGTGAAAGCTCAGCTCAGAGATTGCTCCAACACTGTTTCGCCGAGTAAACTGAGGGACATGGCTCCATAGGTGAGCGCGATGCGGTGCCACAGTCAAGGTGACTCCGAGTCCTGTTATTCCATCGACAGGGGCTTCGGCGCTTTCCTGAACACCTTGGCGTTCAAACATCGAAAGCGATTCTAGGTAACGGCGTCGCGCTTCAGTTTGGAGCACATCCCGAATCAGACTTGACTTCCCGGATCCCGAAACACCAGTAACGACGGTTAGGGTTCCCTTCGGGATGTCCACGTCGATACCTTTCAGGTTGTTTGCTCTCGCCTTCTGAATCGAGATGACAGGTGTTACAGGGCTTTCAGTTTTCCTAAATGGTCTTTGTGGTTGAACAACACTCTCTTTCTTAAGTGCTTTTCCAGTGATTGATTCCTTTACATCGTAGAGCCATTCTAGCGGACCTGCATAGAGGAGTTCACCGCCTTTGGGTCCAGCTCCTGGTCCTAGATCAATAATCCAATCAGCCGCCCGAATAATGTCTG
>CAYGAE010000022.1:13058-19499 GCA_964347855.1 uncultured Candidatus Bathyarchaeia archaeon
TAGAAATCTGCGATGGAGAGTTCTTGATCACCGAAATTAACGATTGCAGCCAGAACTTTCTCGTTGAACCGTTGACCCTCACAAGCAGCGCAAGGAATCCAAAGAGACGGTAGATACCGCATTTTGATTTCCGTCGCTCCAATTCCTTTACAATTGGGGCACGCTCCTTCGGGGCGATTAAAGGAGAAGTGAGACCTGGATAGCCCAGTGGCCTTAGCATAAAGGTCTCGTATAGTATCAGCGAGCTTCGTGTAAGTAGCGGGATTCGATCGCGGATTTTTCCCAATTGGGCTCTGGTCGACCAAGACTGGTTTAATGATGGGCCCTTCGATTTCTTTGCATCCAATGGGCTTCTTCGTCGTCAATGTTGGGACGAGCACATGTTCAACGAGCGTACTCTTTCCGGAGCCTGACACGCCTGTAATTACAGTAAGTCGACCAATTGGCAGCTCAACATCAATGTGTTTCAAATTATGCTGGTGGGCTCCGTGTAGAAGGAGGAACTGGGCAGGAGACGGACGGGATTCTGGTGTGTTAACCCGATCCCGGAGACTAAAATAGCGGCCTGTTGGAGTATCGGCTTTCCATAATTCTGCTGGTGATCCAGTAAAGATTACTTTTCCTCCCTCTTTTCCAGCCCCTGGACCTAGATCAATAGTCTGATCTGCCTCTGCCGCGGCCGCTCGGTCATGTTCCACATACACCACAGGTCCTGCTAAATCTCGAAAAGCAGGCAGGAAGCGGGCCACATCTGCCGGATGCTGACCAATCGTTGGCTCATCAAGAACATGAAGCATGTCTTCGAGGCGGCTGGATAACGAAATGGCAAGGCGAACTCGTTGCGATTCACCCCGCGACAGACTCGGAGCTGACCGATCTAGTGAAATATATCCTAATCCCACCCGCTCTAAGGCATCGAGGCGTCGCTGAATCTCGGAGCGCAACCGATTCGCTGTGGAAGGCAATTCCGTGTCTAGAAACAGTTGCCGCACATGATCAATGGAGAGTGCTAGCAGTTCAGGTAGTCGCATACCCTCCCAGCGCACGCAAGCTGCCTGCGGATGCATTCCCGTTCGATCGCACCGTTCACAGCCGTTTCCCTTGCAGTAGGGACAGGATTGATTGAAGTGGGTTGGCCTTAACTCTCTAAATCCGGTTCCACAAGTATTGCAGATGGGTATTGTCGCCAACGTCACCTTGGTCTTCTTGCCGCGCACTCTGAGCGCTCCCGCACCCAAGGCTGTGGTCCTCTGGACGACCTCACGAATCTTCTTTGCAGACGTCGAGTTGTCGATGAGACCGATTTCAATCTCGATGTCATGCGCCTTCGTCGCATCAAGGGGCGTGGCATCCCAGATCCCTCCATCCACAATGAGTCGCTCTCTCCCGAACTCATCAGTTAACATTTTTAGCAGTGTCGTGTGGCTTCCTTTCACTTGGTGCAGTAGAGGGGCAAACAGGTTGAGGTGTTCCTGTTTCGACCAAGAAAGGAGTCGGTCAACAATCTCATCCTCGGTCAACACACTCAGGGGACTATCGCATTGAGGACAACGACGCACTCCGTAGTTTGAGTAGAGTAACCTCAGGAACGGATGTAGCCCAGATGCTGATGCCAGAGTTGAAAGCGGATTTCGGTTCAGTAGATTCTGCCCAACAGCAATCGTGGGTCCCAACCCGGTGATTGCCTCTACTTTCGCAGGGGCTAGCCGTTGTCCAGACCGACCGTACAAAAAAACATCTAAAAATCGTCTCTGCGCCTCATGGTGTAACGTATCAAATACCAAGGAGGTCTTCCCAGAACCCGACACCCCGGTCACAACGGTGAGCCCATCACTGAATTGCACATCGATATTCTTGAGATTGTGCTCGCTTGCACCCTGAATCCGAATATCCATCGCTATCTCCCGAAACTAGAGCCATCACCGGTGATGAGGTTTTTGTTATACCATTATCTTTTATGTCGTTATAAATTTCCTTAAGGGATTCCCAGAGTGTGTGAGAATCGCTATCGTGAGCAATCGAGACATCTTTTCCGGCTTTTGACAATATACATCTGATGACTGCCTTCTTGAGAGCAAAGACTTAATTTCAGCTGGGACTAAGCAAGTTATTATCGATAGGGATGGGGCAGATCCGATTCTTTCAAAAGTAATGAAATGATGAAGGCAATATGTATATCGAAGGTATGTAACACGCGTTCAGAAACGTGTTTCGAATTCTTGGCAATCTCGAAATGGTGAATACGATGGTTTCCACCAATCCCTTTGGTGAGTTTCGAAGGGTGTGCGAGACCGCCTTAAGGAAGGCTCTACAGAGCCTGTACCCTCACGTTTCATTTTTTCCTTTAACGCTGGAACCGCCACCCAACCCTCAGTTCGGTGAGTTGTCGTCTTCAGTATCTTTTGTACTCGCCAAGCAACTCGCTGTGAAACCAATCGATGTCGCCGAACGGGTTACCGGCGCCATTGACGTGACTCCTTCTCCACTGGTACATTCTGTGGAAGCTGCTGGAGGGGGGTACATAAATTTTCGCGCGAACCTTCCGGAGCTTGCTTCTCGAACGATAGAATCATCTCGAACTCTTGACATCAAGTATGGGTATGTCCCGACTGAGAAGTCGAGGAGAACCATCGTTGAACACACTAGTGCGAATCCCGCGTCCACAATCCACATTGGTACTGCACGAAATCCGGTATTAGGCGACGCCCTCGCACGCATTCTGAAGGCCCGGGGACACGAAGTTTTTCGACACTACTACATTGACGATGTGGGGCGTCAAACCGCAATCATGACCTATGGATACGAAAAGCTAGGTAGGCCCAAGCCGAAGGGAAAGCCCGACCAATTCATCGGCGTAGTCTACGCGGTAACGAGTTGTATCCTGGAGATTCGTCGATTGAAGGGCGAAATTGAGAAAGCAAAGGGGAGCTCCACATCAGAAGACGTTTCTACGTTACAGCGGGAATTGGATGACTGGGGCTCGGTCGCCGCTGATCTGGAAGGCAGGTTTCCTGAGATCTTCGGGAATCTGCTCGATGCTATAGAAGACGATGAAGCTGCTGAGTCTAAAGTGACCAAGCTGATGCGGGAATACGAAGCTGGTGACGAAGAGGCCGAACAGCTGATCCGAGGCGTTTCCAAGCTGTGTCTAGAAGGGTTCAAGGAGACGCTCGGCAGAGCGGGGATATTTTTTGATTCATGGGATTGGGAGAGCGAGTACATTTGGAGCGGCGACGTTACCCGCGTTCTTGAAGCACTGCAGAAGACGCCTTACGTGTACCGCGTTGGAGGGGTCTTAGAGTTCAATGCTGAAAAGGTGGCTGTAGACTTTGATCTAAAGGGAACTCTTGGTCTGCGAGAGGATTATGAGGTTCCTTCGCTAACCTTGGTGAGATCAGACGGCACTACGTTGTATACCACGCGGGACATTCCCTACAGCGTGTGGAAGTTTACGAAGGCTGAGAGAGTCATCAACGTGGTTGGCATGGAACAAACCCTGTCACAGTTACAGCTGAAACTCGCCTTGTACGCCCTAGGATACACGGAACACGCTGAGAATCTGTCCCATTTCGCGCACAACCTGGTCAGGCTTCCAGGATATAGCATGTCCGGCAGACGGGGCCGCTATGTCACCTTTGACGAGGTCATGGATGGCGCCATCGAAAGAGCCTATGAAGAAGTTTCAAAACGGTCTCCCCACCTCTCAGAGGGCGAGAAGCGCCGAATCTCAAACTTTGTGGGCATCGGAGCCGTAAAATACGCGCTGGTAGAAGTTGACCCGATGAAGCCTGTTGTCTTTACGTGGGACCGGGTGCTGGACTTCGAAAAAAACAGCGCCCCCTACATTCAGTATTCGCATGCCCGAGCCTGCAGCATCTTGCGGAAAGCATCCAGAGAGCCCGAGCATCCCGACTATTCATTGCTGACAGCTCCCCTTGAACGCGACTTGATCCTGATGATAGCCCGATTTCCCGAGGTCTTCCTCGACGCGGCAGAGAATCTGAGACCCAACACCATAGCAGACTTCGCCAACGCCCTCGCCGACAAGTTTAACGCCTTCTACACGGCGCTTCCAGTGATAAAGGCCAAACCCCCAGAATTGAGCGATTCTAGGCTTGCTCTAGTAGACGCCACAAAGATAGTGTTAAGAAACTGCCTAAACCTTCTGGGCATAGTGGCCCCAGAACGAATGTGAGCTGGAGCCTCTCTCTGTATTCTTTCCAGGAGAGTCTTCCTTTAGAGCGACTCCCGTGCTGCGCCCACGTGTTGGCGGGCCCGCGGGGATTTGAACCCCGGATCTCCGGCTCCGCAGGCCAGCGTCCTAATCCAGCCTAGACTACGGGCCCTCAGGACGGACCACTACACTCCTGACGTTCCGAGGAATGTGAGTTTCCGTTTTCGAAAGAGTTTGCAGTTGTTCATGTGAGTGACGTACTCGAATCCGGCTTCCACCAGTTCTTTGGCTTCGTTCACTGTTGTGGCGACTTTGCAGATGTATTTCTCGTTGTGGGGATACTGGATAAGCTGCGTGTATCGTAATGTCGTTTTCAGGTTCTTGTGGCCGAGTAGTTGTTGGACGTAGAGGATGTCTTTTGTTTTGGCGTATTCTATGGTTGCTTTCCAATGGCGTAGAGTGTGGAAGGTTATCCTTTGGAGTCTTTGGTTGCCTAGTTTATGGGCTGTTCTTTTTCGTTGTTTTCTGAAGCTGCGGTCAAGATTGTGCATGGTGTGGTATGTCCATATTCTCTCGCTTTTTCTTGGCAGGTTGTTGAGCATTTTGACGAGTTTGTCTGAGATCTTGAAGATTCTTGGGTTGCTGCCTTTTTCAGGTGTTATTCTTACCGTGTTCGTTACGAGGTCGATGTCAGTCCATTTTAGGTAGTAGATCTCCCCTCTTCTTGCACCGGTTTCTTTGAGCATTCGGAGGAAGGTAGCGACTTGTTTGTTGCAGCTTGCGATTAGCGAATCTATCTCCTTTTCTGTGGGTATGAAGGGAAGCTTTTGGGGGCATTTGTATCTCGGTTTTTCCCATGTGGTGCCTTGTGTTTTGAGGAATAGTGAATAGGCTTTGACGACGTTTTGTTTTCTTCCTTTGCCCCATGTTTCCTTGATGGCTATATACTTCTTCACGCTTTCGGGATCGCCTATGTTGACATCTTGGTTTACGAGGTGTTTGAGTATGCTGTAGTATGTTTTGCTGGTGGATTCGGCGTAGCCTTGTTTTTTGAGATACCAGAGGTATTCTATTAGTTTGCCTTTGATGTCTGCTTTGGTTGGTTGTGTGGCTCCCGCAAGCCTTTCTTTAAGCGGTTCCACTTTGGCCAAGTTTTTCACTCGCCACGGTGTAGGCGACGCGCCTACTTGGCAAGTAGAACCTTTGCTTGAGGGTGTATAAAATGGTTTGGCGACAGCGTTCTTGCTTTCAGAGAAGCGATAGCCACAACTTCTACATAGATAACGTTGTATGTCGCCATGCTTTGTGCAGCGTAATCCATCCTTCCAGACTTTTGGCGACGTGCATTCAGGGCATTCGGGAGGCTGGGGTAGCAGACCACGCGGCCCCATCTTCCGATTCCTAGCGTTGCTTTGCCCGGTATGCTCTTTGCTGCGGAAGCGAGCCTTGTCCTCAACCATTCTTTGCTACCATCTGTAGTCCACGTTTGCGCGTGCGCCCACGTTTTAGGTTACCTTACCCTTTCTCGAGGAGGTGTATGAGGTTCTCAACTTCTTGTTCTGTGATCTGGTTCTTGTGGAAGTAGAAGGTGTATTCGATGATGTTGGAGAGGTGGCGCTTCAGGTGAGTCTCTCCCTTTAGGCTGTTCAGCTGGTTCCATGACTTCATGTTCTGTAAGGTTGTAAGGAACCGGTTTACGAGCGTGGTTAGGTGTGAAGCGGTGGCGTAAATCTGTGGGTTTTTGTTCAGTGTCTTGATTAGAAACACTGTTGGGTGCCATGTTCCGTCTTGGGTTTTTCTGTTGCAGCAGGACCCTGCGCGTTGACGAGCCTTGACGGCAAAGGCTTCTTCGTCGTTGCTGATCCAAACGATCTTTCCTACATGCTTGCAACGGAGCCGATAGGAGTCTCCAAGTTTCCTTGGCTTCACTTGGTCCATCTCCACCATCCCTCTGGATCCACAGCGATGGATCCCTCGTCGACCAGTCTCTGGAAGAGGTTCTCTGCCTCAGATTTTGTTAGGTTGGGTTCCAGTCGCCTTGTCAGATCTTCGAAATCTTGTTGAGTGCCCCAAGAAAACTTCTCCTTGAGTCTGGCTTCAAGACGAGATAAGGCTGAAATTTTGCTCCTTTCTTCGTCGCCACTAGTTTCGGGAATCTTTTCTTGTTTAAGACGGGTTAATTACTAGTTTTCGTTCACCGGAACAGCCTTGGAAAAATGAAAAAATACTTCATCATTCTTCTCCTTTTATGTATCGCCCCTGCTCCG
>CAYGAE010000023.1:0-18815 GCA_964347855.1 uncultured Candidatus Bathyarchaeia archaeon
GCCATCCATAACAAACAGGCTGGAAAGGTGATCCTTGAGCCACAGTGGGAATAGTCAAATAGAGAGTGGATATTGTTCAGTGCTGCGGGTAGTCAAAGGCCAAGTGGTTGGCAAGAACAACCGGATGATAGAAAGACTTGATTCAATGGAAATCTGTATTCGTCTGACTGAAATACTCGTTCCATGATTTGATTTGAAAAACCTTTCCTCTCTGATGTTCAATGGCCTGTGTCAAGGCTTCGGCTAGCTCTAGATTCATCATTACGGGAATACCGAATTCGATAGATGTCCTGCGGATCAAGTAATTGTCTTCTCTGGCGATCTCATCATTTTCCATTGGAGGGATCGTGAAAACCATATCTATCTTCGTATTCCTCAGGTAATCTAGGATGTTTGGTTTCTTGTTATCAAACACTTTGAACAAGATTACGGTGTTAATTCCCTTATCACGCAGAAAACTTGCTGTTCCTGGAGTTGCAAATATTGTATAACCCATTTTGTTCAGTTTTTCCGCGGTTTCTAAAATCCTAGGCTTAACTTCGTCACAGACCGTAATTAGGACCGAAGAATTCTGTGTAGGAACGCGCAACTCGGAAGAGATCAACGATTTTAGAAGAGCATCTGAGGGGTGCTCGCCCAAACATGCTACTTCCCCGGTGGAGACCATTTCAACGCTCAATGTAGGGTCTGCTCCATCCAGTCTCATAAACGAAAATTGGGGAACCTTGACCCCGAAATGATTAATCTTTGTGGGCGCGGCGGTCTTGAGTGGTCTACCGAGGATAGCCTCCGTGGCCAGTTCGATCAAGTTCAGATTGTGTGTTTTGCTCGAGAAGGGAATGCTTCGAGAGGCCCTCAGATTGCACTCTATCACGTACAACTGACCGTCTTTGTAAATAAATTGAATGTTGAAAGGGCCTTTGATCTTCAACGATCGTGCTATTCGAGTAGAGCTCTCCCTGATCCTCGCAATTATGTCTTTGGGAAGCGTTACAGGCGGGATAATCATGGTCGCATCGCCAGAATGAACTCCAGCATTTTCTATATGCTCTATCACTGCTCCAATCAGAACGTTCTCTGAATCAGATACTCCATCCACCTCAACTTCCTTGGCGTTCTGTAAGAACTTTGAAATTACAACAGGATGTTCCTTCGAGACTTCGGTGGCCAGTTTCAGATAGTGCTCTAACTCGTTTTCGTTGTTGGCAATCCTCATCGCGGCTCCTGATAGGACATAACTCGGTCTAATAAGAACGGGATATCCGATATGTTCACAAAACTTCCGTGCATCTTCTAGATTGGTGAATCTGTCCCATCGGGGTTGTTTTATCCCTAATTTGTCTAAGAATCCGCTGAACTTGGCTCTGTCTTCTGCTTTGTCAATTTGCTTTGGACTGGTTCCGAGAATGCGCACTCCATACCTGTGCAATCTTAGAGCCAGATCATTTGGAATCTGGCCGCCGACTGAAACAATAATACCTACCGGATTTTCTTTTTCATAGATATCTAAGATCCTTTCACAAGTCAATTCTTCGAAGTACAGCTTGTCTGAAACATCGTAATCGGTGGAAACGGTCTCTGGATTACAGTTTATCATTATGGCTTCGTATGCGTTTTTTCGCAGGGTTAGAACCGTGTTGACGGCACTCCAATCAAACTCTACGGAAGATCCAATCCTGTAGGGCCCCGAGCCGAGGACGATGATCTTCTTTTCTTTGCTGTGAAGTGCAGCCTCCTTATCAGAGTTATAGGTCAGGTACAAATAGTTAGCAGAAAGTCCCTCGCTTACTAAGGCGTTTATTCTCTCTACTTTTGGTAATATTCCAAGGCTTTCTCTCAGTTTTCTGATTGCTCTTTCCTGTTTTCTCTTAGCCTCTGCTATTTGTTTGTCGGAAAATCCCAGTTTTTTCGCTTCAAGGAGGGTCTCCTTTGTTAACTGACGTTTTCTCAAATTCTTTTCGAACTCAACAATGTTTCTTATTCTTTTCAGAAAGAAAGAGTCAACGTGGGTTAGTTCATTCACTCTTCTCAGACTGAACCCCTTTTCGAAGGCTAAGTATATGTGGAATAGCCTCTTATCCGTAGGGTTCTTCAAGGTCTCGATGAGCCCACTTTTCGTTATGTTTGAGTGTGTTTCTAACCCGGCTTTGCCAATGTCTAACATTCTGACTGCCTTTTGAAGAGCCTCTTCCAACGTTTTCCCAATACCCATTACTTCCCCAACAGACTTCATCTGGGTTCCGATTCTCTTGTTCACTCTTCTGAACTTTTGCAGATCCCATCTTGGTATCTTGACCACGACATAGCTCAGGTAGGGTTCAACAAAAGCTCTCGGAATTGTCTTTTCTAGATTCGGCAGA
Source organism: uncultured Candidatus Bathyarchaeia archaeon (assembly GCA_964347855.1). Lineage (GTDB taxonomy): Archaea > Thermoproteota > Bathyarchaeia > Bathyarchaeales > Bathyarchaeaceae > CAYGAE01. The sequence goes on from CAYGAE010000023.1 coordinate 2,361, forward strand.
TCATACCCCATTGCTATTTTTGCTGCCATGTACGCCAGAGGATAGCCTGTGGCCTTCGATGCTAGTGCAGAAGATCGGGATAATCTCGAATTGACTTCAATTACTCTGTAATCTCCCTTTGTGCTCAAAGCAAACTGGATGTTGCATTCTCCGATGACGTCTACTGCTCTGACTACTCTGATTGCGATTTCTCTTAGTCTACTTGACTCAGACGAGGACAATGTTTGAGCTGGAGCGACTACTATGCTGTCCCCAGTGTGGACCCCCATAGGGTCGAAGTTCTCCATGTCACACACAATGAGACAGTTGTCTGAATGATCTCTGACAACCTCATATTCGATCTCTCTCCATCCGATCACGCATTCTTCTATCAAAATTTGGTTGATTCGGCTCTGGGCCAGTCCCCTTCGGGCGATAGTCATCAATTCTGTTTCATTTCGTGCAATTCCGCTTCCTAGACCCCCTAGAGTATAGCCAGGTCGAACGATGACTGGATACCCTATCGTTTCTGCTATGTGCAAGGCTTCTCTCAAAGATGAGGCTGCTTTGCTCTTGCACACCTTTACATCAGCGTCTTCCATAGTTTTTCTGAACAACTCTCTGTCTTCCGTATTCTGTATGCCTTCAATCGACGTTCCTAAAACTTCTACGCCATACTTGTCCAAGATTCCTCTGATGGCGAGCTCTGATCCGCAGTTTAAGGCTGTTTGGCCGCCGAAGCTGAGCATGATTCCGTCTGGTCTTTCCCTGTTGATGATCTTCTCAACAAAATCAGCGTTGATAGGCAATAGGTAAACTCTGTCAGAGAATTTTTCGTCTGTTTGAGTTGTAGCTATGTTTGGGTTCACTAAGACAGTTTCTATGCCTTCTTCTCTCGAGGCTTTGAGTGCTTGAGAGCCAGAATAATCAAACTCACCAGCTTCCCCGATTTTTATTGCTCCAGAACCCAGAACGAGAACTTTTCTCAGGTCTTTTCTAGGTGAGATTTGAGCCTTCTTCAAGCTCATAGTTTGGAGATATAAAAACCTTTTGTTCACGCTCAGCTTCTGCGGACATGTTGCTGAACTTGATGAAAGGCGTCAACTGCCGAACATCGATGTGCGTACATATTTATTGTGGAATAGACGGAACACAAAAAGCATAATTTCCGCGGATCAATTCATGTTGGTCATCCAGCATCAGGATTACGCGCTCAACTAAATGAGTGATTAGATTAAAAAGCAGAAGTGCAAATACTCTTTAAGGTGGATCACATGACAGTTGAAAGGCATCCAACAAAATACCTAGGCGAAGAATACCAACGCTTGGTCCAGGAAAGCCTGAACTGGGAACTCAGAGAACTCCAAACCGCCAGTGAACCCGTCTGCACAGTTGACGGGAGGCAGGTCATACTGCTCTGTGCCAACAATTACCTCAACTTGGCCACACATCCAAAAGTCGTTAAGGCCATGATTGAGGCAACCGAAAAATACGGCGCAGGCGCTGGCAGCGACCGCTCCATCTCAGGCAACATGGCGCTTCACGAAGAGCTAGACAGACGCCTTGCAAGCTTTAAGAGGGCCCCCGCCTCTCTAACCTACCAGACTGGCTTCATGGCTAACGAGGGCCTCGTCCCTCAACTCTGTGGAAGAGGAGACCTCTTCGTATCAGATGAGCTAAATCACGGCTCCATCATCGACGGCGTGCGGCTGAGTCACGCCGATCGGGCTATCTTTAAACACAAGGACGTTGAAGACCTTTCACGTGTTATGAATGAAACAGAAAAACACAAACCGCCGTACAACCACATTTGGATTCTCACAGACGGTGTGTTCAGTATGGACGGTGACCTGGCTCCGCTCCCTGGAATCGCCAAGATCGCCAAGGAGCATGGGGCAGGCGTGTACGTGGATGACGCCCACGGCGAAGGAGTGCTTGGAGAAGGCGGTCGCGGTATTGTCAGTCATTTCAACCTAAGTCGTGACGAGGTACACGCTGAAATGGGTACATTCTCAAAAGCCTTCGGAGTAATAGGCGGCCACATCACTGGTGGAAAAGACCTGCGGAATTTTGCCTACAACAAATCTAGGACCTGGCTACTCAGCGGAGGAGTGCCCCCGGGAGTAGCCGCTGCGTGTATTGCTGCAATTGACGTTTTGGAGTCTGAGTCACAACATGTGAAGAAGGTGTGGGAGAACCGTGAGTATTTCATAAAGGCAATGAAAGACCTGGGCTTTGACACTGGAAACAGCGAGACGCCTATTGTACCAGTGATGTGTGGTGAGAGTAAGGCAGCTAAGGACCTCGCAGATTTCATCTGGAAGAAGGGCATCTTCGCGTTGCCGATCGTTTATCCCATGGTGGCCCGTGATAAGGCAAGGATTCGTTGCCAGTTGTGCACTAAGCATACTGAAGAGCATTTGGACAAGGCTGTCGCAGCATTCGAAGAAGGCGGCAAGAAGCTCAAATTGATCTAGTTGCGCCATGCACCAAACCTGAAAAGAAAAACTGAGTAAATCATTTTATGACGACAAGGACTTCTCCTTCGTTTACAGCCATGCCCTCTGAAACCCTGACCTCTTGAACAGATCCCGTCTTCGTTGCCGTTATCTCATTCTCCATCTTCATCGCCTCTAAAACACATACCACAGTGTCCACCTTCACAGAATCTCCTTTCTTCACCTTCACTGAAACTATCTTGCCAGCCATAGGAGAAATCACCTCTCCTTCTTCGACAGTTCTCAGCACAGGTTTCCTGGCAACCATCGAGGACGAGGATGGCCCAATAGCTCGGGCGACCTTCCTAAGTGGTGTCTGAAGTTCAACTCTAAAAGCCATGTCATTGACGGTCACTGAAAAAGGCGCTTTCTTATCGAGTCTCTTCAGCTTTACGTTATAGATTTTTTCTTGCATCTTAACTGGAAACGGGACATTGGGATTAAATTCGTTCAGAAGCTCCACTTCGCGCGGGTCGTCGTTTATCCTGACCAAAAAAGGAACTCCTTCACTATGCTTGATGAGGTCCACTTTGTACGGTCTACCGTCGATGACGATGTTGTATTTTTTCAATAGACTACCTCGTTTAGTCTCCCCATCTCATCAGTTCTTGCCTACCCGCGATGCTCCAAGGAGAGGATCTCTTTAGCCTTTTCACGGGAATTACGGCTAGGGTTTCGCGAGTGCTAGTCAAATGGGCTACTATGGCGGTTGAAACGGCAGCAACCTCCTCTAATTCTCGCCTTTCGAGCGTGAGTGGAGTAGGTGTCTTCTCTTGGCGCTTGAGGGCTCGCTTCTTGAAGAATTCTAGTGCTGTATTGGGGAAGAGAGCGTACGTCAGGAGGTCTTCGTCACTCTCTATAAACGGCTTCACTTCTTCTGAGACCTTTCCGAATTCCGGCTTGAGCAAGTCTCCAGGCCGGCAGGTTATGACGTTTTCGTCGCCGATAATCTTCTTTCGGATTTTTTCACCTATGGGCGACGGAGGTCTACCATAAAATCCCTTAACGTAATCCTTCACTTCCTTTGGCACGATACTATATCGGTTGCCAGAAACGACGTTCAAGACTGCTTGGGTGCCAACTAACTGACTGGTGGGCGTTACCAAGGGGGGATAACCCAAGTCTTTTCGAACCCTCGGCACCTCCTCTAAGACTTCTTTAAGCCTGTGGATGGCGTTTTGCTCTTTCAGTTGAGAGATGAGGTTCGAAAACATGCCCCCCGGAATTTGATGAACCAAAATGGATGCGTCAACTCTTTCAGCCATGGGATCAATAAGGTGAATCGGATCATAGTACTTCTCTCGCAACTCCCCAAAATATTTAGCTATCTCGAGGAGAAGCTTCATGTCCAATCCCGTATCATACGGCGTATCTTTCAAAGCCGCCACCATGGTTTCAACGGGTGGTTGAGATGTGCCAAAAGACATAGGAGAGAAGGCTGTGTCCAAGATGTCAACTCCAGCATCGCAAGCTCGGAGGTACGCCATCAAAGCCATACCACTCGTCGAGTGACAATGCAAGTGTACAGGCAGCCCTACCGCCTTCTTGAGAGCCGACACGAGTTTGTAGGCCATAAGTGGCGAAAGCATCCCAGCCATGTCCTTGATGCAAATCGAGTTGCAACCCAAATCAGCCAAAGACTTGGCAGTCTTCATGTAATATTCTACAGTATGGACAGGGCTTATGGTGTAACAGACACTACCTTGCGCGTGAGCCCCAACCTTCTTAACAATTTCAATGGCAGTTTTCATGTTTCTGACATCGTTGACGGCGTCAAAGATGCGGAATATGTCGATTCCATTTTCAGCGGCCTTTTCAACGAACTTGATCACCACGTCGTCGGGATAATTTCTATAGCCAACTATGTTTTGTCCCCTCAGCAACATCTGCAACGGAGTCTTCCGTATGTGCTTCTTCAGTGAGCGGATTCTCTCCCAAGGGTCTTCAGTTAGGTATCTTATGCATACGTCAAAGGTTGCTCCCCCCCAGACTTCGAAGGAGAAGAATCCAACCTGATCCATCTTCTCCGCGATTGGTAGCATTGACTCGGTTCTCATTCTCGTTGCCATCAGTGACTGGTGGGCGTCCCGAAAGGTAGTATCCGTTATCTTAACTGGCCTCTTCACTAGAATTCGCCTGATCTAATCTAATTCATTGTAGACTAGAAGTCAATCCCTAGCCCATATTTTAATCTACTTGAAATGCAAGTTACTTTATCAGGACTAATGATTGTCCCTTATTGACGATGGCTCCCTCTGAAACCATAATCTCCTCAACAACCCCCCTCACTGGAGCTGTAATCTCGTTCTCCATTTTCATCGCTTCTAAAACGCAGAGGGCGTCTCCAACTTTCACTGAATCTCCTGCCTTAACCTTCAGTGAAACAACCCTACCCGGCAAAGCAGCGGTAACTACGCCCTTTTCTGAGATCGCTTTTCGAACAGGTGTTCTGAGAGGTTTTGGCAATGTTGGTTCTAGAGTTCGTGGATAGGCCTTGCTAATTGTATCGTATTGTACTCTGTACGATTTGCCATTGACCTTTACAGAAAACGGAGTGTTTTGGCTTGGCTTTTCGAGTTCAACTCGGTACGGTCTGCCGCTCACATTTATGGAGATCGAAGTTCCATAGCCGAGCTCTGTTGCAAGCCTCACTTCGTATGATTTGTCGTTAACTTCAACTAAGAAAGGAGATTCCTTGTCCACTTTAAGCGCGCGCAGCTTGACCTTGTGCGGTTTGCCATCAATTAAGATGTTATGCTGTCTCAAGTCAGGCACTCACGTGGCTACTCTAGATCTCCTCCACCCTCGTCTTCCAGCCATTCTCCACGCGGACGCTTCCTCGGCTCTTCGGCTTGGGATCACAGCTAGACCTTGTCGCCTATTCATCAAATAGGCTGCGAGGGCGACTGACAAAGCGGCGACATCTTCACCTTCAAACTTCTCCTTTATCGCGAGGCTGCCAATTCTTTCCTGGGTGAAGTTTGTGTGGATTTCGCCCTTTCTGAAATATTCATCGTCCAAAATCTTTTCATGGAAGGGGATTGTGGTTTCGACACCTTCTATAACGCATTCACGTAATGCATTTTTCATGCGCGATATGGTTTCATCGCGGGTTATGCCCCAGACGGCAAGCTTGGCAATCAAGGAATCGTAAAAAATCGGGATGGTGTATCCGCTGTATAGCGCGCAGTCAACTCTGACACCGGGACCTCCTGGAGGGCGATATCTTGTTACGGTACCTGGGCAGGGCACAAAGTCTCTGTAGGGGTCCTCTGAGTTGATTCTGCAGTTTAAGGCGTGGCCTCGTAGTGTTATGTCATCTTGTTTATACTGGAGTTCGTTCCCTGTTGCTATCTTGATCTGTTCTTTGACTAAGTCAACGCCCGTTACTAGCTCAGTGATGAGGTGTTCAACTTGTAAGCGGGTGTTCATCTCCAAGAAGTAGAAGTCTCCTTCGGTGTCGATCAGAAACTCTATTGTGCCTGCACTGGTGTAGTCTATCGCCTTTGCTGCTCGTATGGCAGTCTCTCCCATCACCCCTCTTAGCTCTTTGGTCATCACCGGCGACGGGGTCTCTTCAATTAGCTTTTGGTATCTTCTTTGGATCGAGCATTCTCGTTCGCCTAGGTGAATTACATTCCCCTTCTTGTCAGCAAGTAACTGAAACTCGATGTGCCTTGGCTTTGTTAAGAGCTTTTCAACGTAAACCTTTGAGCTTCCGAACGATGTCTCTGCTTCTAGGCGAACTAGTTCCATCGCTTTCGGCACGTCGCGTTTACTATTGGCAACACGCAGTCCTTTGCCTCCTCCTCCAAACATCGCCTTAATGAGAATGGGATAACCCAGCTTTTCCGCCCTCGCTTTGACTTCATTCTCGTCCTCAACGTGGTTCATGCTTCCAGGAATCACCGGGACGTCAGCCTTTGTCATGGTCTTCCTAGCCATCACCTTGTCACCCATTGTCTGAAGCACGGTACTTGAGGGTCCGATAAACTCTATGCCCTTGGTTTCGCATGCTTTAGCAAACGCTGGAATCTGCGCCAGAAACCCGTATCCTGGGTGGATTGCCTCTGCTCCTGAGCCTTCAGCGACTTCAATTATTTTGTCAATGTTCAGGTAGCTCTGAGCTGGGTGGGGAGGCCCTATGCAGTAGCTTTCGTCCGCGTATCTAACATGCAAAGATTCTCGATCTGCTTCGGAATAAACCGCTACAGACCTTATCGCCAGCTCTCTGCAAGCCCGCATAACCCTGATCGCGATTTCTCCACGGTTGGCGATAAGGATGGTGTTGAACATGGTCTCATCACTGAAGACGCGACTTAAAGAGGTATATTTGCGTGTTTTTTTGGAGGCCGTCTCTCCCTTTTTGTTACGAGCATCTCTAAAGCAGTGATCAGTTTTGGCCGAGTTTCTGCCGGTTCGATAACATCGTCAATGTAGGCCCGCTGGGCCGTTATGTAGGGGTTCGCGAATTTCGCACGATATTCAGCGGTTAGCTCTTTCCTTTTCTTCTCAGGGTCCGCTGCCTTTGCTATCTCCCTTCGAAAGATGATGTTTATCGCTCCTTGGGGGCCCATGACTGCAATCTCCGCTGTGGGCCATGCGTAGTTGATGTCTCCTCCGGAATGTTTGCTGCCTAAGACGTCGTAGGCTCCGCCATAGGCTTTGCGGACGATAACCGTGATCTTCGGAACGGTCGCTTCACAGTAGGCGTAGAGCAGTTTTGAGCCATGCCGTATTATCCCACCATGCTCTTGATCGACTCCGGGGAGGAAGCCAGGGACATCCACGAATGTAATGACAGGAACGTTGAAAGCGTCACAGAATCGAATGAAGCGGGCCGCTTTGACCGAGGAGTTTATGTCCAGGGCTCCGGCGAAGAACTTGGGTTGATTCGCAACGATACCGACAGTGCGCCCGTTGAGTCTTGCAAAGCCGACGATTATGTTTGGCGCCCAGAGAGGTTGAACGTCAAAGAAATCGCCGTTATCTACTACGCTCAGAATGATTTCTTTCATGTCGTATGGTTTGTCAGGATCGTCAGGGATTATCTCTGCCAAGTTTTCGTCAGTGCGGTTAGGGTCGTCACCGGTTTCAGCTACTGGAGGATCTTCCATGTTGTTTGAGGGCAGAAAACTCAGCAGTTTCTTAATGATTTCGATACACTCCTCTTCATTCGACGCTGTGAAATGAGCTACCCCGCTTGTTTGACTGTGAACGAACGCTCCTCCGAGATCTTCAAAAGAGACCTCCTGACCTATCACTGCCTTGATGACCTCGGGACCGGTTATGAACATGTGGCTGGTCTCTGCAACCATTACGACGAAATCTGTCAGTGCAGGTGAGTAGACTGCTCCGCCAGCGCAAGGTCCCATAATGGCAGAGATCTGGGGAATTACCCCCGAGGTTAATACATTTTTGAAGAAGATGTCGCCGTAACCAGCGAGACTTGCAACCCCCTCTTGTATTCTCGCCCCACCGCAATCATTTAAGCCGATAATTGGTGCGCCTGCTTTCATGGCCAGATCCATAACTTTGCATACTTTCTTTGCGAACATTTCGCCGAGTGATCCTCCGAATACGGTGAAGTCGTGGGAAAACACGAAAATTGGTCGGCTGTCGATTGTGCCGTATCCTGTGACGACTCCGTCGCCTAGTGTTATTTTCTTGTCCATGCCAAAGTCGGTGCATCTGTGAGTCACGAAGGGATCGAGTTCTACAAAGCTCCCGGGATCAAGGAGCAGGTCTATCCTTTCGCGGGCAGTCAATTTTCCTCTTTTGTGCTGTGCTTCTATTCTTTCCTTCCCACCACCAAGCTTGGATTCTTCCTTCAGTTTTCTAGATTTCCTTATTTTTTCTTTAACGGTGGGTTCCCGAGATACCATTCATAATCTTCCCCTAACGATTTTCAGATTACGGTCTTAACTGATATTTAGTTCAGTTAAAAAGGTAAGTGTTTGGTGAACATTGGATGAAGGCTATCTTATTATTTCTGCAAGGTTACATCGCCAGACATCACTCTTCTCATGATCCCTTTCTGGGTTTTGATCAATAAGGCCCCGCTCTGGTCCACACCAATGGCTAGGCCTGTTATTTTTTCATCGTAGCTCACAATTTCCACGGGTGAACCAAGGAAGTCCGCAAAACTCTTCCACTCCTCCAGAATGGGATGAAATTCCCTTCGCGTAAACGTCTTATAGTAATGCTCTAACTCCTCGAGTAGAATCCGCAAGAATCTTTCTCGGGCCACTTCTTCGTTCAGTTCCTTTTTTAGGGATGTTGTAGAGTCTCTCAAGTCTTCAGGAAAAGAGTCGATATCGAGATTTGCGTTTATTCCCACGCCAATGATAACGGAGTTTACAACTTTGCCCGTCGTGTTCATCTCTGTCAAAATGCCGCATACTTTCTTTCCTTTGATCAAAACGTCATTGGGCCACTTGATTTGAACGTCCAACCTCAGCGTTCTCTTGATGACTCTCGCTACGACAACAGCAGTCATTAACGTCAGTTTCAGAGCGTCCTTAGGACTCACTTCGGGCCGCAAGATGGTGGAAAACCAGATTCCTCTCTTTGGTGACGCCCACCTTCTACCGAACCTTCCTCTGCCTTGTGTTTGAGTTTCAGCGATCACTATAGTTCCTTCTTCAGCTCCTTCAGCGGCCAGTTCCTTTGCAATATCGTTGGTTGAGGTTACCTCTGTGAAATGATGGATCTCTTTTCCAATGAAGTCTGTACGTAACCCATCCTGAACTCTCTTAGGCACTATGATTCCATCTTTGTGCATACTATGACGCCTTTGAACCGAGATGTTCTCACTTTTCACATAGCTCTAGCAAGACATTCTTGGTGCTTTTTGGGTGCAAAAAAGCGATTTTCAACCCGTCAACGCCAATTCTCGGCTTTTCGTCTACGAGCACGAGTCCTTGCTCTTTTGCTCTACGGAGAGATTCGTTGATGTTGGTCACTTCTAAGGCTATGTGATGCACCCCTTCGCCTCTCTTTTTCATGAACTTTGCCACCGGACTCGCCTCATCTGTAGGTTCAAGCAACTCGATTTTGGTTGCCCCCGCAAAGAGCTGGGCAACCTTGGTTTGTTGGTCCTCAACCACACGGATTTTTCCGACTTTCAGACCGAGAATCTTCTCGTAGATTTCTAACGCCTCGTCGAGGCTATTTACGGCGATACCGATGTGATCCAAGCCAGTTATCATGTTCCTTTCATCTCCTTCTAGGTATTCTTGCAAGCTAGGAATATAAAACAAGCTTCATCAGAGGCTGAGCCTAGCAAGTTTTAAGTTTCTCATGAATCTATCTGGTAGGTCGCAGGTGAAGAGATGATGGAAAAATATCCTTGGTGGAACGAGAAGCAGAAGAGACTCGCCGACGAAGCCAGGAAATTTGCTGATGAAAGTATACCGAGAGGAGAAGAGATCATGTGGACAAGCGAGTTTCCATCCGACCTTCTAGCAGCAGTCGGTAAGCGAGGATGGTTTGGAGCCCCCATTCCAGAGACGTATGGAGGCATGGGCATCGGTATCACCGGATGCTGTATCGTTGCGGAAGAACTCAGTCGTGTGTGCTCTGGATTTGCGCATTCCTACAGCGTAACAATGTTTGGCGGTGTAGAACAGCTTATGAAATTTGGTAATGAAGCCCAAAGAAAGAAGTGGCTCCCAAAGATCGCGAAAGGGATGTTGGGAGGAATCTGCATAACAGAACCTGGCGCGGGCTCAGACGCCGCAAGCATCGAGACCACCGCGACTCGAAAAGGCGATGAGTACCTTCTCAACGGGAAAAAGAGGTTCATAACTAACGCAGGCGTAGCCGACATATACTGTTTATACGCCAAGACAAGCGACCGCCCAGAGGATAAAGCCAAATACAAGCATCTAAGCGCCTTCATCGTCGAGAAAGAGACGCCCGGCTTTTCAGTGGAGCGGATTAACGAATTAGGCGGATGGGTAGGCCTTCCAAACGGATACCTTGACTTCGACGACGCTCGAGTTCCCGTGGTGAATCGGTTGGGAGAGGAAGGCGACGGCTGGAAAATTCTCGTTGATGGGCTAAATTTTGAGCGAAATCTCTTCGCTGCAGGAATGCTTGGCCCCATGCGAGAAGCAATCAAATATGCGGTTGGACACGCTCAAAGACGTTTACAGTTTGGTCAACCCACAATCGGGTTTGAAGTGAACCAATTTAAGATTGCAGACATGTTTGCGAGGCTGCGAACCGCTCGACTGCTCACCTATTACGCCGCCTATGTGATGGATAAGAAAATGGAATGCGTAATGGAAGCAACCCTGGCTAAACTCTACACTTCAGAAGCCTACGAAAGCCTCTTAGTCGACGCTCAACAGGTCATGGGTGGAGATGGCTGGACTCGTTTCTATCCCTTGGAAGCTTTCATCCGCGACGCACGGGTCAACCAGATAGGTGCGGGAACCAGCGAAGTCATGAGAATGGTCCTTTACAGACAGGGAACCAGAGCCATGGCAGGAGATTTGAAGATACCCCAGAGATACATCCACGCGAAACTTGGAATACCTATCTCAGCGACTAAAGCCAAAGTCATCTCCGAAACAAATGAGAAAACTGCGCTGGAAATGTTGGCAGAAGACTATAGAGTGAACCCGGGGTTGTACATGAGCCGCAGTGCCATGAAAGAGATCTTGGCAAAGGCAACTGATGAGCACCTGGACAAGGTGCTGGAGTCATTGGAAGCGAAAGGTTTAGTTCATTTATATAGGGATCGGCGGGGCACCATAGCCCTTGCAAAAGCAACATATAAAGGATTGAAAAAGGCAAACCCACTTGAACATTACAAATGGTTCCCGGAATGGATACGAAAACAAAAGCTCTTCTAGGGTTTGAGATTATACTTCTATTTTCTCTTCTTTGAAAGTTTCTTGCCTTCAAACTCGGTGACGGATCGAAATCAGCCTTGATGAACTCACTGTGCGTGCATCTTGGCCTATTCTACTCGTGTGCCTAATTCGACGTCTCTATCAGGCTGGATTAGAAACCAGTTGTTCTTCTGGGTTCGGTCTATGACTCCTAAGGTTAGAACATCAGATTGGAAGGTGGCGATTTGTTTGGGAGGAAAGTTGACAACGGCTATAACCAATCTTCCTTTCAATTCGCTCTTTCTGTATCCGGTAATTTGGGCGCTAGAATTCTTTGTCCCGATCTCAGGACCAAAATCTATCTTCAGCTTATAGGAGGGTTTTCTTGCTTCCCGAAAATCTTCTACGTCTAAAATTCTGCCTACTCGCATGTCAACTTTTCTGAAATCGTCATACGTTATCATTGAAGCACCCAAGATACTGTCCATGTACAGAATATTATTTTAGATTATGGATTTATCTTCTGTTACCAGAGGTATGCGGGGAACGCGGTATGATGAAGATTAGGAAAGCAAGATTGGAAGACTTAGAGGGGATTACTGACATCTACAATGATGCTATTCTGAAAACGACAGCAACGTTTGATACAGAGCCCAATACAATGGACGAGCAAGCGGAATGGTTTGAAGAGCATGGTTCAAAATATCCTATATTAGTTGCCGAAGAAGAAGGACTGATTGTTGGATGGGCATCTCTGTCTCCTTGGTCAGATCGATGTGCATATTCTGACACTGCAGAAATATCGGTATATGTGAAGGAAGGATATCGAGGACAAGGAATCGGGAAGAAACTTGTAGAAGCCATTCTGGAGAAAGGGAAAGATGCTGGGCTTCACACGGTTATAGCCAGGGTATCGGAAGGAAACGATGTAAGCATTCATATGTTTGATACATATGGGTTCAATCACATTGGAATAATGAAAGAAGTGGGAAACAAATTCGGTCGACTAATAGACGTCCATCTGATGCAGAAGATTTACGGGAATCCGAATCCTCACCGTTAAACTACCCATGCGGTCTGACCTCACACCTTACGCAGATTGGAGTTTGTGCGGCGCGTGTCAGAAGTCAGGAGTCAAAACAACCCGTTTCATCAGTTTTCTGGCGTGAGCCTCTTCGAAGACTTCTTTGATGTTGCTCATTGGCCTAATTTCGGTGAAGGGTTTAATCTTGATGGTCTTGTTAAGAACCAGTTCTAGTACTTTGGGGTAATATTGGGGCAAGCAGCCCCAAGTGCCGATGATCTCGGCGTCGAAGGCCATGAGCCTCGAGAGGCTGTACTCGTTCTTCTGCATGCCGAAGCCAACCCAGATCAGCTTACCGATGAAAGACAAGAGGCTGAGCGCTATCTCTTGACCTGGGGAGCTTCCCGTGACCTCGAAGATTACCCATCCATAGTTGTGGGGAAGCCCATGAGTCTTGCAAAGGGCTCGAAACTCGTTGCGAACAGCCGTTGCATCTTTGCCAGTGGAGTTGATAACGAAGTCAACGCCATAGTTGAGGGCTCTTTCCAGCTTCTCGGGGTTGCGGGCGATTCCTACGACGGTTTTCGCGCCGAAGGCCTTGGCCATCTGAGCCATGTAGCTACCTACGCCGCCAGTGACGCCGACGATGACTATGTTATCTCCCTTCTTCAATCCCGCCCGCATACACGCTTGATACGGAGTCGTCACGGCGTCGGCTATGACCGCAAGCTCTGCGAGTTGGAAATCACCATGATCGTCAACCATGCATAGGTCTTCAGAAGGAACTGGGATGTGACTTGAGAAGCCGCCATAGATGCCCAAGCTGTTGCCGGGCATCTTCTGATTGAGGCAACGGTTATTTCTTCCCGCCGCGCAGATGGGACAGTTGTTACAAGGCATGACCGCTGGTACGATAACCTCTTTGTTCAACAATCGTTCTTCACCTGCCACGACCACGCCACTTATCTCATGCCCCAAAGTGAGGGGTGGCGTAGTGACTGTGGGAACCCCGCTATAGAAGTAGCCGAGGTCAGTATGGCAAACACCGCAACCCGCAATTTCAACTAGAACTTCTCCAGGCTGAATGGCTGGAACCGGAATCTCGGTTCTTTCCAGTTTGCCTTCAACGACTTTGCTGGTTTCCGGGTCTTTGCTCCAAGGCCGCGTCATCTGCCAAGTCTGTATCTTGTTAGGAACCTTCAAGACCAACACCTATTAGTTTGGGGACTTACGTTATTTTCGCCTTCTTTTATGGTTTTTGCTGTTCCTGTTTTTCGCAACAGAACGTTCTGTGGCGGATGAAAAGTGTTTAAAGCGTTCTCACAATATTCTTCAGAAGGTGGGCATTCTTGAGTTTTAAACACATTCTGTTAGAGAAAAAAGATCTCGTTGCCAAGATCACGATAAACAGACCTCCTCTCAACATCTTGGACATAGAAACTCTGCGCGAATTGAACAAGGCACTTAAACACGTTAAGAAAGATGACAGCGTAAGCGTGGTGATTCTAGAAGGTGCGGGAGACCGCGCGTTCTCAGCAGGTGTTGACATCAAAGACCACTTGCCAGAAAAGGTCGACGAACTCCTTGAAACCTTTCACCAGATCTTCTACTCGCTATTCGACCTAGATAGACCAACCATAGCCGTCGTGAATGGATACGCCTTGGGTGGAGGCTGCGAAGTTGCTACGGCCTGCGACATGATCATTGCTTCTGACAGATCGGTATTCGGACAGCCAGAGATCAACGCTGGAGTCTTACCTCCGCCAGCGACAGTCTTGTTTCCAAAATTGATAGGGAGACGAAAGGCTTTCGAGTTGATTCTCACTGGAGACAGAATCGATGCGAAAGAAGCCGAGAGAATAGGGCTCATCAACAAAGCTGTTCCTGTTGACAAGCTAGACGAGGCAGTAAATGAGCTTGTTTCGAAATTGAGTGAGAAAAGCCCGATAGTGCTTAGATTGAACAGAAAAGCAATCTACGAAGGATTAGACCTAGATTCGAAAACGGCGTTAGCAAAGGTCACCGAGCTGTATTTAAACAGACTTATGAAAACGCAGGATGCCTTCGAAGGCCTAACAGCGTTTCTGGAAAAGAGAAAACCCGCTTGGAAGGGCAAGTAGCATCCGCAGGCTACGCACGCGCTCCAGATATCATGGCTTCTTCTATCATGATCGATGGCGATATTACACAGTGAGGCCCTCTTGACGGAAGCTGGAATTGGCGGGAATCAGCGGCAACCGCCACAATCCCGTTGAAGAGGTCGACCATATTAATGCCGATGTTCGTCTGTCTGATCGCGTACTTGGCTTCGCCATCCTCGATTTGGTATCCTTCAGCGATGAGACCTGAGAAGTCACCTGTTGCGATGTTTGGTCGATCCCAAGTGGTTCGAAGGAGTATACCGTTTTTGACCTCGGAAATTAAATCTTTGACTGTGCCTCTACCTGGTGCGATTACTAGGTTCCTGACTCCTATGGTTGGAATGCCTCGGTAGTTTTCGAACATGTGGCCAGAGACGAGCCTGAACGCGTTTCCTGTGCTCTCTCTTTCGTCTTTTCCAGCAGTATATGAATCGTAAATGTAGCTCTGAAGAATGCCCTTCGCAATTATCTCTGTCTTCTGGGCGGGGGTTCCTTCAGCATCAAATCGCAATGATCCAACGCCATCGGGGTATGTGCCATCGTCGATAACTGTGAATAGGTCGGAACCTATCTGCTTGCCAAGCTTATCGCACAGATAGGATCGTTTGTACTGTATGTTCTCTGCGTTGATTCCTGGCATTATGCCCATAAGGAAGATGGATGAGGCGGCAATAGAGTCTAGGACAACAGGTAGTCTTGCTGTCTCGATCTTTTTGCCGTGAAGGGATTTTAGTGCGTACTCGGCGGATGTCTTCCCAATCTTTTGGGGATCGATCTTCTTCAGATTTCTCGCTGCTTTAAGCTCCAGACTGGAGGACATCTCGCCCCTCTCTTTCGCAATAGTCTCCCCTTCAGCATAGACTAGTGTTGATATGTTTTCACACTCCACACCGAGTGAGTTGACTACAGCACGTTGTTGCCATCCGCATCTGAGGGCTGAGTTGACGGAGTATATTCGTTTGTCGATCTTCTGGGACTCGGCCATTGCGACTGCTATTTCTAAGAGATCTGCAGCGTCGACGTCAGCCGTCTTCTTGTCGTAGGTTCCTTTCACAATTGGCATTTTCTTCGGTTGGGGCAACGACTTGAACTCAGGATCAGGTGTTCCGGCATTGGCTTGGGCAGAGGCAGACTTTGCGGCGGCCATTGTACTCTTCATTTCTAGCGTTGTCGAGTAAGCGAACCCTAGGGACCCCTTGGAGACTGCTCTTACGCTGAGTCCTTCATCGGAGACTGTGTAGGCGTGTTTGACTGTACCTTTCTCAATGGTGACTGTGATGTGGTGGGTCCTATTCAAGAGGGCTTCAGCCTGGTCGGCGTTGGCTTTGATTGCAGCTGCTACGGCTTTAGATCCCACATCGATTAGACTCTTCTCCATTGATTACAGCCCTCCAAATACCATTTCTTTGACCCGAGTGTGGGGGCCGCCATCATCTACTCTGGCGCCCTGTAATGACTTGCCGCATGAGCCTGGATCTCTGATCTCAAGATCTTTGCCCAACGCGTCGATGTTCTCTAGCACCTCGAGTGTTAAGCCAGAGATTGCCGCTTCTCGAAGAAGGGATGTGACTTCCCCGTTTTGGATGAGGTAGGCCTCTTCAGGCTTGAACATGAACTGCCCCTTCGCAGAGTTGACATACCCGTAGATTGATCCCTTTGCGTAGATGCCTTCTCGCGTGTCTTCGATTATCTCTTCAAATGCCCAGTCTCCCGGGGAGATGTATGTATTACTCATTCTTACAATGGGAATGTTCTGGTACGTCTCGGCTCTCGCGCTGCCGTTTGGTTTGATGTTCATTCTGCTCGCCGTCTCGATGCTATGCATGAACTCTTTCAAGACCCCTTTTTCAACGAGAGACTTAGGTCTCGTCTGCGTCCCTTCACTGTCGTAAGGGAAGTATCCAAAAGACCCTTTTAGAGTTGGATCATCCATCACTGTCACAACATCTGCCCCGACAGTCTCTCCAATC
>CAYGAE010000024.1:0-18125 GCA_964347855.1 uncultured Candidatus Bathyarchaeia archaeon
CGTTTCCTTTAGTAAAACTTCGCCCCGTAGAGAAAGATTTCTACAAGTTTGGCGGTATGACGACACTTCCCATGCTCAAGAACCGTAAGCGCGTGCCCGGTGTGGATAAGAGACTCATGTTAGTCGAACCTACGTCGGATGGTCACGTCGAAAGTACAGTAGTGGGTCGTGAAAAAGCGGTCTCCCGCATCTTAGGCGTCTCTCTAAACACAGTCTTTGACCGCGTTCACGCCCTCCTACGCCGCGACGAAGTCGGAAGAACCGGAATGTTCATCGAGAGAAATTTATCACCTGATGAAACCTTCGAGATGGTTCTAAAGAAACTCGCAGATCAAAACCCAGCAGTTCGCAGGCGCCTCAAACTCTTGGAAAAATAAACTGCCTGTGATTCTTCAACCGACCGGGAACCTCAGAAGCGCGGCTATACCGCCCAGTGAAAGCAGTTTCGCCCCCGCTTCGTGCTCAGTGCTAATGACGGTAATCTTTCCACCTTTTTCTTCAACTCCTTTCATGAGCTTTTCTAGAGTTTCTCGTTTCTCATCGGATGTTTCTCTCAATGTAATGTCTGCCAGAAGTAGAGTCTCAACGGCGCCATAACTGCTAGCCTTTTCGACTTCTGTGAACCCATAGGTCACGTCTAGTGTTCCTTTGCCTAGGCGCGCAAGGACCTCCTCAATGACGGTCGATTCTTCAGCGATGCGCACATGCTTTAACGCTTTGGTGAAGACCCCTGAACGTAAGGCTTCGTGTATTCCAGCCACACCGGCGCTATTCACGCTCTTCACGTCTATAATGGTTTCTGCGATATCTGGCGCCACCCGGTTCACGTGTCTAACAAAATCATTCTTCGCGAATCCTAAGCCAATGATTACTATGGGGCTGCTGCTGAGATTTGTCCAGATTTCTCTCAACGCCTTCAGAGTCATTTTGTAGAACTCCCGCTGGGCTTTCGTCCTTTTCTCCGCCTCCAGCTTCCCAGGGAGTTTCGTCTTCTCCTCTACCTTTACATCGACGCCGTATTGCCTCAAAATGGCCACGCAGTATTCTTCGTTGTCAATAGAGACCACGATGATGGGCGCTACTGTGACCTTGCTTGCGCTATTTAGGCGATCCATCTGATGCTTCAGCCATCTGGGTTTCACAATTGTTACAGGCTTGTTAACGGTCACGTTTATGGTGTGGCGCGACCCCCTCACGCTTATCTTCTCCGGCGCCTCGCAAACGATTCCATGCACCCTCAGACGGTTCAAGGTTCTGTCCCACAGAACCTTCTCAACCCTCACGCCTAGAAAGACAGAAACCCTCTTGCCCTTTTGTGGGCGTGCATATTGTTCCTCAATCTTCACTTCCCGGGTTGTCCGTGCGTGCACCTCATCGTTCTTAAGAATAACATTGTAAAGATGCCACAAATCATCCAGACTCTCCGGTAGTACCTTCATGATGCCCTTTTTGATTTTGCTTTGCAGAATCTTCAAAAGGAATCTTCCTCTTAGACTCCGTGCACGTGCACTACACAGTCATTGCCAAAAAGCGTTAAAAACATATTGGCGCTCTCTCTTGTAGAGGTTGAGTAATGAAGAAGAGATTTTGGCTTCTGGATGTCAACTACGAAGTTGAGGCCCATCAACCTGAACTGTGGATCTGGGGCATAGATGATGAAGGAAGGCGTATTCTCATAATTGATCGAAATTTTCTTCCTTACTTTTATCTAGTCCTCGAGGAGAAGGAGAACCCCGAGGTTGTGGTTGACAGAATTCATTCACGTAAGGCGGATCTTCCGCCTCTAGCAGGGCTGGAACCTGTTGAACGAAAATACTTCGGAAAACCCGTAAACGCAATCAAGGTCTCCTGTAAAGATCCTAACCCTATACCAAACTATTCCAAAGATCTCTCGAAAATCAAGGGCATCAAAAAGAGTCTTGAAGATGATATTCGCTACTCCATGCGTTACCTCATCGACAACGACGCAACCCCTTGCGGTTGGCACGAGATAGAAGTTGAAGAAACAAAGCCTATGATGAAAACTCAAGTTGACAACATGTACTTGGCGAAATCCTTTCCCCACAGCATTGAAAAAACAGATGTTCCGCCACTAAGGATTTTAGGATTTTCAACAATCGCCTACAATCCCAAAAGTGCGCTTAAGCTGGAGAAGAATCTTGTCGTTATCATTTCAGCTGCTACGAATACTGGCGATAGGAGACAATTTATGGCAGAAAACTCCAACGACAAGCCTGTCATCGAATCATTCATTAAATACGTGAGGGACTTTGATCCAGACGTTATCGTTGGGTATGGTACCAATAGGCGGGACTGGCCATACCTGCTTACTCGCTCCGAAAAGTTAGGCATGAATCTATTCGCAGACAGAGCAAATACCGAACCTCACACAAGCGTCTTTGGCCACATCTCGATTACAGGGCGTGCAAACATTGATCTCTTCGATCTCTCGGACGAGCTTCCTGAAGTGAAGGTCAAGACCCTTGAGAATATAGCTGACTTCCTCGGCGTGATGCCGGCTGAAAAGCGCACGTTAATTGAGACCGTAGACTTTCCAGCATATTGGAAGAACCCAGAAAAGCGTCCCATGTTGCTCAAGTTTTCCAAAGAGAACGCAGAATGTATCATAGGCATAGCTGACGCACTGTTAGACTTTGCCATGCAGTTGTCTAATCTAGTGGGCCTGCCCCTAGACCATGTGGGAACTGCTGCTGTGGGCTTTAGAGTTGAATGGTTCCTTATCAGGGAAGCCTACAAGATTAGGGAACTTTCACCCAAGAGAAAACCACGTCCCTACTTTCCGTACGCCGGAGGATTAGTTCTTGAACCCAAACCAGGAGTTCACGAGAATATAGCAGTGCTCGACTTCAAGGCGCTATATCCGAACATCATGATCACCCGAAATGTTTCTCCAGACACCTACGTCCCACCTGGGGAGCCAGAACCACCAAGTGGGGTAAACGTGGCTCCTGAAGTTAGCCATAAATTCCGTACTGAGCCACCGGGTTTCTACAAGAACGTCTTATCCTACTTGATAGCTGTCCGAGATGAAGTCGGACTTAAGCTAGAGAAGCTTAATCCTCAAGGCGTAGAATACCGTGTTCTTGACGCCCGCCAGAAAGCTGTCAAAGTCATAACCAATGCTGCCTACGGCTATACCGGATGGATTGGAGCTCGTTGGTACATCAAACCAGTCGCAGAAGCCACAGCAGCTTGGGGTCGAGAAGCCATTTTGAGCACAATAGAACTGTGCAAGAAGATTGGGCTAGATGTCGTGTACAGTGACACAGATAGTGTATTCATAAAATACGAACCGCAAAAAGTTAAGAAGCTTTCGTCAGAAATTGGCGAAACTCTTGGATTAGAGATTAAGCCAGACAAGATCTATGATCGCGTCTTGTTTACGGAAGCAAAGAAGCGTTATTGTGGACTTCTACCGGACGGTCGGCTAGATATCGTGGGGTTGGAGGTTGTGAGAGGAGATTGGGCAGCAGTTGCCAAAAATGTGCAAGAGAAGGTTTTGGAGACAATACTAAAGGAGCAGTCACCTGAGAAAGCCGTAGAGTTAGTTCGGTCGTATATCTCTGACCTGAGAAGAAAAAAGGTACCTTACAAGGACTTGGTCATATGGAAAACCCTTACTAAACCTGTTCAAAAATACGCCGTTAACGCACCTCACGTGGAAGCCGCAAGAATCCTTGCGAAAGAAGGGTGGGACCTAGCATCAGGTGACAAAATAGGTTACGTCATAGTCACTGGTCCAGGCAAATTGTATGAAAAGGCCAAGCCCTACGTTCTAGTGTCCTATGGTGATGTGGACACCGAATATTACGTTTCGAATCAGGTGGTGCCGGCTGTCAAAAGAATCCTCTCTATGTTCGGTATAACAGAAGGTGAATTATTACCTTCCAAGACCGTCAAGACTCTAACCGAGTTTGTAGAAGACTAACCTTTGATTTCCTCTAGAGTCACTAAATTCATGTTTAAAGGCGGTTTTATCTTGTCCGATATGCGCGCAGCTACCAAGTATTTAATGCTTTTCTGATTTGCCATATCTACTAGTCGCTGTGTTATTACACCGTCGAAGACTATGGTGTCTACATCTTTAATGGCTCCAAGCTTTTCAGCGAGTTGGTTCACGGGCAGTCGCTCTATCTGCTTCATGTCCTTGTTGAATAAAACAGCTTCTAGGGTTCCTTCCAGCTTCTCTGCTACGGTGACTATTTCTTTGGGAAGCATGACTTTTCGCCGTTTCCCTTTGGTTTTCGCATGTTTTGCGAGAACTCTATTTCGGAGGGCTTCCTCAATTTCCTTCGGAGTTAACTCTTCTACTTCCTTCTTCGGCGGAGCTCTGGCGATGTACTTAACGTTCGTCACTTGTAACAACTCCTTCAGGATAAGGTCTCCACCTCGGTCTCCGTCGAGAAAGGCTGTGGCTTCCTTTTCACGGCACAGTTTGATGATGGTCTCTGGAATCTTTGCGCCTTCAAGGGCGACGACGTTTTGTATCCCTGACCTTAGCAGGTTAATAACATCGGCTCTACCTTCAACAATTATGATCTTCTTTGCAGTTCCAACTTCTGGTCCAGCCGTTAAGCCCTCAGATCCGTATTTCTCTGCTCTGGCCAGCCTCAGGGTCTCTGAAACTTCCCTGAAGATTTCATCGGTCCCAGGCATGGTTTTGAGGGTCCAGTCTTGGAGAATTTCCTTGGCTCTGTCTATAATCACTCTTCTTCGGGCGTTGCGTATGTCTTCTATTTTTTCTAGAGTAACCTTTGCTTCGCAGGGGCCTACTCTGTTTATGCTTTCGATGCTTGCCGCAATAATCGACGTTGAGACTCTGTCTAGGCTTGTGGGGATATCAATAGCGCCCTTTGTCTTGTCTTTCTTTGATTCTAACTTGATTTCGATTCGTCCTATTCTGCCCGATTTTTGGAGTTCTCGGAGGTCCAGTTCAGGACCAAACAAACCTTCAGTTTGACCAAAAACTGCTCCGATCACATCTGGTTTCTCAACCACGCCCTCCACGTCGAAGTGGGCTCGGATTACATACTTTACAGTAACTGTTTGTGATGAACCCATAATATTTCACCTCAATCACGAATTTAACCTCTTCAAATAACTGAGAGACGGTTTAGGCTTTAATAAGTTCGTAACTCTTATACTTTACTACTTTAGTCTCCACATTTCTTCATCAAGGTCTCAAGGTAAGTTGCCAAGCCTTCGATGTCCTTAACATCCCTTCCAATGATGTTCTTTAGTCTCTTCCAGAAGAACGTGTTAGGCTTTATCTTCCCTCTTTCAAGACGTTTCGCGATACGCCTAGTCCATTCGGTGCCCCGTCTGTCGAAGTCCAACAAAAGGATTATTTCGTCCCTTTGTTGGTTTTCCGCTTCTCTAAGGACATCGACGAAAGATTTTCCGGAGGATTTAGCTGATATGACATCGCCGTCTATATCCAGCTTCCGTAGGGTGGCGATGTCATTCTGGCCCTCTACGAGTATGGGAACTCCTTTTGCGGACTCCCCTGCGAGTCTTTCCAGAAGTTGTCGAACACTCTCTAACTTCTTCTTTTGGCTATTGGACAATATGTCTACCTTGTGATTTTGGCTCTCTTTACGGTTTCCAAGCATTCTTTGGCGTCTCTGTTCCTCTCAAAGTATCCTCTGACTGGTTGCAATATCTTCGCTAGTTCCTTTGCGATTGCGTTCTTAAGATCCATAGGGTGTAATGAGCCTTCTCGATAGCTTTTTGATAATTCCTCGAAGCTGTTGAATTCAATGTTTCCACCGTACTTGGCAGACCTTTCTATTTCAAGGGTTTCTAGTTCCCTGAAAATTATGTATTTGCAGTACTCCATGATGGGATTGAATTCAACTTCCTTTTCGGGACAGAATGCATTTGCGATTTTTCGCTTTATATCTTCGGGAGAATCGTAGATGAAGATGCAGGTTTCGGGTACGCTCTTAGCCATCTTCGCAGATATCATGGCTTCTTTTTCTTGGCCTTTGGGGATGGGCCATATGGCTGGTTTCTGCAGGCCTTGGAGCATGTGATGGTGGACGCAGACGGGTTTCCAGAAGCCCAGTCTTTCTCCGATTTCTCTTGCCACTACGTTTGCCTTTCTCTGGTCCATTCCTAGTTGGCAGACGTCGACTTCGAGCTGGAATATGTCAGCCACCTGCATGGGAGTATACATGAAATCGGAGACAAGTTTTGCCTCTGTTCCCTTTCGCCCTGCGATTTCCAGAGTCCTTCTAGCTCTGGCGAGCGTTAAGTTCTTTGCCACTGAGATTGTCTTCGCCCAGTAATCCAGATCTTGGTAGAGTTCATCTGAGTAAATGAACTCAACTTTGTCTTCGGGCACGCCTAGGGCTATCCAGGAATGTTTGAAATGGTCTGCGGACTTTTTTATGAGTTCCATATTGCCGCCTAGTTTTCTGTTTATCCATGCGTGCCATGTAGATAAGTAGGCTTTAAATCGGATTCCAGCTTCGGTGAAGTCTTTCATTTTGTAGGCACAGATCAAACCGGTGCCGAGATGGACGAGGCCTGAGGGTTCCCAACCATTGTAGGCTATCAGGTGCTCCTTGGTCTCTAAAAGCTGCCTTAAATCCTGCGGAGTTAGAACCTCTTCTGTGGGTGGCCTACTTATCAGTTCGATCTTAGTTTCTATGTCCAAGCTTGGCATCCCTCGACGCTTCTGTGCCTCCTTTCAGTTTGGATACGCATGACTTAAAAGCTCTTTTTTTCGCGGGCGCTGTATCCCACGTAACTAACACTTAACCTCACCGCAGAGCCTCACGCTCCTCTCAGTTAAGCTCTCTCTGACGTAGGTTTGAGGGCGCCCGCGCCCACCGTGTCCCATGCCTGGGTAAACCCTCCGTCAATGGTAGATGAAGTCACCAGCCTCTGTTGGGTCCGTCTGCATGAGCCCTGCTCGAGGTTCCGGTGGGATTATGCTGCTCGTGTCATCGCTACTAGAAAAACGGGGAACGGATGGAGATAAGACTTTCCTACATCCGCGCGAGCATTTCATTCGGGTTGTAGTCAAAAAACCCATGGCTCCTGAACCAGTGGACATCTGCCATAACTCTGGTCCAGCATTGTAGACATTCCTTTGCAGAGTGAACCCTCCGCACACAGATTCCCGTCTTCGTTAGCACCAATCATTTCACGATACTTCGTCGAGGTCTATTTCGAAAGCACTCGTGGGGTTTTCTAGTTCAAAATTGTTGAGGACTTCTGGGTGGACTTCTCCCACAACGCCGATTCTTCGGCGCTTGAAGTATATAGCTGCAACTCTTCCTGACAGGAAGCTTGAATGCCGTGTCTCTTTTATCTGCCACCGTTTTAAGCCCAGATTGGCAAGTAGCGCTTCCGCAAAGGACTTAATCTGCGTGAAATTGGCGGCAGGATGTGAGGAGACGCCAGCTACGTGGAGTCTTCTTTCACTACGGGTTTCAGCTCTCAGGTTGATTCCGATCACATCAGACACTTCAAAGATTTGCTGAGGATAGCTCTCATGCCTGTTGTCCATCAGGTTTCTAATCAAACCGGGTAGCAGATCCCTTCGGGCTATAGAATACTCTGTTGAGACAGGGTTTGCAAGTCTGATTACATTGTCGACTTGCCTTCTCATCTTCTGATACTGGTCAGCTTCATTTGTGAGAATGAAGTTCATAACCTCCGTGAAGCCGAAGCCGGTCATTATTTGCCGAATATGACTAGCCACTTCGTTTGTTCGGTGTTGTTCACCAGTTGTCACGGTCGCGGGCCTTGTTGGCTTTAGTTTAAAGTAGCCGTAGCCGATGGCGACTTCTTCCACTAGGTCCACCTCATGGAGTATGTCGATTCGATAGGGTGGAATCGACACCTCCAATATTTCTTTGCCCAATTTTTTCGCGTTTAGCCGGCACTTTTTGAGAGTTTTTACCACCGTAGCTTCTGTCAGCCTAAGCCCCAGCAGTTCACTAGCATAGTCAACTCTTAGCTTCATTTTTCGGGCAGTCAAATCAGGGGAGACAATGGCTCGATCTGGATAGGTAACGTTAACGCTCTCAGCAGTGCCACCCATATCTGCCAGTGCAGTTATCAGAACATTCAGGCTTCTTTCAACAGCGTTGTAGTCGATTCCGGTTACGTCTAGGAATAGGTTTTTTGTTTCGCTGTCTACTCGTGTAAGTTCTCCGTTGATGATGGGCGGCATTGAGAGGACTCTTTCGTTCCTGTCAATGATTAATGGATACCGCGAAGCCCACTCTATGAGATGTTTGTATGCAACGCCTTTTTCATGCCGTTCTAGGATTTCTCTTAGTGTCATTTCCTCCGTCTTATCCAACGGCACAAACTTGACAACATCAGCATCGGCTGCCATGTAAACGAAAGGTGGCTTAACAGTATCCAAATTGTGCACGCCTATTGAAGCCTTCTTCCGGTCTCTGCCTATACCCCAGTGGAGGTCTTCTTGCATTTCCATGAGCTCTCCAATGGAGTCTTCGTCAAGCTTTATGTTGCGTACGACTGCGCCTAAAATGTGGGGTCTCACTTCAGAGACTGTTGGATCCACGTTTAGGACTATCTCTCCTGTCTGTACACTGTATTTGGGCAGTCCAGACTCCCATCCCATCAAGCCACGAAAAGCCCGCGCCACTCCGGCATAACTGCAGAAGTCTACACGATTGGGATTGAACTCGACCTTCACAAAGTCTGGACCAGTCTCCTCGATGTCGAGTCCTAGCCAAGGAAGCCATTTAGCCATCTCTTCCACGGTGAGTGATCGCCCAATGAATGAGCAGAAGCGGTCTCTCTCAAGAGTTATCGCTGGCATAGAGGCGTCCTCCTTATCCACCCCAAATCGTTCTTGTATAAGAAACGAATGTCGTCTACCCCGAGCCTTATCATTGCTAGGCGTTCTAGTCCTCCTCCCCAAGCCAACACCGGGTGCTCTATTCCTAAAGGCGCCAGAACCTCGGGGCGAAAGAGGCCCATTCCACAGAGCTCGACCCATGCTTTGAGCTTCGGTATGTAAAACACGGCCTGCGCGGAAGGTTCTGTGTAGGGGAAGTAGCTTGGCCAAAACTGAACCTTTTTCAATCCGAGTTTGAGGTAGAATTCTTTCAGGGTTCCGATCAAGTCTCGTAGCGTGACGCCTTTGTCCATGACTATGCCCTCGATTTGATGGAGCTCTGCTAGGTGTTTGTAGTCCACCTTCTCATTGCGGTATATACGGTCCACCGAGAATACCTTCACTGGGGGTTCCTTGTGTTCAGCCAAGTAATGAACGGTCACCGCAGTTGTATGCGTCCGTAGTATGAGCCTTTGTGCTTCTTCGGGGCTCCAAAGGTATTCCCAACCTCTAGATCCCGTCACCCAACCGGTTTCATGGGTTTTGGCAACCTTGTCCACGACATCGTTCCTTGGCAGCCCACCTTTCTTAGGCTGTGCGAGGTAGAAGGTGTCCATCATCTCTCTGGCAGGATGGTCTTGAGGTTGGAACAAGGCGTCGAAATTCCAGAAGGCTGTTTGAACGATGGGACCACGGATCTCTGTGAAGCCCATCTCCAGAAAGGCTTCTCTAACCATCTGGATTATCTGTTGTAGAGGATGCACTTTCCCAGGATACACAGAAGGTCCAGGAGCTGTCACGTCGAACTTTCTGAGTCTTGCCTTCCGCCATCCTCCAGTTATAATGAGTTCCGGGGTTACCTGACTGACCTCCTCAACTATCTCTATCCCCCGTTTAACCAGTCTCCACCCAGCATCTGTCAACTCAAGTTCTCTCAGGGTCTTCTCGTCGACTTCGACAAGTCTTCGCCTTTTCAAGGCTTGAACAGCTTTTTGCAGTTCTTTGCTCAAATCCTCTCCGACGAAGGAGCCTTTTTCATATAGAAGAGAGAGAAGCTTTTCGTCATTCCCTATCATGGGTTCTTTTAGTGTTCTTAACATGCGTTTCTTTTTGTCCAGTTTTGCCCATCCTTTGCGGTGTAGCCAACCTAACGCTATGGTTGCAGTGTTCTTCTCCAAACGTGCCTTCTTGACTGCGTTTTCGACTGATGCTTCGCCTTCTAACTTCACTAGCCACTGGATGAGGCGTCGTTCAGGAAGCCCTTTCTGTGCGTAGCGCCTTCCTTCCTCGCTTAATGTGATTGTGGTTTGCTTCTCTTCGTGAAGCCGTATTAGTTTCTCTTCCTGGAGAGAAAGGGCCGCGCGCATGATTGCGGCGTGTGCTAAGCCACTAACCTTCAGTATGCGGTCTACGAGTCCCTTTCCGTTCAGCTTCTTCAACGCGAGTAGAGTTTTCTGTGCGTTTTCTCGGAGTTCAGCCACGGAGTTTCCCTCTGTCATGATTTCGAGTTCTTTGGTGAATTTCGGGAACGCTGTTTACTTGTGCTAGAAGCAGACTTAAAGATTTCAATAAGGGATGCTGGAGACTAACTAAAACGAGGGATAGCGTCAGAGTGTATGAAATTGGCAGAGCATCCCTTCCACCGCAACAATGAATGATTCAGATATTATATATACTTTGCTTCGAACTGAAAAGCCCTAAGTAACATTTAATATGTCTCTCGCCTTATCGACGTATTTGCTTCGTCGTTGTTGGTGGTCCTTGACGAATTTTGTCACAATTTCTATGGTTCGGGCTTTGTGTTCTCCGCACAGCAGCTTTCCGCTTCTGCAGCTATGATATGTTTTAATGACTCGTTTGTCATCTTCAACGAACTGGTACATGTCGAGTTCGTACACGGGGCAGACCTCGGGGATTCCACCAAGCTTTCTCTGCTCTTCTACGGTGGGTCGACCGCCCGTGAAGGCGTTGGAAATTTTCTTGGCTATTATCTTTGGCTTCTCATTGAGAGTGAAGTAACTCATGGGATCTCGTTTGCTCATTTTAGGTGATCCATCCAAGCCCTTCATGATCTTGTGGACGGTGGAGGAGGGGAGTATAAAGTTGTGTTTTCGGCGGAATTTTGCTGCGAGGTCTCTGGTGAATCTTAAATGAGGATCTTGATCCACTCCAACGGGCACTACGGTTGGTTTGGGACCGTTGAAATCATCGAGTTGCGGCATCAGTATGTCTCCCGCCTGTATGAGAGCTGCCAGGTAGAGTCCGATGTGGCGTTCACCGTAGATGGCTTTCACTGTGGCGAGGGTTGCCCCTCTGCCAAAGATGATAGCTAAGTCCTTCACTCGCTCCTCTTTAGACTGCCGGTAGATGTGGCCTCTTTTCGGGCTAAACCCTAGAGCGAGTAGGTCAGCGACGTTGCCGACGGCGATCTTCTCACTCTTTTCGAAGGGTATCTTGTTGTCTTCGTAGGCTTCTACGTCTGCGATGCAGTAGAAGGCTGTTGCGCCTTGTTGCTGGAAATAGATGACTTCCCTGGCGGTCATGAGGGTTCCGAGGTGGAACTCGCCTGTGGGTTTGATGCCGCTCATGACAGCGAATCTCTCATGGTTCTTTATGGCGTCCAAGATGCGTTGGAAGTCTCTGTGTCCAAAAATTACGTTCCGCCTCATGTACATGCTAGGGCTAGGCACTTGGCTCAGGAGGGATTTAAACGGTTGAATCCCGAACTCCTCGTACAATCTTTCGTAGTCTTCGATTATGGTTGTTCCGAAGGGGTCCAGCACGGTCTTTTTGCCGCTGCTTAACGACAACTCTTGATGGCTCCTTTAGTTTTGTTCGGCTCGAAAGAACTCAGATGTTTCTTCTGATAAAATTTGCTAACTAACAAAACAGATTGGAACGGTGGGATTCGGTTTAATGCCATTCCAAGGCGTTCACCCTAAAGACGGTTAACACTGTTATAAGACAGCTACTTAAAGGTTGATTTCCACGAATCCTAGCCAGCATGCGCGCGCGATACACGTAGCCCCAAAGACGACGAGTTCACAGCAGCCAAATTCACCGCCCTTCCCGAAAAAATGGTTAAACTTCCTTTCATCAAAGAGTTCATAGCCCACTTAGAATGTAAGTTACGCCAACATGGAACAACGGGATACCATGAAAAGGCTAGAATTCATGGTTTCGTCCGTCTTGTAAGCTTTTTAATCTCCCAGTCCTTAGAAGAGTCTCGTGTAAAAATGGCACTCCCAGAAGAAGTTGTCCAGAAATACCAGCGAGCTGGAAAGATTGCGAGAGACGTTCGCGAGGAAATGAGGAAAACCGTCTGCGAAGGTATGATGCTGATTGAAGTCTGCGAAAAAGCGGAGTCCATGATACGAAAGAAGGGAGGAAACCCCGCATTTCCGTGTAACGTCTCTGTCAACGAAATAGCGGCACACTACACATCCCCTCCAGAGGACAAGCGAAGGATTCCAGAAGATTCGATTGTGAAAATAGACATAGGCGTTCATGTAGACGGCTACATCGCAGACACTGCTGCAACCCTATGCTTCAGTCCAGAATATGAAAGTCTGGTTTATACAGCGGAAGAGGCACTTGCAAAGGCAGTGGAAATCCTTCATCCGGGCTTATCTGTTTCACGGTTCGGATCAGCCATCCAGAGGATCATAGAGCATCGTGGGTTCAAACCAGTTTCAAACCTCACCGGACATCTGATTGGTCACTACACGATACACGCTGGAAAATCCTTGCCAAACATCTTCCACATCTCTTTGTCCAAGGTGAATGTTGGCGAGGTTTACGGCGTTGAACCCTTTGTAACTCTTCCCAACGCCGCTGGTAAGATCAAGAGCAGTAACGACGCTCACATCTTTCGATTCTCGAAACGTAAATCCTTAAGGAACCAATATGCAAAACGCCTTTTAGACTACATTCAAGAGAATTTCAAAACCCTTCCTTTCACGGAAAGGTGGCTGAAGAAATGCGTGCCGCCTAGTCACCACAGGGCTGCCTTCTCAGAACTCTTGACGTCCAGAAGCGTAACGTCTTATCCGGTTTTCGTAGAAGTGAGTGGAAGCCGGGTCTCCCAGGCTGAGCATACAGTTTTGATCGAGGCCGATGGCTGCGTGGTTCTAACTTAGCTCTTTTCCTTTTCTTTGACCTCACGATAGATCGAGGAGATCATCATCGTCTCGTTACATTTTGGGCATGGTTCTGTTTCCTTGAACACGAAATCGCCTCTCTCAAAATCTCGGATATTCTTCATCCCGCATTTTTGGCACAGGATGGTTGTTAGCACCTTTGGCGGCTCAAACGGCAGTCGCACACGTTTTCTGCGTGTCTGAAACGTCATATACGTCGATAGTGCGAGACCGATGAACCCCAAGAACATAAACCAGCTTCCAAGAGTGATATCTTCACTGCCGAAATAGACGATTGCTTGGTACAGAGCAGCAACCGACAAAACGAGGGTTACAAGGATTATCACCATCAGCAATGACGAAACTCTTCTTATTGGACCCTCAGCGTTTTCACTCATTCGTTTTCACCTATTGCCCAATGCCTATCGTGTTTCCGATGCCCGCTATTATAATCGCATCGCCCTTCTTTGTTCTTTCCAAGATTAGGCTTTTGATGCGTTTGATAGCTGCGTCTGCGGCGTCAGATATTTCCTTGCGCATGGGAGAAACGGCATCACCGATGTCTTCCTTAATGATCACCGCGTTCACTGGAATCTTGTATTTGAGCAGTGTCTCTTCGACCTTGAACTGTTCAACTCCAGGTCCACCGATTGCTACGCCGATTCCTCCAGCAACCTCACCTGGTTTCTCTCCTTCAAGCTTTTGAGCGGCGTCTATCACGACTATTGTAGCAATCTTTCCTTTGTTTTCTTCTATGACCTGTTTGATTCCTTCACCGGGTTTGCCCAGGTTTCCCCCGGGGCCTTCCGCCTTCAGAACAAAGGCCTTCCGGCCCTCAAAGGGCACGGTTGCGACTACAACATCTTTGACTATTTTTCTCTTCTTGTGTTTGTTCATGAGCTTGGCGGCCACGAGGGCCCCTGCACCGTCCCCTATGGGTTGACCGTCTGTGAAGGCTTTCAAGGCGCTGGCGTATGCCTTTGCTTCGCGCATTATAAGCGGTAGTACCATTTGAAGCTGCATGATGATGTATAGGCTGAGCGTTTTCTTGCCTAGCAGGTAAAAGTGCCTTATCACTTTGTAAATGAGGTTTAATGCTAGGGCAGCTTCAAGGGTGTTTTCCAAATTGTTGATTTGGACTTCGTCAGCTTCGGGTGCTATAAGCTTCACTTCGTCTTTGAAACGGGTTTCCCTAACATCTAGAAGGTGTTCCAGTTTCCAGACTATGCCGGAAGGATCCATACTCTGAGGCATTAAGAACCTGTACTCCAAAAATTGATCGATTCTTTCGGTTGGGTCTTGTTTTGACTTTCCTAATTCTTTTATCGTGTCGATGGCGATTTTCCTTCCCTTATCTTTAATGTACTTGAGGCGCATTAGGGAGCTTTCAACTTCTCTCAACATGACATACATTTGGATGCGTTGCCCGTAAAACATGAACCCCACGAAGACTACTAGCCACGCTATTTGAAGGATCCAGCCCCAAATATCGCCTTGTGGAAGCCCGTTAAGCGCAACTTCTTGAAACATTAGTTCGTTCTCCTATGAACACAAGACATAGTCGGTAATAAATTTTGAGTATTTTTCCTCTAGATCAGACAGAACACAGAATAGAATAATAACTAGTCATCCTCCTTGCCCAAAACCAAGAGGGCTGCCAGCTTTTCCGGGTTCGCATGGCCGAAGACCACACTACAACCGAAAACGGAGCGCGGTTTAACTTCCGAGTTCGGAATGGGATCGGGTGGGTCCCGCACCCTGTGGCCGGCAACCCATAACTTGTCAAGAGTTGTCATTCATTAAGTTTTCGAAAGAATCGGACGCTTTAGAATGAACATTCTCATCCGGGCGCGTGCATAAGGCCAACGACATCCAATCCGTCCGCGACCTCTATTGGCGCCCCTTTTGCTTCATAGACTAAGCCGTGCCTCGACCATTGTGTGAGAGAGACCAACAACCACCTCGCACTCTCATTCTAACAAAGCTTGCACTAACTCTGCACCGAGTTAGAAATCTATATATCTAAAGCTTGCGAAGTTTTGGCATGGTGGGGTCGTAGTCTAGCTACGGTCTATCCTATGGTAAGCCGCTAGAGAGGAATGACGACGGGCTCCAGAACACACTCGATGGGTTTGCGGACCGTTGTGGGATGACGAAATTCTGGAGCGGTGAAGAAACCCGTAGGAACGGGGATGTGCTGTTCCGGGTAAAGGTCGTCGGTTCAAATCCGGCCGACCCCACCAAGAGCGGCAGATCCTATTGAAGCAAAGAGTTTCGAATCTCAGTGGACATGCACGTGCGCAACAAGCTGGTCGAGCGCATACGAGCAAGGAGTAGCAGATGCCTACAACTAGGGTGAAATCAGCGGTTTACCGCAGAGTTGTATGTGGTTTGATAAGGTAGAATTAATATCTTCTCAGAGAGAGAAGCGAAGCAATACCTGTGTTAAGAATTGCCAAGATGACAATGAACAGCTCTATTGCAGCTGGTCTATCACTCACCGTCATCAGATAGAAAAATAGCACCCACAAGATAGCAGTTAGACCCCACACTAGGATTTTTCCTTTAGTTATTCGCATCTGCACAACTTACTCCCTTGATACTTCGTCTTCTTGCGGATTTCTTAAAATCTTTAGTATAACTTGAATTGATGTATTAGGCGATGAGCTGGAGAGCGGTTCTAGGAGGAGTAGAACATGTACATATCTCGAGGAATATTCCAGGTTTTGAGCTACATTATCTTTGGAGCAATTGTATGGATTTGGTTTTTCGTAGAAGAATCTGAGAGAACCATCCCCATAGTTTTTCTAGTCTTGCTTTTCATTGCTTTATCCTTTGAATACCTGAGACAAGGATATTCAATCAAGAAATCTGGACCTGGTTAGATCATCAAGCAAGATAGATAAACACTGAATGGGGCTGAGAGAGCAATTCTCCGTCTCACGTCGAAGCATTTATATAGGCGTAAATCAATTACGTAAATAGGTTACGCGTGTGTAAATGGTTTACATGAGATGGAAAAGCATGAACTCAGACGAATGGAAAGAGTGGAAGGATTGGTACAGAGAGTCCATTCGCGAGTGGAAACAAAAATACCGAAAGGCTCTCCAACAATGGAGAAAGCAATACCAAGAGTGGAAGACTCAGGCCGCGCCCAAAGGATCTCTTCCTCTTCTGCCGCCTATACCTCCTGTACCTCCATTGCATACCCTGTCAACCGGCAGAAGCAATGTTGTCGCTTCGCGCATAGGCGACGAGGATCTGCAAATTATCGACATGTTGGTTGAGGCAGATGTTTTCAGCACCCGATCAGAAGCAGTGGCATACCTGGTAAACGAGGGCATCAAAGCACGACAAGATGTCCTCGACAAAGTCGCGTCATCGCTCAGAGAAATTCGAGGCATCAGAATGAAAGCGGAAGAGGAGGTCAAGAAACTGAAGGAAGAGATCGGTCTCGTGGAGTCTCAGGTTGAGAAAATGCAGGAGGAGATCGAGGAAGGTGAGGAACAAGAAAAGAGCTGTTCTGCATGTGACAGAGACCTATCAAATCTGCCCGACGACATCACACGGTGTCCTTATTGTGGAACCGAACTCGAGAAAGAGTAGCACATGAAGTGACGGAGGTGATAGAGCATGTTTGAGACGAAAATCAGCCTAGGTTCAGCGAAACAGAAACTGTTCTACATACTTAAAGTGACTGGCAAACCAGAAAAAGAACCTACCAGCGTTTCTTCACCCACTGCTCCCTATGAGCTGGCAACCCTACGTGCAAACCTCTGTGAAGCGGAGTCCAAAAAGGCACAGGCGCTGTTCTATTGGCAAGTGTCGGATCACCCAATGTAAAACCAACCTATCGAAAAACACGCTCGAATATCCCTTCATCTGGCGCGTAAAAGATTAGACACAGCAGGTGTCCAACGGAAGGTCGTCAGTTCAGATCGGGTCGATGCGACCGAAGCACCCTATTTCAAATCTACAGTTTGGAAAATCGAAGTCTTTGCGAGAAAAAGATGGGTTGGGCTAGGCGCTATTGTTTCCTTAGTTCGAGGTAATCCGTCAGCATTAGTATTCCTTGGATTATCAGGAACAACCCGACTATCCATTGCAAGAGGTCTGGAAACACGATCACTAGTATCCCGAAGATAATGCATATTATGGCTAAGATAGGCTTGGACACCGTTATTCCGATCTTCTTTAGTCCTTTTTCCACCGCAGTAGCCATAAATTCACCTCCCAACTGTTCAACCTTCAAGAGTAGCATGGCAGTTAGTATTTAAACTTTCATACCAATCTTGAGGTATGGGCATTCAATCTATCGAGGTCTACTTGGTAGCCCTCCGTTATCGCGAGCCTTTCCGTATCGCGCCTAGCACGAGTATAGAGAGCAAAAACGTCATCATCAAGATTCAAACAGATTACGAGGTCATCGGCGTTGGAGAAGCCTCGCCTTCCAAGAGAGTGACACATGAAACTCAGCGGACCGTGCTCCAGTCGTTGGATAAGATGTGCCCCCGCTTGATTGGAATGTGTCCCTTAAGAATCGAGCAGATCGTTGAGGCCATGGATCATATGGTCGCCGAAGATCCAAGCGCCAAAGCAGCCATCGACATGGCTTTGCACGACATTCTCGGAAAGACGACCGATCAACCACTCTTCAAGCTACTTGGAGGCTTTCGAGAAAGCGTCCTGACAGACATTACGCTCAGCCTAAAGGCGCCTGAAGAAATGGCTAGAGATGCCGCGAAGGCTGTGGAGAACGGGTTTGAAGCCCTTAAAGTGAAACTGGGCACAGCCCCCGCAGAAGACCTTGAAAGAATACGGCGAATACGGGAATCTGTAAGCCCAGATGTGGCGATACGGATCGACGCTAATCAAGGTTGGACTCTACAAGACGCGATTAGAGTTTTGGGCAGACTTGAACCTTTTGACATCGAACTCGTAGAACAGCCAATCAAGGCTGAGAACATCAAGGGTTTGGCACAATTGCGGCGGAGTTCCTCCATTCCCATCATGGCCGACGAGAGTGTACACTCACCGAACGATGCTCTACGAGTGGTCACAGAAGAGGCGGTCGACCTCATCAACATCAAGCTAATGAAATGCGGTGGCATCTGGAAAGGCAAGAAGATCGCGGCGAT
>CAYGAE010000025.1:0-14903 GCA_964347855.1 uncultured Candidatus Bathyarchaeia archaeon
TCTATTCATATATTCTCGATAGGCATCACCATACTTATCAAGGCACCAGCGTTCTTCGGGAGCTATTAGCAGGTCAAACAGGATTATGAATATGACTATCAACAGCAGAAACAGCCAAGAAGCACAAGCTATTCCTACGCCAATCAATATCAGGAAGGTGCCGAGGTAAATAGGGTTTCTTGAAATGCGATAGAGCCCTTTAGTGGCTGGTCTATCCATTGGGGTATTCATAAGATTTGTCCCAGCAACGAAAGTGAAAGTGATACCGAACAAATAAACAAAGAGCCCAATGTATAACCATGCTGTGCCCAGCTTCAACGGCAAGAAGAAACTGTAGATAGCGGAAGCCAAAATGACCAACAGTCCAATCCTGTCGAGTTTCTTCTCCTTTTCATTAAGCGGAGGCGTAATTGGTCTACTAGAACCCTTCTGTCCCCTAAGACGGTCAAGGACACCAAAGACACTGCGCAACAACAGAAAAGAAAGTACAAGAATCCAGGCATTCCATAGGCCTAACTCAAATTCTGGTAAAAGTGACAAGATTTAACTCCTTAGTTCTATCTCTATGTTTCTTTCTTAAATCTTTAGTACAACTTCAAATGATGTATTAGATAATAAGAAGAGAGAAAGGAGGTGATGTTGTGTCAAAGAAAAAGGAAAAGAAGGTGAAAGCGGAAGAAGTGGCTGAAAAGACTGGTGAAGTTATCGGTAAAGGCATTAAGAAAGGTTGGGGAATAACTAAAGGCATCGGAAGAGGTCTAGCAAAAGGCATTAGGGGAGAAGAGAAGAAGAAAAAGAAATAGACAAACTAGGTTTTCTTCTCCTTTGGTTCTATCTTTCCATTATTGCTTCTTTCTTTCTCAAAGATGCGCGCGCGCATGCGCAAATAACTCTTAAATCCTTCAACTCTTCTAGAAACAGAAGAAGCAGCCCTGGTAGTATAGTCCGGTCTAGTATAAGCGGCTGTCGCCCGCTTGACCCGGGATCGAAGCCCGGCCAGGGCGCCACCCCAAACTTCTCGAAGAGAGAAATACTTTCTTTCGCGAAAAGTGCGATCAGGCGCACCGTTACGAGTTGCTTGCTGGTGAAGGGAAGGGAAGGTTTATTAAACTGGAGTCTGTATTAAATATTAATATTCTAGATACACTTAGAGCTGGAAGGTGATTGGATGAGTGAGGCCCTAGGTTCCTTTGTCACTCAATTCGGCGCAGGCGGAATCGGAGGGTTTCTCGTTGGATATGCGATCAAGAAAATCGTGAAGATCATCGGTTTTCTTCTAGGACTCTCTGTTCTGTTGCTTTTCTACTTGCAACACGTTGGTGTAATCACCGTGAACTATGGGAAGCTTGCGGAAGCAACCGCTGGTGTCCTCCAGAGCGCCGTAGAAGTGCTTCCCGCCATCGTGGGGTATTTGCCGATGGCGACCAGTTTCACAGGAGGATTGGCTCTAGGGGTGATGAAGGGTTGACGATTGTCGGTTCTAGAGAAAGTAAGTGATGCTATCCGAGATGTGTTAGAAGTTTAGATGAGAGAGATCTTCGGAATTTTCTCTTCACCCTCGCTATTGGTTCGCCTAGGATGGTTATTTCGTCGAGGTCGCAGGTTCCGAGTCCTTTCTGTGCCGCCAGGTTCAGGTGCTTCACCTCGGTTGGTGGCACCGCCATTACTGCCGCGCCTACAGCATCCACAGCCACCGGGTCTGTTCCTGCGATGACTAGGTTCATTTCTACCGGGTCTCCACTGGTTTCGTGCCCTTCTCCCGCGATTATCCCGTCAATGACAGCTACCCGAGGTCTTACGATTGACGCCAGGTCTGCGATATTCTTACTGAGACCGCCCGTGTGCATACTTCCTTTCGAGGCTAGGACGCCCATCATATTCTTGAGGCTTAACGTGATAGCGGCTATTCTATGAAGCTTGAGTTTTGGGACACTAATTATAGCGCTTTCCAGAGCGGTTCTGGCGACTTTAACCTTCTTCAATGCTAGCGGGTTGAGCGGACTGACTTCGATGAATTCGTCTTTGTTAAGGTCGGCCAGCGTTACGTTCCATCTCTGAGCGACTTCGTCTACGCCTGCGACTTTAAAGGCGTGATAGGTGTCTCCGAAGCCACTTCCTTCCCCGATGATTATGTTGTGTGTGTCGTGGGTTTTCAAGTATTTGACTACGCCTTCAATGACTCGGCTGTCTGTTGTGATGCCGGTTGAGGGGTGTTTGGCATTGATGTAGTTGGGTTTGATTAGGATTTGCTTGGCGTTGGAAAGCACCTTGTCCACATCTGACTCAACCAGCTGGAGAGCTTCAACAGAGGCTTCGACAGGGTTAGTTCCCTGAACAATCGCAACGTCACTCATTTGGCCAACACTCTTATCAAACAGGGCATACCCGAATTTAAACCCTAAGAAATCCTAAACAGTCCATTCATAAATCCTGACTCCTATCTTTTGCGCACATGCATATAACACGACAAGATCATCCTCAAAACAAATAAACAACCACGGAAGAAACCAAAATAACCCGCCCACTCACACAATAAAGGGGATTCACAAGATGTACGTCGTCTTCATAATCGGAACCGCAGGCTCAGGAAAAAGCCTTCTAACAGCTTCACTGGATGAATGGCTCAAACTGGCAAAACAACAGACCGCCACAATCAACTTGGATCCAGGAACCATAACATTACCCTACACCCCCGACGTAGATGTCCGCGACTACATCAACACAAACCAGATCATGGAAGAATACAAACTCGGCCCCAACGGCGCCCTCATCATGGCGGCAGATCTAATCGCAGAACAAGCAGAGAAGCTAGGAAGAGAAATCGAAAACTTCAACCCAGACATAGTCATCGTCGACACCCCAGGACAGATGGAACTCTTCGCCTTCAGAGCCAGCGGCCCCTACATTGCCAGCGAACTGACAAAAGAGCCCAAAGCCATCGTGTACCTCTTCGATTCCGTGTTCTCCCTCAACCCCCTAAACTACGTCTCAAACCTCTTCCTCTCAGCAGCAGTCTACAACCGCTTCTTCATCCCCCAAATATCCGTGCTATCCAAATGCGACCTTCTACCACCCGAAGAACTGAAACGCGTCGTAGACTGGTCCACCAGCCCAAAGGCCTTAGAAACCGCCATCGAAGAGAAGCTAAGCGGCACAAAACGCCTCCTGAGCCGAAACATGATGCACGCCATTCATCGACTGGGGTTAAGATTCCTCCTAATTCCGACGTCCTCAAAGACCAACGAAGGACTCATCAACCTCACCGCCGCTCTAGAACGTACCCTGACGGGAGGAGAAAAATTCACCCGTTAGGAAAAATGCCCCAAAAGGCAATTCTCGTCTACCGCAAAACGCATAAATAATCTCAGGTCAAGCTTTACTCACAGACGGACACAGGGCCCATAGCTCAGCAAGGATAGTGCATCACAGCATCCAAAGCACCGGGCTTTTAAGACAGAAGACACCCGGGGGTCGGGGGTTCAATTCCCCCTGGGCCCGCCACGTTTTTCATCTTCGCCTGTATAGTCCTTTGAGCTGCGCTTTGCTGATGGTGTGTCGTTCTACTTCGCGGAAGAAATTGTTTCTGTCAACGTGTTCTAGATGCTCAGTGTCTAGCGCGTAAAGCGTGAAGATGTATCTGTGGGTTCCGTACGGGGGGCACGGCCCTCCATAATTCTTCTTGCCGAAATCGTTCACCACTTGTTCCGCCTCATCAGGTAGACCTGCTTGATCGATGGTTCTTATATCCTTTGGGATGTCGTAGACTAGCCAGTGAACGAATGTCCCTCCCGGTGCGTCGGGGTCTGTCATGCTTAGGGCGAAGCTCTTGGTTTGGTGGGGCGTGTTCTCCCATGAGAGTTGGGGGGAGATATCTGCTCCGTCACAGGTGAATTTGGCTGGAATGTTGTCTCCTTCTTCGAACTCTTCACTCAACAGTTTCATGTCAGCATCTCCACTGAGAAGGGGTGGTGTTAAACTAAAGGATTTTGGGGTTGAGAGTTCGCACCCTTGGTAGCAGGTGCTTATCCGTCTTGTTGCGAAACTGTGGAACTTTCTGGTTGCTTGTCAACTGCCGACAGGCAACTGTCAGGCTTCTGCTTTGCTTGGCGTGATCTTTCCACCTTTCTCTTGAATGGCCTCTGACAGTTGGATTAGCGCCTTGCTGACTCTCTTCCTAGCCACCCTATTGTCTTTTGTTGTTGTGGAGAGGTGAAATTCTATTCGCGGAGTCCTTTCCTCGCCCTTAGGGTGAGACTTGATGTAAACGTAGGGATTATCGTGCATCACTTGGTCGATAACAGGCGCCAACGCAGACTCCATCACGCCAGTCGCTTCGATGCTCGACTCAAAGAACGTTACATCACCTGCAGCACGCTGAAAGATTGGCAAAATAGACTCTTCGAAAATTGCTTTCATCTCAGACGGAACGCCTGGAAGGGCTATGATAGTTATGTCCTGAAGGGCTATAGCCACCCCGGGAGCGGTCCCGACCGGATTGGGCAGCGGCTGAGCATCTTTGGGAAGCTTAGCCATCTTGACACGAGGAGGCGTCAACTCAAACCTTTCCATGTGACCCTCCTCCACATAGCCGCGATACTTCGCCTCAACCATCTTCATGGCGGCCTCATTGATTTCGAGCTCCCACCCTAAGCCTTTAGCAAGCCCCTCCAACGTCTTATCATCAAACGTAGGTCCCAAACCCCCAGTAGTTAGAAGGAACCTAGGCCTGCGCTGAAGAGCTTCCCGGACAGCTTTTGATATTTCCTCGACATCGTCATTTACTACCAAAATGCGACGAACCTCCAAACCGAGAGAAGTGACACGTTTTGCAAGCCATTGGGCATTGGTGTTTAAGGTCTTGCCTATGAGGAGCTCGTTTCCGACACAGAAAATCTCGATCGATGTGGTCATCTGCGGTTCCTCTTCGGCACAAACCCGATGACTATTGGGTGTTGTGCGCATAATAACTGCTTCGACAGAATCAATATCCCATCAAAAAGCCTGTTGCCTAAGAAAATACTCCGCGCTCTGCGCCAAGCTTCTTCTACTTTTTCTTTCCGAGCCACCACTTGAGATACTCTTTTCGCTCTTTCCGCCGCTGATCTTCTTCAGTCTCAACGCTGGGTCTCAGTTTTTGCCGTAGCTCGAAGAGTTCTTGATGGGAGAGAGACAACCCACAGCTCTTGCAAACATAGCGTCTCGTAGCTGGAGTATACTTTAGTTCGCCACCGCATTCTGGACAGTACCGCATTCTTTCCGCCTTTTCGCTATTTTTTCCTCTGTGAGATGTGAATGAGAAGGCATGTGAAATAGCTTTCGGATGTTCTGGATGAGCGTTGAGGTTCTTTCCTTTGGTCTCACGCCAAATGCTCCACTTCGGCAATGCCCGACAAAGGTCCTTGGAAGTTCTAGAATCGTCTCAAAGACCAATAGAGGAATCGTCTTTCACTATAGAGAAGTAGTTAGGCTCATGTTATGAAATTGGTCAGGCCCGCTTCCTTAGCAAGCTCAATCGCCCTCTTCTTCTCGCTTGTCGTTAGCCTTCTCCGAAGTTCGGGAACTTCGTGAGCCCTCCACTCAGGGCGATACTGGAACATCACGTTTACTCGAACCATGGTTCCGAGGTTTTGCGCGATCCAGTTCAGGATAGCTTTTGTGCAACACTCCAAGTGTTCTGGCAAAACCAAAACGCGAATCAGGAGTTCTCCATATTCCTTGCCGTAGAGGTGGTTCCTGGTACCAGCTTCCCAATAGCCGGGGGCAGCGGAAATCCTCTCCGCACACTCGTTAGAGCCATACTTGAAGTCGAGGAGATAGACATCGATGACTCCGGCTAGAAGCTTAGCGGTTTCTTCACTGTAGTAGGAATTGGAGTTCCACACAACCGGAACGTTCACGTTAACATGCTTGAAAGCTTCGAGCCATTGCTGGAGCCATGGCGTAGGGTCGCCGCCGACAAGATTTACGTTTCTGCAGCCGCGCCTGCGTAGGCGTTCAACCTCCTTCGCCAACCTTTGTGGGGAGTAGATCACGCCGCTCTCGTACCATTGGGATATGGACCAGTTTTGACAATGGCGACACTGTAGGGTGCAGCCGAGGGTGAATATGGTTCCGGAAGGGACAAGCTCGGGTTCCTCGCCCATATGCTCGAACATAGTGGAGACTGTAATCTGGGTTCCACACTTGCAGTATCCAAGTTCTCCTTCGAGCCGGTTAAAGCCGCACTGGCGGGTGCAGAAGTGGCAGCCGCCAAGGATACGATTCGCTATTTCGACCTTTAAGTCCAAATAGGATCTTTCGGGACTGCTTAATTCTTCCAAGTTCTTCTGACGGGTGTCGATCTCTTGCTGGAGTTGATAGAATTCCTTGGTAAGCTTGCTATGAAGGTTCCAAAGTTTCCCGAGTGAGTCTTCGTGACTGAAGGCTGCGGGTAGTTTTTTGGCGATAATGAACTTGGCTGGCTTGTCGTTATTCATTACATCGAAGTATCTGGATAGACTCGTTCGTGCTCTCTTGTCCTTTAGGACAGCTGTTGCGTCTGGTCTCCCGATGGTCCACACTATTCGTTCCTGTGTATGATTAAATTGAGAACCTGCGTATAAGGAGTCTGTGTGAGTGCATGACAACCTTGTCTAGATCGAGGCCTTAGATAGGAGTCAAAGAGGCTCCCAATTGGGCTTGGCTAATGAAAGGACGAGATTGAATTCTAGCTCTCATGGTGTCTTTTTTCGAATTTTCCTTTTGAGGATCCAGGATCCTCTTTTGATTCGTAATCCTAGGGGTATCGGTTTTCCAAGGGGAACTGCTGCTCCATTCTTGATTGCTTGTATAACCTCGTCAACCTCTGGGTCCGCGTCAACTAGCGTGTAAGCAAATCCGATTTCAGGAGCGTAGTGGGCGTCGCTCCCACCGATCTGGGAGAGGTTCAGTCTAAGGGCAAGTTTCCGGCTTAGATAGGTTGAAGGGATGAAAGGAAAGGCTGAGGCGTTGATTACTTCGATGGCATCGAAATTTGAGGCTTCTCCGCCTTTCAGTCTTTTGGGAAAGGTGCTGGGGTGTGCAGCCGCCGCTATGCCTCCTGCATTATGGATTAACTGAATTGTTTCGTGAAGTCCTAATCCAGAAGGGATGGGACGAGTTACGTTGAGACCGAGGACGTGACCGCGCAAGGTGCTTACCTCGACTCCCGGAATGATGATGAGTCCACTCCTTTTGACAAGCTTCAATGCTCCTTCAATGGCGTCGTGATCAGTTATAGCAACTCCGTCCAAGCCTCGTTTCTTGACGTAGGCGAGCACTTCTTCTGGTGTTATTGTGGCATCGAGAGAGTAACATGTATGGACGTGAAGGTCAAGTTTGAGAGCCAAGGTCTTCACTTATTCGCCAGAACTTAGTTTTTCAAGCATGACTTGCAGGTCTTCCTCGGTTGCTTCGATCTTTTTGAAGAGGGGCTTCGCCCTGTGTATCTTGTGTCCGGGTGGAAGAGACTCTGTGGTTTCGTCCCACGTTTGTGCATGAACTGTGCCAGGTAGGTTTAGAAGCTTCCACAATTTTTCGGCGGTAAAGGGAATAAAGGGTTCAAGTGTTATGGCGAGGACCTTGACGATTTGAAGGGCTACATAGAACGTATTGGCGGCCTCTCGAGGGGCGGTCTTGACGGTTTTCCATGGCTCTCTTTCGTTCAAATACCGGTTTCCCAAATGGCTAAGACTTATGACCGTGCGTATGGCTGTCTGCAACCTGAGTTCCTGGAGTTCTTGTGTAATCTTATCTACCTTTTCCCTCACCAATCTCAGGATGCCCTCGTCGTGGTCATCCAGTTTGTCGGGCTTTGGCACGATGCTGTTCAAGTATTTGTTAACGAAGGTTAATGTTCGGTGAATGAAGTTTCCAAGGGTGTCGTTGAGGTCAGCATTGACTTTTTCCTTGAACGTTTTCCACGTAAAGCTTGTGTCTTTTGTTTCTGGGCGTATAGCCATTAGCGTGTATCTCCAGTAGTCGGCGGGAAAGAGTGCTAAGGCTTCATCAATCGATACACCGATCCTTCGACTCTTGGAGAAGGGTTGACCTTCAAAGAGAAGAAATTCGGTTGAGTTGACGTTCCAAGGTAGATTATAACCTTCTCGGGTGGCAAGGAGCAATGCAGGGAGGATAAGGGTGTGGAAGGGGATGTTGTCTTTCCCTATGAAACATAGCGTTTTGGCATCTTCCTTGAGCCAGTATTCCTTCCATTTGTCCGCTTCTCCCTTTCCCCTGAAGTATTGAATTGTGGCGGATATGTATCCTAAAACCGCTTCAACCCAGACGTATATAGTCTTGTTCTCAGCACCTGGGAAAGGTGCTGGGATTCCCCATTCCGTGTCTCGGGTAATGGGTCGAGGTTGTAGACCTTCTCTCAGGAGGTTTAAGCTGAAGTTTCGAGCGTTTTCCGGTAGCTGTTCGTTGCTCTTGATGTATTCGCAGAGTTGTTCAGTGAACTTTGGTAAGTCGAAGTACCAGTGAGTGACTCGTTTTATTTGTGGTGTGGAGTGGCAGATTGTGCAGTACGGTTTTATCAGATTTGCTGGGTCAAGTAAGCGCCCACATTCATCGCACTGGTCTCCGCGCGCCTGCTCGTAACCGCAATGGGGGCATATTCCCTCTACGAATCTGTCGGGAAGGAAACGGTTACACTTTGGGCAATAGGGCAGCTCAGTTTCTTGACTGAATATGTATCCGTTGTTGTAGATTTTTAGGTAGAA
Organism: uncultured Candidatus Bathyarchaeia archaeon; assembly: GCA_964347855.1. GTDB lineage: Archaea > Thermoproteota > Bathyarchaeia > Bathyarchaeales > Bathyarchaeaceae > CAYGAE01. The sequence goes on from CAYGAE010000025.1 coordinate 8,742, forward strand.
GTTCTGCACGAATTCTTTATGGAATGGGGTTTCAGTTCGTGTGTAGTTGTCAAAGTGTATGCCCCACCTTTCGAATAAGTCCACGACTTTGTGATGGTTTTGGTCAGTGAGTTGTTTAGGCGTGATCCCTAATCGGAGGGCTTCAACTTCGACTGGTGTTCCATGCTCATCAGATCCTGTCACGTAGACAACTTCATCGCCCTTCAATCGGTGATATCGAGCAATGACATCTGCTGGTAGAATGGAGCTAACCATGGTTCCTAGGTGGGGTAAAAACTGAATATAAGGCCACGCGGAAGTGACCAATATCTTGGCGAGCGCAATACACCTCCAAACTTACCTCTAAGGCTGAATGTTCTTGTACACCTATGATACTTAAACACAGCGACGCTTGAATGTTTCCATAATATAGACATAGCTCAGAATCTGCAAAACTCAAGAAAAGAACCGTTTGATCTATTCGGCAGTTTTAAACGAAAAGAAAGGAGGGATCTTGCCTCGACTCTCGAACTTTGCTAGGCTTTCGCTCGCGATGCTACTGTAGCTATCCGAGGACTACGCGTCGAAAGGAACATCACGGCCGCCAGTATGATGGTGCAGATTACAATTGTAGCTATCCCAATTGTCATCCATTGATCCCAGCCCCTAACTTCCATGTTCAACGTCGTACTCATGACAGAGATACCCGCGAAAAAATCGTCTTCGCCTTCACTCGTGTCCACGTGGATGTGTACCAGATCGGAAAGTCCTGCTACTCTCCCGTCAGTTGGAACTTCGAATTCTATTTCGGCGTAGTAGTCTCCACCTTCAGATGATATTGTTGCGAGAGGATCGTCTCCATTTTCCGGGATGGTCTCGTTTCCTTCCCATTCATGCGTTTGTGCGTTATACCTGAGCCAGGGATACTCGATGTAGATTTCATTGATATCTACAGGTTTGTCCAAACCATTCAGTATCGATATCTTCAGTTTTCCCTTTCCACCTGGTGAATACTGCGTTTGATCTGTCCACGCACTCATCCTGAGATCCGCCGGTACCGCCGCATAGGTTGCCAAAATGAATTGCACATAGAATGCTACTAAGAATGCAGTTACCAATGTTATTGCTATAGTTCGATTTCTAATCCTATTCACTTTACCACCTTCCGAGAGGTTTCAATTTTGGTATATTTAAAACTTGCTAACCAAAAATAGATACGTGATTTTCTGGGAGAAGCACCTCACCTTTTCATCTGGTTTTTCGATATGCTTTCCTATATTTCCACTCAGGATACCGCTCCGAAAAGCCTATTCAACAACATACTCAATACTATATGGTGGACCAACCATTGACCGCTGCGAAGAAAAGCCTCGATAGAACTTCGCGCTTAATCGTTTTTGATGTTGAAGGTGTTTTGTTACCAAAAAGACGTTTCCTCCTTTTCGCAGTTGCGAAGAAGTTGAGTACATTGACGTTCGTAAAGGCAATCGTTATTGGGTTTCTCTACGAAATCGGCTTACTATCGCTGGAATCTACCCTCAGGAAAATCTTCAAAACTCTTCGAGGACTTAAAATTGATGGTCTCTTTGAACGCTACAAGAGAATTCCCTTGATGCCAAGCGTTGAAAAAGTATTCATTGAACTTAACAAACTCGGCTACGTGACCGTGCTCATAAGCTCAGGTCTTCCCACAGTTCTTGTTAAAGATTTGGCTGCTAGACTGAAAGCAAACTACGCTTTCGGGTTGGAACTCAAAGTGACCAACGATCATCTTACGGGTGAGATTGAAGGTGATGTCTTGAAGTCACAAGGAAAAGCGATTGTCTTGAAGAGACTAATGGATGACGAGGGGTGGTCGCCAGAAGATTGTGTTGTGGTTGCAGACGATCGAAATAATCTGCCCATGTTCGCTCTTTGCGGGTTGGGCATCGGCTACAATCCGGATTTCGTCTTGAGTGCTAAATCCGATGTTGTCCTTGGCGGCGACTTAACTGGAATTTTGCCAGTCATAACAGAAAATGCGTTGCATGACCAAGGTCTGAGGCTCTCTGGAAGAGATGTTGCTCGTGAAGCCATTCACATAGGTAGCTTTTCGATACCGTTTGTATGTCAATACTTCCTTAACCCTCTTTGGGTATCATCGCTGATACTTCTTGTTACTCTGCTTTACACCGCATCTGAATTCTCCAGGTTGGAAGGAATCAACGTCCCAATCTTCTCAACAATCACCTGGAAAGCAGCCACCAAATCAGAGCTTTACGAGTTCACTACTGCCCCGATATTTTTTGCCCTAGGCATAACCCTTTCACTTGTCCTCTTCCCAGTACCAATCGGCTATGCTTCTATTGCGATACTAACTCTGGGCGATGGCCTTGCCACCATATCTGGCAAACTATTCGGCAAGGCTGTGCTTCCTTTTAGCAAAGGAAAGAGATTAGAAGGCTTGATTTTCGGCTTCCTATTCGCCTTTGTAGGCGCCATGCTTTTTGTGAGTCCAGTCAAAGCGTTGATTGGCGCTTCAATAGGAATGTTGGCCGAGTGCCTTCCCTTACCAATCAGCGATAACATAAGTATACCGTTGGCCTCGGGATTGGCACTCCTAGCCGTATAATATTAGGACGTGCTTTCACGAAATCTCCCATAGATAAGATTAAAAGACGCTATCTTGTGATAAGAATACTGATATGGAATCTGGCCATCATTGCAGGGTTATTTTGAAGGAGCCTTCTCCATTTGACAGAATCAGAAAAAGTTGAGTATAGACCTGTCTCGGTTCGACAAGTGCTCACTGAGATGAAGGACCTGTCAGAAATAATGATCGATCTGGCCTACTCTGCAGCCCTTTTTCACAGTCAAGAGCTCGCAGAAGAAGTCTTAGAGCTCGAGAAGCGTGTGGACTACTTAGCCTACATACTGGATATGAACGCAATGCTCGCAGCAAGAGACGCAGAAGATGCGGAATCTCTCATCGGAGTAACGAAGGTGGCTGCAGCCACGGACAAGATTTCAGATGCAGCAGCGGACATCGCAACTATGGTGCTTCAAGAAATCGGTGTTCACCCCATAGTTCGTGAAGTATTCCAGAAAGTTGAAGAACAACTAGCACGAGCCAGGGTTGAACCTAAGTCAATCTTTGTCGCGAAAACGCTTGGAGAGTTGGAACTCGCGGCTAGGATCGGAGTTGACATAATCGCAATTCGCCGTGGTGGAGATTGGATCATCGATCCTAGCGGAGAAGAAATGATTCGTGAAAGAGATGTTCTCATTGCTAGAGGGTCGCCTTCAGGTATTGACGAGGTCAAGAAACTTGCTCAAGGGACGAGCAAGGAGTTTCGATAAGGGAGGCATTGGATTTTGGCACCCATCAAAAAGCCCTTGAGAAAAATTGCAGGCAAACTCGCGTCTTTGAAGGACACGTCTGAACTCATGATAGATCTTTCATACTCTTCGCTTCTCCTCAACAGCCGAGAATTAGCTGAAGAAGTGCAGGCCCTCGAAGAACACGTGGACAAGCAACATACAGAATTTGAACTCCTCGTTCTGTCCTGCGGTTTCAAACCGGAGGAATCCAAGGATTTTCTCGGGTTAATGCGATTAGGGGTAGTCACGGAACAAATCGCTGACGCGGCGTTAGAAATTGCTGATGTTGTTCTAAGGGGCGTAGAACCTCACCCTGTTTTGAAACTCGTGATAAAAGAGGCTGAGGAGACTGTCGCTCGGGTGCAAGTTACGCGGAGCTCCTCTCTTGTCGGGAAAAAACTGCGAGATGCAAAGATTTCAGAAGAGACTGGTATGTGGGTGCTGGTGATTCGAAGAGGAAAGAACTGGTTGCGTCCCCGACCAGAGACAGTGATCAAGGCAGGCGACACCTTGATTGCATCAGGCTATGCGGAAGGAGTAGAAGATTTCAAGGAGATAGCTTCTGGAGTTCGTGTACCAGCTACTAGAGAATCTTAAGGGGATTTCTTAGACGATGACGGTTAGCGCTACAAGAAGCGCTACAGTTGCGATGCTATCTGCCAACGAACTTTCGAGAGGAATTACAAAATTGTCCGGGTCCCACCCCCTTCTGTAGGTAAAAATCGCCACCGCGTAGGCAATAACAGCCATAGCAGAGACGGCCAAGATGTTTGTCGTTATGAACTGCGCTACGTATTTTGGCAACCCACGTAACATCGTCATTCCACTAGAAAAGAATGAAATTATGGAGTAGAGCACAAACATTATTACCGATGCTACCCACGACCCGCCTATTTCGTTTAGATGCCGTTTGATAGAGGGAAGCGATGGCTCAATCACCCCTAAGGCAAGCTTCGTAGTGGCGGTTGAGCCTACTATGGAGCCGACGCCGCCTATAGTAGTAATTAACGCAGGATAGACTACGTATATCTCGGTGCGCGGACGCATTCGATCAATAAAGAATCCGGTCACGTTAACAATGAACGTTACAAACACTAGAGTGACAAGAAATTCTTTGATCACTTTAACAAAATTCTCCTCTCTGACATTTTTGACAACTATGAAGGCAACCACAGAGATGAAAATTAGATCCAATATCCCGATCAGATAATATCCAAAATTGTCTAACGTAAAGAAGACTTTCAGACTAAAGATGTAACATGCGGTATTAACGATGTCAGACGCCGTAGATGTTATCGGATACACGATAACATCGGGATCCAAACCGCGTCTAAAAGAGAGAACCGAAAACGCCAGTGTTATCGGGGATATAAACATGACTGATAGGGCCATGGTTGCGATAATCACTGCCAGTAACTTAATGAAATCAAGGACTGTGGCTTTCCAGAGGAACACGCCGAATAGTGAAGTCCCTATCCCCACAGTGATGCCACTTAGGAGTGCTAACGTGATTACAGCACGCAGAAGAAGATAGAAATCGTTTGTGTTTTTGGTATAACTGGCTCTAACAGTTCCTACGTGCAAACCTGTACTTAGGTGCCCGCTGAAGAGGCCGCCTATGGCTCCTCTTACGCTCAGAATACCCGGGAACAGAATGAGAGCCCAAGGAGCCTCTCTGATTGAAAATACCTCAAAATATAGAACAAGGAGGGCTCCTGTCAGTACCCCGCCTACATCAAATGAAAAAGATAGCAGGGCTTGACCTATGCTTCGGGCTAATCCGGTAGCTGAGGCAGGCTTCGCTACATTGGTCTCCGTCATCGCAGTCACTTCCATCCATCCAGTGTCGCCTCCATTCGTGGGTCACTACTCCTGCAGTGCAGTTTCGGAGCGCATGAACAGTCACGCTGGTTCTTTGATCCATGTCTGGATCGGTGGCTTCTTCTGAGAGTGACACAGTCTTCTTTAGCCCCTTAACTTCACAGTTCACGTAATCCTTTCTTAAAGGTTTCCTCTCCTAGATTTTGAGCCATTCGGGACTCGAACTAGGAAAATGGTCACGATGCCCATAAACGGCCAACTTCATATCACTCAGATTAGCCCCAACAGAAAAACATCAACAGAAAAGCGGACTCATTTCTCTGCGAAACGAATGTCAAAATCTTCCTCGAAAAATTCGAGGAAAAGAAGTCTCAAAAAAAAGGGGATAGCAAAAACAACTTCATTCTGGTCTCAATTTTTCTCTTTCTTCTTTGACTTCTTTTTCTTCTTGGGCATCGATTCTACCACTCCTCGTCTTCTTCCTCATCCTCGTCTTCTTCCTCGTCCCATTCTTCCTCCTCAGAATAGCTATGCATGTTTTTATCCTCCTAAAATCCTCTAAAGGCAATGCAACGTGTATATATGCATTTTGTTCCAAAAAAATGGATAAATCATCGTTTTTCAAGGAAATTAGGGTTAAATCGTTCTCCTTTTTCGCCTTATATACAAAAAATAGAGGTGCAATCGAAGCTAGGCAGAGCTTCGCGAGCCGCAAAAATCTGTTTTCTAGCTCCTAGAATGAGCCAGCCAGTTCCATGACCTTGTCTTTGATTTGGTTGAATATCCTCTCAGTACATCCGTGTGGCAAAAAGTATGGATCGTCAATGTTCCATACGACGATTCTGTCTTCGCATTCTGGACATGCGTCTATGATGATGTCTCTGTGTTTAGGCTTCATGACGATGATACGATCATAGCTGTTAAGTTTTTTCCCATTCAGACCCTCGGGAGCATGCTTTAGGTATTTCCGAGCGCTTTCTCTTGCTAGGTACTTCTTAGCAG
>CAYGAE010000025.1:15003-18101 GCA_964347855.1 uncultured Candidatus Bathyarchaeia archaeon
GGAGCATGCTTTAGGTATTTCCGAGCGCTTTCTCTTGCTAGGTACTTCTTAGCAGCTTCTGAGATCGGGATTGCCGGATCTACCCCAGCCGAATCGACGTCAATCTCTGGTCTGAACTTCTTCAACAAGGCTTCTGCCACTGGACTGCGGTAGGCATTGCCCGAACATACGAACAGGACTCTCATGCTAGTCACCTGAATTTCGAACGTCCATTATAAACGAAGTTAAGTCTTATAGCCTTCTAGAATTCTTTTCCTTGCTAGAGGCTTATAAAGTAGAAAACTGGGGTAGGAAAGAGCGAGTTCATGAAACTGTTACCACTCGATTCGGACTTGGAGCCGTTGTTCTGGAAGCACGTATGTCAGGACATACCGCACTACTATTTCTTCATCCTCGACATGAAGCGTGACAGATCTTCCACTGACATAATGTTGGCTCTGAGTCAGCAGAACCGAATTGAGGGAATGCTGATGATTTATAGACAGCGCATAGTCCAGCTGCGAGGAAGTGGGGAAGCCGCAAAGGCTCTTCTCACTAAGCTCGATATTAAGAAGGTTGAGATACAGGGGCAACAACTTCATAGAGCATTGATTCTTGACAAATTCAAGAAGACGAAAAGATCTTTTGAGCTTATTCTAATGACCTTAAGAAGAGGATCAGAGACGCTGCAGATAGAACATCCTATAGTCAAGCTGTCTACTGATGACGCCGAAAGCATAGCGACTTTAATGAGACATGGAGACCCAGAATGGTGGGGAGAAGTTACCGCGAAGAAGATAGCGGAGAGAATGAGTGAACGTCTTTGGTTGGGAATCAAAGTCGATGGACAGCTGGTTTCAATTGGAGGGGCAACGCTCGACGATTGGGGAAGCAACATAGGAACAGTAGTCACTCATGAAAAACATAGAAACAAGGGCTACGCCACATCCATAGTCTCCTCTTTAGTGGAGAAGATTCTGCAAAGGTCAAATCTCGTTCTGATTCACGTCGAAAGCGGCAATCCACCAGCAATAAGAGCCTACGCAAAAGTTGGCTTCAAACCTTACAGGAGATATTTCGTCGCTAGAACAGAAGAATAGCAGAGCAACTGCGTGCTGTAACCACGCACCCTAGGAAACCGTAGCAACAGAGTTTTCAAGTTTGCCAATTCCCTCAATCTCAATAATTATCCTGTCACCTGGCTTCAGAAACATCGGTTCAGGCTTCATGAAGACTCCAACGCCGGCTGGTGTACCAGTTGCTATTACGTCGCCTGGCTCTAAAGTCATGACTCGGCTTAGGTGATGGACAATCTCGTAGACGTTGAAGACCATATTCCCCGTGGATGAATCCTGCCGTAACCTGTTGTTCACCCATGTTCTTATCCTCAAGTTGGTTGGGTCTCCGATCTGGTTGGTGGTCGTTATACATGGTCCTAGTGGGGCAAAGGTGTCGAAGCTCTTGCCGCGAGTCCACTGGCGGTCCTTGAACTGAATATCTCGAGCCGAGACATCGTTGAGAATGGTGTATCCGAAAATGTGCTGCTCTGCTGCCTTCACCGTTATGTTTCTGGCTTTCTTCCCAATTACAATGGCGAGTTCTGCCTCATAGTCAAGCTTGTCGACAAAATTCGGCTTGATTATGGCGTTGTTTAGACCTATGATGGCTGTGCGAGGCTTCATAAAAATGATAGGTTCGTCTGGGACCTTGCTACCTTGCTCAGCTGCATGGTCGTAATAGTTTAACCCTAGACAGATAAGTTTAGGAGGATTAATAAGCGGAGCGAGAACTTCAACGTCTTCTATATTATGGGTTGCCGCCTTCTTGGAATCTCCATTCAAGTCCTTAAGGTAGTTTTCAATTACGCCTAAGATTTCCGGGTCGAGGGAAACAAAGCCTTCGAGATTTTGCGGTATCGAACACTTTATTAAAGGAGAAAGCGTTGTCAAAGAAACAATGTGACTATCTTCAAGAACACCATAATATCCTTTCTCGCCAATCTTGAAGCGGACCAGTTTCAAGTTTTACCACCACCCATAAACATTATAGCTACGTGAAGTCAAATTAGACCTTCCCAGAGAATTTACATGGAAGGGTAGTTTTCTATGACCTGCTATTTTAGGCATCTTCAACAGGTCTTCGAGAAAGCTCGAATAGAAATTACGAGGGAAAACAAACGGGAGATTGACAAGATTATTCATGCAATCGTTAGCACTGAGTATAAGAACTGTCCAGCTACTTGGAGAGAAGTGAAGAAGAGAATAGCAGAGGATGAAGAAGGTTTCGTTTCTGAGTTGAAGGAAGCACTGGCTCGGCATCTGTAGCCTCTCGAAATAAGGATGGGAAAGAGCTTTAAAAGATGAAGAATGCGCGTACTTGCGCGCGAGACATCACAGATCATATGTTTATTTGCCCAAGTGGTCTTGGATTCCGCTTATCTCCCACTTGTGAACGTAAACATCTGTCGGGTACGTTTTCTTCCCAGCAAAGATTTTTCTCAGTTCTTGCATCGCTTTCTTATGCAGGTTCTCTGGGGCATTCCACTGATAGGAAAAGGCTTTTTCACTTAGGAAACCGATGCGCTCGTTTATGTTGGTCTCGTAGGAAGTTGCGAATATCGATCTTGTTGGTTTGATTGTCTCTTGCAGCTTCCATAGTCCCTTTCCGGGGTGATCATATGAATAGCCATATTTCTTGAGCAGTTCCTTATATGCGCCGTTTGGAGTTGCTTTGTAGTCAAGCCCTTCTCGTAGAATGGTGAATAGAGACTCCTTCGTAACCCTGATGATTTCTCGCAGGGCTAACTTCCAGTCTGTGATGAGATGAAGAGTGCTAATGCTCATCGAGGCATCGAACACGGAATCCGGAAAGGGAAGGGTGCAAGCATCACCTGTGACTAGGTCTCTTGTTCCCTTTTCGCAGGCCTTTGCCAACATTCTCTTAGAGATGTCGACCCCGACAACCTCGAACCCTGCATCTTGCAGCGGCTTGGCGAATTTCCCAGTTCCAACTGCCACGTCGAGTATCCGCTTGTAGTCTTCTAGTTCTTTCTGTAAGGTTTCGACAATTTTGTCCATTACATGGTCAGGAGGGCTTCTCGTCCTATCGAAGGATTCTGC
>CAYGAE010000026.1:0-17910 GCA_964347855.1 uncultured Candidatus Bathyarchaeia archaeon
TGTTCTTACAGTACAAGTTCCTCATAATCCTACGAGCAATATGGTTCACAGCCCAGATTGCCTTCTTTGGATTAATAGCCTCCCGCATGGTCGTCCCCGATCTAGCCGACATATACTTCGAGTTCTACATTGCAGGAGTCGTCATAATGATGCTATATTCTACTTCCGTCTTCATCGGGTATGACATCTTTGAAGAAGCAGAACATGGAGTCTTTGAGTACCTGCTCAGTCTTCCAGTTTCTCGAAGGGAACTTGTATTCGGCAGATCAATCGGTGGAGGGATACGAAGCTTTATCTTTGTGGGCCCACTCATCGCGATATCACTATTCGTAATCGGTCTAGCAAGCCCCTTCAACTTTCTAATTGCCTTTTCAGCCCTTTTCCTATTCGCTTTCGGTGTATCAGGAATGAGCATCACCATCGCAGTTGGACTGAAGTCCAGCGACCGCTTTGACATCCTTATGGGAGCTTTAAACGCCTTCATAATTCGACTCAGCACAACAATGTACCCTCAAGCCTTCATTCAAGATGCCAGCCAAGTGTACGCAGCGCTAACAAGTTTCAACCCAGTTACTTTTGCCTCTGACCTGTTTCGTTGGGGTGTGGGCATTGAAAAATACCTAACTATGAACCCTATGCCCCTAGCAGCCATAATTGGGCTTGTCATATTCTTTTCCGCCTTTACATTCATCGGCGTCACTTTCTATGAAAGACGACTTGAAGGTGGAGGGTGGAAATAGATGCAGGCAATTCTGCACGTGGTTGAACATGATTTTCGCAACTTCTTTCGATATAAGTGGTGGCTAGCTGGCCTCATAAGCATGAATCTCGCAGACCTATTCATCATGGCACTGGTGTACAATCAAATGGTGCATCCAGACATAGCCAAGCAAATCATAAGCTACTTCAGCTTTTTCGCACCCGGGGTTACCGTAATAGGCTTGTTTGCCTCAGCCTATATGATTGGCCGAGAGATAAACATGGAAGTACGCCGCCAAATTCACCACTACATGCTCAGCCTTCCGATCACCCGTTTAGAGCTTGCTATAGGCAGATTGCTGGCAGGCGGATTGAGAGGAATGATGTACATGGCACCACTACTCTTGACAACGTTTCTTTTTCTTGGTTTCCCATCCCCCCCACAGCTTCTCGTGATCTTAGGCGCACTCTTCTTGTTAGCAACAGGAATCTCAGGCTTAAGCATAGCTACCGCGGTCTCTACAACTAGTCTGGAGAAATTCATCACAGCAAGAGGCTTGGTTTATTACGTGCTGTTTTTCTGCAGCAGCATATTTTATCCCCTATCACTCATACAAACTCTCGGTCAGGAGGGCATAATGCCACAGCCAATCGTCGTGCTAGCTGAGCTTAACCCCCTAAGCAGTGCCACGGACCTTATCAGGTCGTTTCTCATAGGCAATCCGCCGTTCTCATTCACCATGATAAGAAATCTGGTGGTCTTCTCAGGAATCCTCACTACAGCTGCCATGTTTGCCTACATGAAGATAATCGAACGAAAGTAATGCCTATGTGCGCGACTGTTTCTTCCTTAGTGTGACCCAAGGCATTTCTGTGCATTATCAGCGTTCCTTCAGTGAAGATGTGAATCTTGTAGGCTTTCATATTGCCTACCAATCCTAAAGTCATTGGGGAATCATTTTGCGCGCGCGAACATACGATAGTATGTGTGCACACACAAAAAGAGGGCAAATCCTCGAGTATCTCCATCAGTCACAGTTCAATCCACCCGGGGTTCAAACGAGGGCATTCCTAGCCCAGTCCACAAGAATCGCGCAAGCGCGCGCAGATTTCGTACCTACTTCCTCCCGTGAGATGAAACTCTAACTTGATCAGAGAGAGCGCTCAGGCCATAAAGCGTTCACTAACGCATCACTCTGCTTCTCAGAGATTTCAAAACCTACTTTTGGATCATGACTGGGATTTCACTAAACATTTACGAAAGTTCGCGAAGACCAAAGGATAAGCATTGAGGATCACAATATGGGAGTTGGAAGATCAACCAAAGAAGAAATTGTCGTATCGGTAATCATGGTTTCATTTGTAATCACAATTTTCGTGGTCATGTCTACTGTTGAGTTTGTAGATTGTCCTCGATGCAAAAATCGCGTGCCTGAGAAATATTCGTGTACCGATTGTCGTGGAGATGGAAAGGTTACTCTACTTCAATATTTGGTCATTGTTTTGATTCAAGGTTATTCTATAATCGAACTGAACAACTTGAGTAGGCTTCTTTTCACCGTATAACTTTGTACAACAGTACCACAAGACTTCGGGCAACGAGAGTAAGGCCTATGAAGATCAGGACCCACGCCCAGAAAGCAAACCAGCCAATGCTTTCAGCCAGCAGTAGGCTGAGAGTGTAAGCGACGCCCAACCAGAAGATTATCCCAGAAAAAGTTTCTGCCCTCTTATCTGCAGTATCTCGGAGGTAAAACCTAGCAACTAGGAGGCCCATCTGAAGTATGCCCCAGACTATGCAGAACTGCTGAACTGCTGTGTAAACCACTTTATGATCATATGGATGCGCTGGAGCAGGCAAAGATATGTCCCCACTCACCTTCTCAAACTGGAAATCCTCAACGAAGTCACGAGCAGCGCCGTACCAGTTTGGAGTAATTGCAAAGATTGCTCCAACAAGCGCGAGGAAGAAGCCCAACGAAACGAGTCCAAGCATATCACGTTTCTTTTTTAGACTCATCCACCACACCTTTGTGCGACAATCTTTAGAAGATGATTACGTTTTCTTTTAAGAAATTCGGTGCTGATCCTCAAGTCTCCAAGACTGCGCTTTAACGATAATCCAGAAGACCTGTCACGGAATCAGCTTAAAGCGGAAATGTAATCAGAAAGAATCAGCAACAGTACGCGTGATGGACACATGAAAATCCTCTTTGTGGAACCTCCCAAGGACTACTGGTTCGTCATGGGAGAATACCTACCGCCGCCCTACGGGATTCTTCAACTGGCAGCCTTCCTTGAAAGCAAAGACAAGGATGTGGAAATAGAAGTTTTAGACTGCCAGGCCATGAATCTAGACTGGAAAAGGCTAGAGAGGCGCATTGAATCATTTGATCCCGATGTCGTAGCTTCCAGTGCCCTGGCCACCTGTAACACTTACGTCGCAGTTCGAACTCTGGAAATCGCGAAAAGAGTGAACCCAAATGTTGTAACCATCGCTGGGGGCCAACACTTCACGATGACCGCTCATGAGAGTTTGGGAGCCTATCCTGAGATTGATGTAATTGTCCGTGGCGAGGGAGAACTAACGCTGGCAGAGTTAGTGCATGAATTTCCTGAAAGGAAGTCTTTTGAGCGGGTCAAGGGTATCTCATTTAGACATAACGGAAGAATCCTGCATAATCCTTCACGTCCTCTAATAAAAAACCTTGATGCCCTCCCTTTCCCGGGGTATCATTTCGTTGAGAACGTGATCCATCGATACCACTTCACCGCGATGGCTGGTCCAAGGGTAAGGTATGCGTTAGTAGAGGGGTCGAGAGGCTGCCTTCATCAATGCACCTTCTGTTCTCAATGGAGACATTGGGATGGAAAATGGAGGACTAAATCACCAAAAAGAATTGCGGATCAAATAGAGTTCTGCTACAGCAACTATGGAAGTAGATTTCTCTGGTTGACAGATGACAACATCGGCTTAGGTAAACGTACAAGCGACTTATGTAACGAGATCCTTAAACATGGATTCTATGATGACCTGATGTGGTTCATGCAGGCTAGATGCGATGACATCGTGAAGCATCCAGATCTCTTACCCAAAATGCGAAAGGCAGGCCTCCGCTGGATACTTTTAGGAGTTGAAAGTAACAGTCCATCCACTCTAGAGAGTTTCAAGAAGGAAACAACTCCAGAAGACGCCAAGACGGCAGTCAAGCTGTTACAGAAAAATGACATATTTGCCCATGCAATGTTCATCATTGGGGAGCGCAGAGACTCGGCTGAATCAATAGCAAGGCTGAGAGAGTTTGCAGATGATTTGGACCCAGACTTCGCCATTTTCTCGATTCTCACACCCTTTCCAGGAACTGAGGTTTTTGAGGAGGCCAAGCGAAATGGGTGGATAGAAGATTTCAACTGGGCGAATTATGACATGGTTCATGCCATCATGCCTACGGAGACTCTGACCCGAGAAGAGGTGCAAGAGGAACTCTACAGGTGCTATCGGAGTTTTTTCGGCTCATGGAGGAGAAGATTGCGGGGGATTTTTTCCACAAACGAGATCAAGAGAAGGGTTTACAGGTACATGGCGACTAGAGGTATCGTAAATCAATTCAGAAGCTTGTTTTGAGCCGCGATTCCAATGTCTGAGAATATACTTCGCACTCCCGCCCTGACTTACCTCATAGGTCTTTCCTTCTTCGGATTGTTTCTAGCGGGGATGCTTTCGATTTATCTCCCGGTGACGCGTGAGGATGTTGTTTGGCGAAAGCCCTTGATTGGTTCAGTCTTCAGTCTGATTTGTATCCTAGGAATTTTAGCGGTCTTCCTCCCTAGCCAGTGCTCAGGGATCTTTATGTCCTTAACGAGAGGGCAGCGAGAGCATTCAACGGTAGACCCGGTGGGTTCTCATGGCACTTCTTCTATCATGAAGGGGCACCATCCTAACTGTGAAGGCTTCTCATCTCACGTATTTCGAATAGGCAACCGAACTCTCTGCACCGCTTGTACAGGATTATTTTTCGGAGGACTTACTTCGCTAGTTGGATCCGTCCTGTACTTCTTCGGAGACTCGCAGATTGGACTGAGCAGTCCTGTGTTGGTTTGGATAGGACTTCTAGGAGTTGGCGCCGGTTTCTTTCAGTTCAAAGCCGCAAGAACTGCTATTCGACTTTCGTTAAACACCTTTTTCGTATTTGGAACCTTCTTGATTCTTGTAGCAGTTGACGAACTGGCTCAGAACGTATTCGCTGACACATTCGTGGTTCTGCTAGCGATTTTCTGGCTCTTCACGCGAATATCGCTTTCGCAATGGGATCACAAAAGAATCTGTTATATTTGCAGAGACCCAACCTGCGAAGCTGTAGAGAGGAGAAGAAAGGGGGCCAGTTATCTACGGCCATATCTGTAGAGAGCGCCAACAACTATCAGTATCCCGAAGATTAAAACTATAAGCGGCACGAAGATGTTCCAGAACTCATAACCCATGAGCCAAGATATCCCTGCGATGATGACAATTATGCCTATGATAATGCCCACAACTGAGCCACCGTAAGGGATTCCAAAACATTCCTCTTCCCACTCTTTGCGTCTGTATTTTCGGGCAGGGTATTTCCCAGTCTCCAGACTTGCTCCGCACTTGACACAGACTATGGCGTCGTCCTCGTTCTTGGCACCGCATTTAGTGCAGTAAACCATGGTTGTTCTCTCCTTCACCGTTCCTTTTCCAGTTAAAACATTCTTAAGGCTTTTGGTGGGCTTAGTCTCAACAATCTACATGCTTTTTTTTCTCTTGCTGCACTGAGCAAATTGGAGATCCACACTCAAGACAGCCCCTCATGTCTTCCTTGAACTCAGCTCTACGGTTTCTACTATAGGGCAGCGCGCGGATATTCTTCTGGAGACTATAACCGCTATAGTGTTGCTGTCGTCTTTTCTCTTGCCACCCTGTTGCGCGCTCGCAACAAAAAAAGCATCAGCAAAACTAATTATCTTCTAGAACTAGAAGAGCTACAAACTTAATAATTTCGGCAACAGCAGTAACACATCCTAGACTCGAGGATGAAGGTAAACCATCCTGCTAAAACTCCCAAGGCGATAAATCTGACGAAAAGAAGAATACAACTCATAATTACTGTGATTTTGTGCACGCTTCTCGCCTTTTCCATTGCATTCAGAGTTCCAGCGACTACCACTAGCCATCACCAACCAGAAAGTTTTCAGAATCCCATGGAACCAGTTCCTCAAACAGCATTTTCTGATGGCAAAAACCCGTCGTTTACGCCTACAAGGTGGAAGCCACTCTGGGTTGATCAAGACAACAACGGCATTGCTGATTCACTTGATCAAGAAATCACTGATAGAATGGCTAACGACACCGCTCGAGACCATGTAAACGTTATCGTCGTCCTGAAGTCTGAACCAACAACCTACGATGCAAACGCCTTCGCTCTGTGCGGCGGGTATGTAACCACTAGTCCATGGGCATTTGCAATCCATGGATTCGGTGGGCGAATGCCCTACAACCGAATAACAGACTTCATGCAACTAGACTCTAATGTTCTTCTCGTCGAAAAAGAGGCAGTTGCTCACGCCACAATTGCATATGCCGCTTCACAGGTGGGGGCGAGAACCTATGTGTGGAACACGTTGGGGCTACAAGGCGACTCAAACTCATCCATAGCAATAATAGACACAGGCATAGACGATTCCCACCCAGACTTCTCACCAGGGTTTGGCGACGAAGACTTCACTAAGAAGATAGTTGGATGGAACGACCAGATAAACCCTGGCACAACCTCCCCCTACGACGATAATGGACATGGCTCACACGTTGCAGGATTGGCCGCTGGAACTGGATTTTTCAGCATAGACGATTCTGGAGACGCCGTCGCCACATGGGGAGCCAATCTGGGAAGGATAACTAGTTCAGGCACCTACCTGGTAAGTGGCATGATGGTAAATAGAACAGGCACAATCACCATAAAGGTGAAGTGGACAAACCCTAATAAAGGCGCGGGCGCTGGCAGACTTTCAGCTCTCCCACTCTACTATAGCGACAAAACCCTCAACACAGGAAGCTGGACTGAAGTAGCCTCTGTGAGCACACCCAACAGAGAAACATGGTATACTCTCACCTACGACGTGACCTCACAACCCTCAGACGGCTATGACATGTATCACATACCTATATCGTTGGCAGCTGGACCAGGCGACCTCTACGTAGTATTCACAATGTCCTGGCCTTACACTCCGCCAGCAGATGGCTTCTCCGCTTGGACCGGCATTGCTCCAGAAACAAAGCTTGTAGGTGTCAAAGCTTTAGATTACAGTGGCACAGGGACCTCAACAGGTCTACTCAACGCCATTGAGTGGATTATTGGCAACAGAGAATCCTATCACATTGTCATCACTAGCATGAGCCTAGGCTTCAGTTCTGAAGTGTCGACAGTAGACGCCGCTATAGTGAATCTAATCAACAGCGGAGTCACCACCATTGTCTCGGCTGGAAACAGCGGACCTGGAGGAAACTACATATACACCCCTGGCTCCGTGGACGAAGTAATCACCGTCGCCGCCATCAACCAATTTGACAACATAGCCGATTACAGTAGCCAAGGCGGAACCTCAAGATACACAGGCAACACCTTAAAACCGGATATCGCAGCTCCTGGGGGCAGTTTCATTGCGGTGCCGTTGTTAAGTGCAGACTCCAACGATGGTGACGCAGACCTAAAATGGTCAGAAGTCACCGTGGATGATGGGACACCGATGCAAGGAACCTCCATGGCCACCCCAATAGTGGCTAGCGCCGCAAACATCATAATCCAAGCTATGGACGGATTTGCCGATTGGAACTACACCCGCCGCCAAGCCCTGTTGCCAAAAATGATTCTGCTGATGACTGCCACAGAGACCTATCCAAACGCCCGAGAATACTACACCTCGGATAACCCGGCGTTGGAAAGAGGTGGTAAGGACGTACATGAGGGGTACGGTAGACTTAACCTCGACGTAGCAGTCGACGCTGTCCTAAAGACTTACGAAATTGGGAGTACAATAACTGCGACCTTAGGCAAGCCTCCAACGCTCTCAGACGTCTCCGTGCTCGGCCAAAAGCTTGCTTGGGCGAGAAAGGTACAACTTGTTACTGATGGGATGTATAACTTCTCGCTTGGGGTTCCGCCAGGGGCAGATTTCGATCTTTACCTCTATAACAATACTGGCACGTGGTATGGAGAACCAGCCATTGTGGCCAAGAGCGCAAACGCCACGACCGCTGGATCCGAGCAGATTATCTTGACTCCTCCTTACAACGGAACGTACTACTTGGTTGTAAAGAGAGCAGCTGCTGCCACAGAAGGTGGAACATTCAGCCTAGAGAGCAGATTCAGGCCAGAAGGAGATATCAACGGGGACGGAACCGTAGACGTAATCGACTTGGTTCTGTTACGCGAGGCCTATGGCTCCACGCCAGATAGTCTCGGATGGAACCCTGAGACCAACATAAACAGAGACGCTGTGGTCAACATCTCTGACTTATTTCTTCTCGGGAAGAAGTTTGGTTCTGGAAGCTGATTACATGAAGGCGCGCGGGTTTGATTTTATCTTTTGATGTGTTCTTGTAGTTTTCTTATCTCATCAGGGTTTGCAGAATCAATGTATTCCAGAATCTTTTTCTTAGCCCTTATTTCCTGCAGCCTTTTTTTCGGCTTTTTGGTATAGTATAAATTGGATAAACTCGCCAATACATCCGAAACAGTAATGCCTTTTTATCGACTGTCTTATTGACAAGTCCCTCATCAACCAGTTCTTTCAGATAGTTGGATAGTCGTTGCGCGCGCGCAGACCAGGTAGAACTCCCTTTTTTCCAACCCTATAACACCTCTTCTTTTGAAGTGCGAGGACAGAAAATAAAAAGACCATGAATTTCGAATCCATATCATTTCCATGTGCGTGCGTTTGGTTGGTTGGTTGGCTTAAACCTAAGCCCAAATCCAAACAACTCGAAAGAGCCCTAAAAACTTGAAGATCCTAAGCGTTCCAAAACTTGGTGCTGACTGTTCTAAAGCGTGGTATTATCTATCACGAAGCATCAATGCTTTTAGTGTAGGTAAAGAAAAATGAGGCTTCGGTTCAAGTATGTCCCCATTATTGGAGTATTGCTTTTAGTTGGAATTCTGAGTGTATGGTTCTTGTATTCTACGAGTAACCCTGTCCTTTATAATGAGAGTTTTGAACAAGGCCTAGGTGATTGGACGAAAGACGCTGATCTTCCCTTAGACCCGAACAACCCGGGTTACCCTGTGGCTTGGAACATCTCTCGAGTGACCCCCTTATCTTCTTCTGGTCAATATTCGCTGGAGTTGTATATCGACGGGAGACAGGATGACGGCACAATTTGGATAGAGAAAGAAATACCCGCAAAAAGCAACTCGCAAATCCACGTTAGCGTCTCTTTCGACTTCTACAGTGAACAAGAGAGTTTCAACCTTATAGCGGGTGTTTGTGCCTATGCTGGAATCTCCAACCCAATGCGCGAAGAAGATTTTGCTGTTCTTGGTCCTGCTAACGAGGTAGCCGGATGGAAACGTTATACTCACGAAAAGACTCTGGACACGGATTCTAGTGGAGAAGTATGGGTTGCTTTGGGAATTACTGTAAGATGGGAAACTGAAATGACTTATAACATAGATGATGTAAAAATAGCTGTGAATTAGAAACTCAGTAAAGGCAGGCGTGCATGCAGGCAGCCTGAATCGCTAGTTAGTTGGTCGGATGCGCGCGCGCTAGCTATGGACGACCATCTCAATCTCGGCAAAGGGTAGAAGCAAGCGCAAAAGTCCTAGGGCTTTTTCATCTCGCGGCGTACCCACCAGATGATTCCTAAAGCTATAGGAATCCCGAAGATGATTGAAATCCAGATTAATGCCCAAAGCAAAGCATAGACGAGATAGTCAAATGTCCAAGCGGCAAAAGCAACATTCCAGTTTCCATCAGTGAAGACCCTAATGCAGAACGCAATGAACACCAATAGCGATATTGATCCTCCTCCTCCGCTTGTCGCGCGCGA
Organism: uncultured Candidatus Bathyarchaeia archaeon; assembly: GCA_964347855.1. Lineage (GTDB taxonomy): Archaea > Thermoproteota > Bathyarchaeia > Bathyarchaeales > Bathyarchaeaceae > CAYGAE01. The sequence goes on from CAYGAE010000026.1 coordinate 9,767, forward strand.
GCGAGTGCCAAAGAAATGATATTCTTTCTTTTCCTCATCAGGTAGTTTTTTCCACCATAGCCAACCTGCTACTGCTGCTACAATTACCGGGACTCCGATCAAGAGAACTTCCCAGAAAATCACATGTAATAAGAAAGTCACTAAATGTCCCATTGTCCATAGACCTAAAGTCGTAGGTACCAGACCAGTTGATTGAGCATCTCCTACGAACCATAAATAGACAAGAATTGCACCGATCGCTGCCAGAATAGCTCCTACTACAAATAGAACAACCATGTTCCAATGCTTCGTCAAGAATTTTTTCCAGATCTCGAAACCCTTTTCTGATCCAGTTTCCGCCATCCTAAATTTCCTCTTCCTTTTAAATCTATAACATGCATGCATCATTAGAGTGGCTGCTATTTATAATTGTGTGACTGTGACACAACATCCACACGTATGCATGCACCGGTTCATTATGAGGGGTAGCTTTTCATACAGTTCATACCCTCGTGTTATTAGAGTGTATACTGCGCGCGCACTCATCACTCTACAAACAACACGTACAAACTCAAACACAAATGCAAAGAGGTAAAGTAATAGTAAAGATGTGGTTGGCATGAATATACTATAAGTCCTAGCGGTTTGTGGAATAATCAGTCCGACTTGAAAGATTCGGCGTTAGCCCCTTCCAACTCTACTACTTTATCACTAGCTTGATGGTATTTTTGACGAATTGATTACATTTGGTTAGGTTAGAGGGAAATTTTGACCGCGCACGTATTAACCTATATGTGAGAAGAACAATCTCATGTTCCTAGAAAGCGGAAATGCACCTGAAATGCGGAAAACCCATCTGAAATCCATATTCTAGGTTCATAATGATTAAGTGCATCCATGGTGAACCACTAGCCAGTGGCTAGTCATGGGAATAAAAGACGTAAAAAGGCATCGCAATCTTGCATTAATGAATGGATTGGTCATCGGCGTGGGGATTGGAGTAATACTCTTAGGTGTCTCTGTTCATGTCTTCTTCAAAGCATTGGAACCTTATGCGGAGGCAACAATGAGCTTTGCATTTGTCGAATCGTACCTCTACACTGCCATAATTTCTCTGCTTGGCGTCATGATATGTTTTCTCGCGATAATTTACGAAATGGACAGAAGAAGAAAACTAGAGACGGAAGAAGCCTTTATCTATCGCTAATTGCCGAACTGTAGAGCGCGGCTTTTGGCTCCCAAACGTTTTTTTATCCTGTATAATTGTTGAGCGCTACTACGAAAAGGTTTATTAAATCTTGTGACTTAATATTTTATTGAATGGGGGTCCCCACAGGTGCAAAAAGTGAAGAAACCCCTGGCGCCATATGAGTTCCTAGAGACCACGCGGGAAGAGACATTCTCTATCTCTAACTCAAGAGTATCACATCAGTCAGAAAGCCTGGCGTGCCCTTACGACGGATGTGGAAGGAGATTTGAACAGCCGATTGTCCTTACCGACCTCTCTAGGACGCCTCGCGAAACCTATTACGCTTGCCCTTACTGTTTTTCAAAGCTAGAAATCGCCCTCGAAAGCCAAGAAAAGCTGAGTTCAGTATCTGTTAAGGCTTCGGAGAATGCGGATGTAACGTCGCCCCCAAGATGTCCCAATTATTTTGGATATCTGAAAACTCTTCAGAAGGAGGATTCAGTCCCCGACATGTGTCTAACTTGCTCAAAACTCATACAATGCACCGTAAAAAAGTGAAAAGATAGCAGCGTCAGAATCAAAAGCCGGCACCGATGCAGTCAGCACGCCACTCTCACAGCGGAGAACAAGAAGTTTCAATCTGGACGGACGGTTCCGAGTTTTCTGTGGAATCGAGGCGAAGCGTACTGGACCAGGATATGTAGTTTTCATTCCACCCAACGTTTCTCACTACTCCAAGAATCTATTGACGCAATTCTGAGGTTCTTATACTCTGTTCCGTACGAAAAGTAGCATCCCGCAAGTAGAAAGTAATTCAACACTAGATTATTATACTATTCTCACGTCATGTAAATATGGGTGCCAGGCTCATGCAGCGAAGGGTGGTCTTCCCCTTTTCAGCCATAGTTTCGTTAGATAAGCTGAAACTAGCTATCCTCATTAATGCCATCAACCCAAAAATTGGTGGAGTGCTCATCCGTGGCCCTAAGGGCTCTGGAAAGACAACCGTTGTGCGGGGACTAACCGACATCCTGCCAAAAATAAGCGTTGTTAAGGGCTGTCCCTTCAACTGCAACCCCTACGACCCTTCTAACATGGACCCCAAATGTAGAGAACGCTACTACAAGAAAGAGAGACTACCAGTCAAAGAGAGTGAAATGGTCGTCGTCGATCTTCCACTCGGAGCCACTGAAGACAGAGTCATAGGAAGCCTCGATGTTGAAAAAGCAATCAAACTAGGCGTAGAAGCCCTGGAACCTGGCATTCTCGCAGAGGCAAACCAAAACATTCTGTATGTTGACGAAATAAATCTGCTACCGGATCACATAGCAGACGACCTACTGGACGCCGCCGCCACAGGCTGGAACGTCGTAGAACGTGAGGGAATATCGGTCAGCCACCCCTCTCGCTTTGTGTTTTTTGGAACCATGAACCCTGAGGAGGGCGAACTTCGACCTCAACTTCTCGATCGCTTTCCCCTATCAGTCAGCGTCGAAAGAATTACATCAGTCAAAGAAAGAATGGAAGTGGTCAAGAGAAACATCGAGTTCGAGGAAAACCCGGAAAGACTTCGTGAAAACTACAACACGGTTCAAGAAGAACTAAAAAACCGGATAACTCGAGCACGAGAAGTGCTTCCAAAGGTTGAGATGCCTGAGAACCTTCTCGAAGCAATATGTAAGGCATGCCTGGATCTAAAAGTAGATGGAATGAGACCCGACATAGTGGTCAGCAAAACAGCAAGAACGCTAGCAGCTTTCGAGAACAGGACCAGAACCACGTTACACGATGTTCTTGTAGCTTCTGAACTCGCCTTAAGCCACAGGACAAGAGAAGGCGGCTTCTTAGAACCCGCCACCCCAGAAGAAATTAAAGAGATTTTCATGGCCAAAATCAAGGAAGTCAAGTACATAGAAGAAACAGTCTCAAAGACTGAACCTGAGACAGGTGAGAAAGGAGAAAAAAGAAAATCGTTGAAGGGACGGGCTATGTTCTGGGCGCGCGGAGAAGCCAGCCAAAAAGAGGAAACCTCCCTCGAAAAAAGTCGTTTCAAAAAACTCGTCGCAAAATATCGTGAGGCTATATTCAAGCTAAACAGATTGATGGGGGGAATAACATTTGGCTTCGGAAAAAAATTAAAGAAAGCGCCCAAAAAGGCCCCAGTTTTAGAAGAAGGGGTCACCAAAGGCACGGAGAAAATTCCGGGGGAAACCTTAGAGGAGGAGTTTAAACCCGAGAAAGGTGAGATAAAGGCTATGCCAGCGGTGAGTTCCAAACCGAGGCCACAAAGTTCTAAAGGGGTTTACGTTGCTGCGCACATGAAGGGTGAAATGAAGATGATTCCCACGGTCAGTTCTGCTCTAAAACCACCCGATACTACGGAAGGCGTCTCTTTTCTTACCAAGATCAAAGGAGCAGCTCTGGCACCCTTTAAACTACTCTTCAAAATGCCGAAACCTATTGGCGGAGTCAGCAGTTCGGCGGGAAAGAGGGCTGAAACAATAACCACCCTTCATCGCGGTCGATCGCGGGGTTGGCGATTTCCACAAGCCAAACCTAGAGACATTCATCTACCAGCAACAATAAGGGCTGCGGCCAGAAGACAGAAGGACCGAGGAAAGCCACTGGAAACTGCACTCAAAATATGTGTGGAGGATGTACGCGAGAAGTTAAGGCTTTACAAGGCTCCCATGACCATCGTTTTTGTCCTCGACCTAAGCGGATCGATGATATTCAGCATCGAAGAAGTGAAGGAAGCGATAATGAAACTGCACAGTGATGCGTATCGGTATAGAGACAGAGTAGGAATAGTGGCCCTCAAAGAGACCGGAGCAGTCACGGTTCAGCATCCGATAACGAATTTGAGAGTTGTGGCAAACAAGCTCTTGGGATTGCGAATCAGTGGCTTTACGCCTTTGGCTGCGGGAATGCTCAAAGCATGGGAGGTTCTCAAAGAAGCTAAGCGGAGAAATAGGTCAACGATCCCAGTGATGGTTATCATAACCGATGGAAGTGCAAACGTTCCTCTCAAGAGAGGCTTGGAAACCGATGAAATCCGTACCTACGACACAATTGGTATAGCTGTTAGAGAGTACGAGGATTTGGCCGTCAAAGACACAATTTCAGTCGCTAAGATGGTCAAGAAGGAGGGAATTCACACCGTCGTGGTTAACACGAACCCGCACTTCTATGGCCGAGAAGCCTACGGATGTCAGGTAACTCAAAACATAGCTTCGATAACGAATGGTAGTCATCACGCAGTCGGCAGACTTACACAAGGAAAGGAATTGGTTGAAAGGATTTTTGGCGGAATAGCGGAAGATCAGAGGCTAATCGCACACAAAGCGTCTCTCTCGTTAAAGTAACCTAACGTCTCGTCATCTAACTTCTCGACTAACGCAAAAACAAGGCTATTACTTTATAACGTTCACCACATCTTTATCTAACTCCGAGATATGGTGAAAACGGCGTTGATTCCTGTTCGAGACGAGAACCGTTCCTTGACTAGGCCTCACGTCACTTGGATTATCATCATAATCAATATCGCGGCCTTCTTTGCTACTTGGTTTCCAGGCTACACTTCTCTGCTGGAGGCGGTTTACAATCTCGGGATGATCCCGGCGAATATTGTTCAGGGGCGTGATCTTCATACACTCGTTACTTCCATGTTTCTACACGGTGGCCTCATCCATTTGGCAGGGAATATGTTGTATCTGTATATATTCGGCGACAACATCGAGGACGCCTTTGGACATTTGCGTTACCTTGGTTTGTATATACTTTTCGGACTAGCGGCCAGTCTAGCACACCTACTAACAACGAGCGACCTCAGCGTTCCAACTATTGGAGCCTCCGGCGCCATCTCAGGGATTCTGGGCGCCTACCTGATTCTTTATCCGAGGGCGAGGATTGTTACCTTGATCTTCTACTTTTTAATCACCTTCGTGCGGGTGCCGGCAGTCTTCTTCTTAGGCTTCTGGTTTATCCTACAACTGTTTTCTGGCACTGTGACGCTTGCGTATGGAGTTTCCAGTGGAGTGGCATATTGGGCGCACATCGGCGGCTTTGTAGCAGGAATAGCTATAGCGTTATTGTTAAGAACTGTGCGGAAACCGCAAAAACCTGTAAGCCCACCCTCTTACGAAATCGAGATCTAGAAATCCGTTTTGTTTTCTGGGGACTGATTGCCATAAGGTCTTCATCCTGTTGACATCGGTCTGGACAAGTTTTACATTAGGCCTGGAGTTGGGCCTTCTTGCGAAGTGCTTTTAATGTGCCAGAAACCCTTGTGACGCGAATGGCTGTAGGCTTTCCGTTTACTTCTGTTATGGAGGCGATGGACGCCCTAACCAGTGTGAGAGCTTCATTCAAGCAACATACTATGACATACTTTTTCTGCGAGCCGTATTCGATCAACGTAAGTCTGGCTTGACTGGCACCGTACTCTCCAAAAAGCTGAAGGAGGGCTTTTCGAAGAGCGCCCATGAGGTCTCTTTCGTTGATAAGGTGTTCGCTTACAACTTGAAGGGCGAGATAACGCCTTTTCATGCGCCGAACCATTCATTTTCCCCTCTTTACGATGCGTACGCCTGGAGCTAAATAGTCCGGGCTCAACTTCCCTCGGTTTCGCTCAACAACTTCAACAGGATTTTCGGAGAGAGCACACAATGACAGTGGAATGGCTAAATCGAAGAGGCTGGCGAGCGCCGCACAATCGTGGGGCCCCCGTAGCAAATATTCGTTTCCTGCTCCGCTTGAAATTATTATAGGGACGTTGAACTTCCTTGCGATGGCCGCTTCTTCTCGCAGACGAGAGATGAGACGAACTCTTTGGAACCCCGCTAGATTAAGAAGAGGCCCAATATCGATCTCAAGACATGACAACGCTCTGGAGGCTAGTTCCGCCTCTGCGTAATCAAAGAAACGAGTACGAAGGTTCGTAACCGAGAAAGATAGAAGATCTACACGTCTGTCCTTGGCCGCTTGCCTGGCGACAGCCTTCGAGACGGACAAAACTGACACGATCTCAAATCTGCGTCTAAAGCGGCGTAGGTCACGGAGCAGCTCACGAGACGTTCTTGGGATCAGATCGATTCTTGTAACGAAGTCCATGTTAGCGTTGTCACAGACCATTCGCAACTGACGAATCCTGTCTTCTGCGATGCCCCTTGGAAGAGGTATGCCAACCAAGCTATATCCCAGTTCAGAGGACTTGCTGACCATGCTCCTTACTTCATCAAGATTTCCTATCGGCGCACAAAGGTGCAGATCGGCGAACCTTTTCATTAGGGCATCCCAGAGCTGTTCTAAGTGGCAAACCAGAATTCCGTATTCATGTACGCCTGAAACTTTGCTGCCTATTCCTCATAACTTTTTAGCAAATCAAGTTCCTGCCAAGCCTTTATGATGTCTTGGTGTTGGGCTTTTTTGAGCCGCAGGCGTACGCGAATGGGATCTGCGGTGCAGAGTTGAAGCTTGCCTTTAAGAGCGGCTTGTTTGTCCAGTCTTACGTAGAGGCTTCCTTCCTCAAAATGACGATCGATTTCTCTACGAAGTGTCTCTTTGTCAAGCTCGTTAAGACGCACGGAAAGATTGTCGATAAAAGCTTTGATTATCTTTTTGTCTCTTATCCTGGTTTCAAAAAGGGTGATGGGGTTGCCATAATGCCCACGTAGATTGCGCTTCCTGAAGGTGATGTCGCTGAGGTAGTCGCTTGGGAGAACGCGTTGCACTGCCTCAGTGATCTTATTCGGATCTTCGGTCGCATGAGCAAAGAATCTGATGTCAACGTAGGTTATCGGCATTTGAGGCAACTCGCGTCACAACCACCTACAAGTGTCTTCTTTTCAGTAGAGTTCTGAATTCACACTGACTTAGAGGGTTTCTTAGATCTCAAACTTCGCAAGTGCTGTTTGAGGATTTTGACGTTCTCTTTATGCTTTGTTTTCCTCCGTAGATCGACGGGTATCCCTGATTTTAGGGCTTGTCGGGGGCTTGTTCCAGCATCTCGTAATTCATCTCTGCTGAAGCCTTTTCCACTCCGAGTTCTGCCGTTCCGTCTTGTCACAACTGGATAGGGGTTCATCCCGCTTCAACTTGAACTGTATTCTTTGATGAGGTTAATATATAAATATCATCCAATCTGCTGTTGCCACAAGATTAAATATCATGTTAATACGTGAGACTAGGAATTGAGGTTAAGAACGAAGGATGATTCCGAAAGAATTCTTCGTGACCAGTGGAAAAGCCGTTAGCTCAGTTTCAGAGTTAAACGCCTTTGACCTCGCCCTGAAAAATGCTGGAATATCCCAATGCAACATCGTTCCAGTCAGCTCCATACTTCCGCCAAAATGCAGAGAAACAAAACAGATAGAAATACCTGCTGGCTCAATAACCCACGCCGTAGTAGCTCGGATGGATGGAAGTGAAAGGACCAGCATTAGCGCTGGAATAGCGTGGACGTGGGAAAAGGATAGGAAATACGGTCTTGTAGCAGAAGCCCACGGCCACATGGACCAAACGGCTTTGGAAGAAACCTTGAACTGGAAGATCAGAGAGATGGCAAAAATCCGCGAAATTGAGATCCAAAAGATAAACCGCAGAACAGAAGTGACGAAAATACCAGCGGACTACTACGGATGCGTGATAGCCCTTTTGGTGTACCTACCTTAACCACTGACGATGCAAAGGCTTTCTTGTTTTCTATTTGAAGAAGCTACTCACAAAGGGACACAAAAAGAGGAAAGGAGTTGCTAGCTGTGGCGGTGTCAGGCTTCCACTAGCTCGCCTACTGCAAACCTTCTGCTGACGCTCGTTATTCTGAACTTCACCTGTTCTCCTCGCTTGGTATTTGGCACAAATATGACGAATCCTTCGATTTTTGCGATGCCGTCGCCTCTTCTGCTTATTTCCTCAATTTGAGCTTCGTATTCCTTGTCAAGTTCAACTGGTTTCTTCACATTAAACCTAGGTCCGC
>CAYGAE010000027.1:0-17540 GCA_964347855.1 uncultured Candidatus Bathyarchaeia archaeon
AGGTTTCAGGTTGAAGGGAGGTGGTAGGTCTAGCAGAAGAGACGTATGAGGAGTTGGCTTTGCGGACTGTTCAGAAGAAGAGCGGGGCGTACGAGTTACATGGGTTCTCGATCAAAAAGTTGACGACGTTGAAAGCGTGGCACACCAAGCGGCATCTTCCCCGAAAGCGGCATCTGAGCAAAGACGGAACTCGTCTAGTCTTGACATGATGCGCGCATAAGGATTTCAGATCATATTTTAGGATTAAGAAGTTTTAAATCAGTCAGAAACTTGAACAAAAAGGGGGAGAAAAATATGAGCAAAACGGTTGGAGTATACAAAGAATTGCAGGGCGATGAAAAACTAGTTTTTGAAAGCAGAAGTACAACGCCTACAGTATTCGTGAAAGAAGTTGACGTCAAGAAGTGGAGTGGATCTGAGACAAAGGAGATTCCAGTTGCGTATTCATTGACAAACATTTATCTTACAAATAAGAGGCTAATGTTTCTGATACACTCTTCGATTGAAGCCCAAGTTCTCAAAGGAAGACGGCCAAGCCGTTCTAGCATGGTAGGTACCTGGTTCGAGATGCCTATCTCAACAATTGATCTCGTGGATATCATCAGAAAAGATATCCAAAGAGACGAGGATATAAAGAGGCTTGCTCCAGCTATATCTAAACGGAATAATGTCGAAGCAGTCCAACTGGTATATGATAAGCGGAAAACAACAGGAATCACGAGAAACCTGATAGAATCAATGTTTGAAGCAACTAAACTTGGCAAAGTCGTCAAAGCCTACGACAAGGTTATCATAATAGGAAAGGAAATCTACGAAAACCTAGTCAAACAAATCAAACTGCACGCTGAGGAAAAAAGAATAGAGAAACTGCAACATAGACTAAAGAGAGCTAGGAAGAAAGCGAAAGAACTTAGCTAGACTCGTTGAAGTTCTTGATGTATAATGAGATAGGTTACCAGGATGCCTATGTTCGGAAGTGGTAGGATGTGTCTCGGACTATTAGAGTAAGGCGAATAGCTCTCCCAGGCGAGGAGAAAAAGGATAAAAAACAGCGCCAACAGATTTTCAAGGAACAAATCCATGACTTGGTGAGCGCGGGGAAACTTTCCAGAAAAGTCGACAAGTTAATGAAGAAAGGAAAACTGAAGTTAAGAGTGCCTACAATGAATGAAATCAGAGTGAATGCCAAAGCCTACAAGGAATTGATATATGTTTTCAAGCTTTACAAAATTCCCTTCAAACGAACACAAAAAGGTATTGAAATAGACACCACCAAAAAGGTATAACCAATACTTGTACGCGCGCGCATGCATGCAGTTAGTGAAGAGAGCTATTGCACGCTGACGCCATGAACAACCGACGATTCGCCTCACGTACGTCATCTGGGCTATGTCACATATAGAACGGGTACTTCCTTTGAGGCGTAGCACCTGGAGGTAGCTCCTTGAGTATGCCTCTCCCTTTCTTGGCAAACTGGGATTCTATGAAGTTTGAAAAAGCTGACTATTGCTGCCAGGTACGTCTGTCTTGTGTTGGAGTGACGCTCTCCAATTTCTTTCCATACATGTAGGGTCCAATTTTCATTGTCCACTCTCTTAGAAACTTCTTTTCATGTCTGTAAGAGTCCACATCTTCCCAAGCAGCACCAGCTCATCTGGATCTAATTCCGCATACTCAAAGAGCCCTTTAACCTCACGTAGCTACTGGCTCCCATTGCCCTGGGGACCTCATGCTTTTTTAAGCCATATCGCCATAGTGGTTTGCTCGGAGAAGTCAGCTTCATGTTGGAAGGTGTCTTTCATGGCAAATCCACCGGCTAATAGAGAGACGCCCCTCTTACATGAAATCTTAGCTTAAGCTAAGAAAAAGAAAATAAGCTGAGTTATCCACATAAACGGTATCAACGGAAAGAACAATCATATCAACGTTGATCTCTGAACAACACCGGATAAAACTCATCATGAGGAAGTCGCATGAGAATAATCGAGAACGTGAAAGCAATTTCGAGGATCTTTCTTATTCTACTCTTAATCATCTCAGCGATAATTGGCGCACTTCTCTCGTACTTGTGGGTTGTAGGCTACTACGAGTCTCTCGAATATCGCAACCCAGAAACACCTAGCATAACAATAAGCAGCGCGACCTTTAATCCCCAAGACACGACCTATTTCAACCTAACCGTTCTCTATCCAACCTATTCCACGTCAAAGGAGCCAGCCAAGATTACGAAAATCGGAGTTTTGACAGAGGACGGCGTCTTTCATAACGTAACGAATGTGAACCCTTCGCTTCCACAAGAATTTCCGAAGGGTGAATCTGCAAGGTTCGATTGTTTCTGGAACTGGGCTAACTATACGGGCCAAGCCATAGAAATCTCTGTTTTTGTTGAAGATGGCTCTGGTCCCAACCGCAAATATGAGACGCCTCTTGTCGATCTCCAGATTACTGATGTCCGCTTCAACTCTACGATAAGTGTCTCCCATTTCAACATGACCCTGAAAAACTCTGAGTCCTCTCTCGCACACGTCAACGTCACACGGATAACCGCAAACTCAGAGAACGTTGTCACTCGTGATCCTCATACATTACCTTTTTCATTACACTCAGGCGATTCGGTTCTGCTCATGGGTTCATGGGATTGGACAGCCTATCAAGGGAAGAACATCTCGATCACTGTGCATACCTTGCAGGGTTATGTAGCGTATTATCCCAAGCCGCCTAACCGTACCGCTCTTCCCTCACCAGTAGTCATTGAGATCACTGATGTTCTTTTCGACGTCACTAACACAACATACTTTAACGTCACCGTTGAGAACTCTGAAGATTCTCCCACTTATGTCACCCTGTCGAATATAACAGTGGCAGTTGAGAATGAAAGCTTCTCAGACATACCAGTCATACCTCCGCTCAGCCTTCCCTATCGGCTAGTCCCGAAAACCGGTGTCACGTTCAAATGCTCTTGGAACTGGACCGATTACCGAGAGAAGAACGTAACAGTTGCGGTACACACTCTGCAAGGTTTCACGGAATCCACTATCCAAGCCACGACCCCCCGTGTCATCCTGAGGATTACAGACATTCTTTTCAACATCACTGACACATCGCACTTCAACGTTACAATCGAAAACTCTGAATTTTCTCTCGAAGAATTTGTTAATATCACGAGAATAACTGTCCGCAATGAGATCCCTGAGAACTTGACCGTAGCCGCTCCGCCCTCACTAGACTATGCGCTTTACGTCGACAAAGCAGTTACATTCAAGTGCAACTGGGATTGGACAAGTCATTGGAACGAGGACGTAACAATCACCATTTATTCCTTGCAGGGTTACTCTGCATCTCTTACTGAAGCTACACCAGCACCTCTGGTTATTTCTGATGCTCTTTTCAATGCCGCAGTCACCGATTATTTCAATCTTACCGTCGGAAATCACGAATTTTCTCCCTCGTATGTTTTGGTCACCAGTATAGCCGTGACCCTACAGAATGAGACGGTTCAAGACGTGACAGTTGTCGCTCCTACTGGTCTTCCCTATGTACTTCACCCAACCGGATCTGTAACATTCAAGTGTTCGTGGGACTGGTCTGACCACCGTGGTGAGGCTGTAACCATTACCGTACACACCGCAGAAGGATACAAAGCGTCTCATACACGTACGCTCCCGTAGTCGGCACAGGAGCCCGTGCCGGGGCAAACAATTGAGCGCTTCGTAACGAAGAACACAGCGAATGGGTACGTCTCTTTTGAGTGGTATTTGTCGCTCTCTAGTTACTTGATCGGTATTCCTTGTCTTGGATCTCTTACGAGTTTACTGAACTCTTGGATCAGGCGTTTCGTAACGGGCCCTATTTTTCCAGGACCGACAGTCCGTTTGTTTATCTCTCTCACTGATACGATCTCTGCTGCGGTACCTGTGAAGAAGACTTCGTCAGCATTGAATAATTCGTTTGGCGTTATATTCTTCTCCATAGCTACATACCCCAGCTTAGCAGCCAGTTCCATCACTACTTTTCTCGTTATTCCAGGGAGCGCGCCCGTGGAGACTGGAGGCGTCAGAACTTCGCCGTCTTTTACAATGAATATGTTTTCAGCTACTCCTTCGCAGACAAAGCCGTTTTTGTCTAAGCATATGGCCTCATCTACACCAGTAGTGTTGGCCTCAATTTTAGCTAGGATGCTGTTTAAGTAGTTCAACGATTTGACTTCGTGAGTTGTTGCGTCTACGGGGTCTCTTTTCACCCATGAGATCATAGTGGTTACGCCTTTGGCTCGTCCTTCTGCGTCGTGGAGTAGTATGTTTGGTTCGGTGATGATGATCACTGTCGGTTTATGGCATTTTCTTGGGTCTAGTCCAAGGTCCCCAACGCCTCTTGTGACAACCAGCCGAATGTAAGCATCTTTCAAGTTGTTCCTCTTGAGTGTCTCAAGAACGACTTTTGTCATTTCACTTTTCGCTAAGGGTATCTTCAGCATGATCGTGTGAGCGGATTTATACAGCCTGTCTATATGCTCTTTCAGTTTGAACACGGAGCCGTTGTAGGCTCTTATTCCTTCAAACACGCCGTCACCATAGAGGAGTCCATGATCGTAAACAGAAACCTTCGCTTCGGGCTTGGGATAGAACTTTCCATTAACGTAAATAAAGGGCTCCTTATCTTCCATAGTCACCTTCTCCTAAAGAGAGAGATATTCTGTTAATGTTTTGATATACTTTTTGCAACAAAAATAGAGAGAGTAGTACAATCGAAGTCAACGTTGAAAATCACCAAAAATGAACTCGACGAAAAACGCTAGCGGGTTTTAGTTCTTCGGGGCACTTTGCGCGGAGCGTCTATGGTTTCTATTGAGTAGGAGATGAGCCATTGCTGGGAGAATTCTTGTGCCGCGAATGTGAACCCCATACAGCCACACACAATGAGAACAATGCCTCCGATGACCTGAATGATGAGGCTAGCGCTCCAGAATACTCCCATGCCAAAGACCCAGTTCGGCACGTTGTAAAAGGGTCCCAACCAAGGTGCTTTCCAGAGAAGATTTAGAAAACTAAACGAGAGAATAAGGGACCCTGCGAACATTCCAATTCCATAGACCAGTCCGGTTATAGCAAGAATAACATGGGTCAACAAGTCTTCTTTTCGTTCCGCAAAGATCGAATGAACAAAAGCGGCTAAAGAGCCCAGCACGAACGCCAATCCCTCCAGAAAGCTCATAGCCATGAATGATCCAGTAAAAGGAACATCGTTCCACATCTCATTCATGCTACCCAAGATTAGTCCCAGAGTAGGGGGATCCAACATAACAACTGCCAAGAGTATCCCACCGATTATTCCGAGGAGAGAACCGATGGGTCTGAGATGAAAAGTCGGTATCATGTAGATTGCTGTCCCTACCATTACGATTATAGGAGCTACAACCAGAAGCCACGCGTTGACGCTCACCTGAGGAAGCAACAGTGCTGATCCAATGCCTAGGCATAGTAGATAAAAGGATGCCAACAATGTACTAACGAAGATCACTCCTTGTGGCAGACTCCCTCCTTTCGAATACTGTAATCCTCCAATAGCCAAGAAAACCCCTGTTATCATCAGTACGATTAAGGCTATCAAGAAAAGCACCGCACTTGAAATTAGAAAAATCTCCGTTGTAGTAATGGAACGCGTCGTGAGGAAATAGCCCAACATCGTAACTCCTCCAATGTTGGTTAGAATATAGCCGATACCCACGATGACAACAGCTGCCAGGATCAATTTTCGCATAATTGATTCAATACCTATAGTCTTGAGCTTTGGTGGAGAATTAGACACTCCTGAGCCTCCTGAGCCTTTTTAAGGAAATAACATCTTAAAACTTATGTCTTTGCAGTATTGATATACAAGTTCGATCTGGAATATCGGAATAACAGACAGGTTTCGACAAGAAAGCTTCGCCTCTTGCTTTGCATGATCTAATTGATTGCTAACAATACGCGCGCGCTTTGACTATATCCTTCGCAGTTCTGGTGTCAGTGACAAGATGATATGATTGAGTTAATCGGTTTCATGCCTTTTTTGGCATGAACAAGTTCTTGGAGAAATACGTTGAACAGGCTCTTGGACTAGAATTGGGGTCTCTTCGATAGCTGTCTTGGGAGTGTTGAGGGTCTGAATGGTTTGTCTGCTGTTTTTTCCTGTATCTCTTTTATTAGCTCTAGTAGCTGCATCTTCCTGATTCTTCTGGTCTCTCTGTCTCGTACCGGCAGAACTTGTGAAGCGACTTCCTTCCGCCCAACTACGATTATGTAGTTGATCCATTCCATCTCTGCCTCTCTAACTTTTTTTTGCATAGTTAAGGGTCTATCGTCCAAGTCAGCTCTTATGCGTTGTTTCTCGATGTCATCGGCGAGTTTCTCACAGTTGTGGATGAACTCGTTGGAAAGGGGTATCAGTCGAACTTGAATTGGCGAGAGCCATAGGGGTAAGCTTGGAACTTCTTGTTTTAGGGCGGTGTCGAGGACGGTGAAAATGTAGCGTTCTATTCCGCCTAGAACTGCGATGTGGAGTATAGGTGGATGAACCTCTTTTTTCTTTTTGTCCAGGTATCTGATTCCGAACCTCTTTGCGTTTCCAATGTCGATTTGAAATGTTGCGATCTCTCTAGGACGTTTTAGCTCGTCTATTATATTATATTCAACGTTTATGACCCAGTAGTATTTTCCTTCGGGAACGAAGCGTAACAGAACTGGCTTTTTCTCTATCTTAAGCAACTGGCTGAAATATTTCCTGTTTTCCTCGAAGAAACTTTTTGTTAGGTTGTAGAGAGAAACATACTCGATTCCTAGTTCTCGCACCTTTTCGTAAATCTTTTTATGGACATTTATCGACATTTCCTTGGCTTTTTCCAAATCTTTGCAGAAAATGTGGTAATCTGGCATGTAGAATCTTCTAAGCCTGAATCCAAGTGAACATTCACCCGACTGCTCTAACCTGTAGCTGTCCGCAATTTCAAACATTCCAAAAGGCACTTGCTTGTAGCTGACTGTCCAGTCCTTCAGCATGGAGAATTGCTGGAAGCATGCAGCATATTTTAGAACATACTCTTCGTGATCAAGAGGAACTTTATACAATCTTTCCCCAAAGAGATCGGCATGCTCTTTGATTGCGGGGACATCCAGATTGAACAGGTTTGTTCCTTTTATAGAGAAGCTTGGGATACCCAATTCATTGACACTCTTCCAGGCGTAGTCTCCAACCAGATCAACCATTAGGGCGGCTTTGGGTCCGTATCGCATATGACCAGAATCGGAGTGGGGCTCCCATTCAAATCCAAATCTTTTCAGTATGTTTAGGATTCGTGGCTCCCCTCCAGGAGCTTCCTTTCTGAATGCCTCCTTCTCTACAAGAAGCTTGAGATCTTCTTCATCTTCGTTAAAACGGTACTTTTTCGGATGCACAGTTTCGTTGTCCAGGGTTAAGATTAGGTACTCGGGGGTCGGTACTTCCCACTCTACTTTCTTTTCTTCTTTCACCTCGTCTGGTGTGATTATTTTCGATTGTTCGGCTAAAGGGTGCCCCTTTATTGAAAGGGTAAATTGTTTGTTCCAACCGAAGGGCGTTCTGTAGGTTTCGATGCCCAACTCCTTTGAATAGTTCTCCATGACTTTGATGAGTTTCAAGGCCTGGGCAGGTTTTGCTAATCTATTGCTCAGATGGGCGTAGGGATAGATCAGGATTCTGTTGACTTTCAATGTTTTGAGAGAGGATTTGACTTCTTCGACAGACTTCTTGGCAACGGCCTCGTTGTCTCCCTCTTCAACGCAGGTGAACAATACAGCGAGTTTTTCGAGTCTCTGTTCCTTTGTCTCGCACTCTTCCGCGATGGCAGCCTCCTTTTTGATCGGTTTATATGCTATGAAGTTTGAGTGCAGTTGGAGTATTCTCAATTTCTGTTCATCTTCGCAAGATTGTTTCGGAGCGACTGTAGTGTTAAGAGAGAGAATTGTAGATTAGTCTTGCGTTAGGTCTAGCCTCGGTATCTCCATTTCTCCAGCATTTTCTCTTTTTTTGTTTCTCTTTTGAATTCCTTGTAGTGTTCCTTGCAAAGGTACGCCCGTCTTGTTTCACCGACGTTCAATCCAGCAGAGCTCACCTTCTCGGTGGAGAGGGAGCGTACAGCCTCTTTATCACAGCCGACGACGCTGCACTTGGCGCCTTTGCCAACGCGACCCAACACGAAAGCCTCCGCTTTTGCTATGTCAACGTAAAGTTTACTCTATATTACCCTTGTGCTTTGTGGTATGCGTGCGCGAATATGTAACGGATGTTGTCTACCTCGAGAAAAATGTATCTGTAAGAGATGGGATTAAATTTCTAGAGTCTATGTTTTTCTGTTTGTTGATTACACATTCAACGATATCGTCTTTACCTCGAATTATTGGAAAACACGCCGCATTTTACACTTCGATCTCCATGCCATCGTACGCGAAGTCGAAATTGACATCAGCATATCGTTCTTTCATTTTGTCGAGGTAATTCCAACCCCAAGCGTTGATTTCGATTTCTTCAATATGTGTCAAGATTGTTCTCTTCGGTTTGAGTAGCTTTATTCTCTCCATCAAGGCTGGAAACGGGATCTCATGCTTGATTTTCTCGTACGAAAAGACGCCGCATTCGTTAATCAGCAGATCAACGTTGAAGATCTTTTGTTCAAAATTCATCGTATCACAAGGCGCATACAGAACTCTCTTGTTTGTCTCCTCAAGCAGGTAGGCAAAAGTGTTTGAATCCCCGCCCCTATAGCCAATTGCGGTTATCTTCATGTCTCCAAAATGCATGGATCGCTCATGTTCGATTTCATGTACAGTTGCAACTTTCAGGGTCTCCACAAAGAAGGATATGGAAGGATAGTGCTGTTTCAAATCCTGCAAGACTCTCCTTGGCAGGTAAACTTTGACGGATTTTTCTGAACTGCTCTCGAGGAAATCATAATGGGCTTCCATCAGTGGCCTCAAACCGAAAGTGTGATCGGGATGCCAATGAGTGATGAATAGATTATCAACCCTCTTGATGCTTCTGCGATTCAGCGAATCTCCAATATCTTCAGGGCAATCAATCAAAGTGAAAATGTCATGTACGAACAAGGAGCTGCTGTTTCTCTTGTATGGTTCCCCTTCTTTTCTTGCTTTCTCACAGATAGGACATTGACAAAAGAGTCGAGGGGTAGGTGTGGTTCCGCCTGAGCCTACAATTGTCAGTTTCATAGCAACTGCTAGGAACCAAGACCCATAAAAACTGTTGCCGTTTTCAGGTGGCTTGAGAGACCGAAGTAAGGGCAACTACGATCGATGCGCGCGCGGGGGGAATCTATGTCTACCGAGTAGGCACTCAAAACCAACATTCAAAATAAGCCAAAACAGCCTCTTCTAGTGGAACTCACACAGTTTTGCATTATTTCCTTTGAACAACAACTTTATCATAGATATCTGCTGCTCTCTCATAGGCTTCCTCCTTTTCTCCAAACACTGACGGCCCAACACCTTCAACGACAAAGGAAGCTGCGGCTGATCCAGCACAGGCACACCACATGGGTTCCTTTTCTTTTGTATACTCGGCTAGAAATCCTCCGATGAATGCGTCGCCAGCGCCTGTGGCATCCTTGACAACCGTTGGCTGACAAGGAGGTATGTCATAGAATCTATCTTCATGGAGAAGTGTAGATCCCTTCACGCCCGCTGTTACTATGACTGTTTTTACTCCGCATTTGCGGATTTTTTTCATGGCAGAATGTAAATCGGCTAGACCTGTTACCGTTTTGATTTCGTTTTGTGACGATTTGTACAAGTCGACCTGCTGAAGGACGAGGGGGTCATACCATCTATTCAAGCGAGTGTTTCCACGCTGGTCAAATCGTCGTACAAATCCTTGGGGGTCCAAGGAGAGGGTATCTGCTTGTGTTCGTAGTTGCTCAATGACTTCGCGCGAGATTTCGTGTACAATGGGCGCGATGTGGATAGCCTTGGCTCTTAGAGAACGCGGGATATCTTGGAGCAAAATCGGTGGGGCTTGACTCTTCAACTGGAGCTTCCGTTTCCGATTCGCGGATTTCAGAATGAACCTTGTTGTTGATGTACCCTTCACCCTCGTAAGTCCCGACAGGTCAATAGCATTGGAGCTCAGAAAGCCAAGGTATTCCTCAGAGAAGTCTTCACCGACCTTAGAGATCACCGAAACCCGCGCATCGAGTTTTCCAGCGGCCAACGAAACATAAGTTGGGGCGCCTCCCAACGAAGGCTTAGGCGTAGAAATCGTGGGCGAGACTATGAGGTCGATCGCGAAGTGGCCTACGGTGATTATGTCAAACATACTTCTCCGCAGACAAGGAGCACAAGGTATATGAATTAATCTTGTGAACAGAGTTATAAGTTCGTTTGAGAATGGTCAGTTCGAGGAAAAGCTATGCCGGTGAAACGGAAGTCCCGAGGCCGATCCAAAGGTGGCAAAGGAAGAAGTGGCTACGTCCAGTGCAACAGCTGCGGCCAACTTGTGCCACGTGACAAAGCCAAAAAAGCGTCTCGCCGAGTCTCCGTCGTCGACCCGAGGATAGCGAAAGAGCTTCGTCAAAAGGGCGCCTATCTACCCAGCCGACAAGTGACAAAGTACTATTGCGTTTCATGCGCCGTGCACCGCGGTGTGGTCAAGGTGCGCGCAAAGGATGAAAGGAGATACCGTCCCCGACGAAGACGATATTAAACCCATAAACTGAAAACTACTTTTCCCTCTGTTGAACTGCTCTACGAAAGTAGACTACCCGCTGAAGCACAGTTACATTTGTGACAACTGCTAAAACGATCACACCCCAACCCAGAATTTCTAGCCAAGCGATGCCGAGAAAACTTGCCACCAGGAGCATGATTAACCGTTCCGCGCGCTCAGCCAAGCCGACTGCCTCCATCTTTACTCCAGATGCTTCTGCCCTCGCTCGAGCGTAGCTCACCAACAATGACCCGACCACCGCGATAATTCCTATAACGGGACTGCAGAGTCCCCCGAGAATGATACCGCTCAAAACGATAGCGTCAGCGTACCTATCCAGTAGAGAGTCAAGGAACCCTCCGAAGACTGTGGCTTGTCCATATGTCCGTGCAAGCACCCCGTCCAAAGCGTCACAGAGACCTGACGCTAGCAGGAGAAGGGGCGCTCCGATCTGAAGCGCTACGTGAGACTGCCATCTCCAGTAGGAAACGGCTGAGAGAATTGCGAATAATATTCCGGAGACGCTTAATCGGTTTGGGGTTAGGCCTATTCTGTGGGCTAGCTTCGCCTCTGAAGTCAGCCAGAGTTGAACCCTTTGCTTAAGCTTTGTCAGCAATTTTGTCTACTCTTTCCGGGTAGACAATGTCTGTTCAAATCGATTATTTGTTTTTCTGATTTCTCGAATTGAGGAAACTTGCGGGAGATGGAAAACCTCTGCGGCAGTGCAACTAGCGGCTGCTTTTTCGCTTCTTCTCAAAGGCGTCATGAACCTTCAAGAGGTATCCTCGGGCCATCCAAGCATTCTTATGGGCTTCAAGAAAATTTCCTTCCTTGATGCCTTGCTTGGAAGTTTTGAGCAGATCCTTTGTACGCATTAGAAGAGGCTCAATTTCATCTTGCTTTGCATGCGCGTCAAGTTTCCATGAAGAACGTCGGGTTGCATCTTTATCCTTGAGGGAGAAAAGGAAAAGCGCGTATTCCAGATCGGCGGCGGCATGCCAAACATTGTTCTCTACAGTCGGTTCGTCCCCCTTGGTTAAAGCATCCACTGAGTCTTCGAGGTGACCTAGCGCAGAGGTGATTGTGCCAAGTATCTTTTCATGAGCCATCTTTAACCCTAGCATTTGTGAGAGGCAATTGTGTGTATGAGAGATTGTATACAAAGTTTCCTTCTTTTTAATGCTTGCGGGCTACCGTGGAGAAGCAGAAGCTAACTTCTGGAGAGTGTTTGTGAATTTAAGACTTGCAAGTTCACTTCTTTTCTGAGACGTACAGAATATCCATTCTTACGGATCCGTTCAGCTTGGCTTTGACCCCTATAATGTCGAGCGTCAAGTCGTTAAAGGTGAGTTCGAGGTTTGACACCTTTCCCGCGAGTTTTTCGATTAGTCTGGCGATTGCTAAATTGAAGCCTCTTGTCTCGCTCACCGTTTTCCACCACCGCTTAAAATGTTACTTGTTGCGGGGAAAATAAGTTATGAATTTGCAATAAAGAGGCAAAATCTTGAGCGAGCCAAGAGGTGAGATGGGAGCAGAAGTCACCTCTCAAAGGACACTCGGCTAACCTCGGCTTCCTTCTCTACACGTATAACGTGTTCAGCCTTTTCAGCAAAGGCCTCACTGTGAGTCACAGCAATTATTTGCTCGATTGCCTTTAGCCTGGAAATAGCCGCAGCCAGACGATCGACAGATCCGTCTTCCCTGCCTAAGCTTTCAGTCGGCTCATCCAATAGAAGCATGAAAAGTCCGTGTCCCGTTCTGGACTGCATTATCAACTGGCCCAAGCCGATGCGGTATGCAAATGCCAGCAAGGTTCGCTCCCCTCCAGAGATGTGTGAGGCTTCCCGCTCGTATCCATCTTCGCTTCTGATTATAGGAGTATAGGTTTCGTCGATCTTAGCCGTCAAGATGGGTCCTGTTGCACCGATGAGCCCATTCAAAACCTGCCGAACCGCCTGTTCCAGATACGTGACGAATTCGCTTCGTAGTCTCGGTTGAATGCTTCGGTAGGCTCCGCGTATTCCGTTAATGATTTTGAGGAGTCGTTTAATCTGCTCTATTCGTTCCATTTTCTTTTGAGCTTGATCCAAACGTTGCTTGGTCTCGTCTATTCTTGTCGAGAGGTCCCTTTTCCGGACTTCCATCGATTCTAACGCATACTTTGCTGCAGAGTATTCGGAGAAAGCCCCATCGCGGAGATTTCTTGCAGTTTCAAGCTCAGTGATATCGAATTTAGCGATGTCGTCACGCGTGATGCTGAGTTCTTCTCGAAGCATCTTTTCTTGACGTTGTTTCTCTTCGAACTCTTTTGAGAGGTTGCCGAGTGAATCATGTTCGCTGGACAGTCGATTCTTTACTTCATCGACCTTGAGAGCAAGGGTCTGTAGATTAGAGTCAACAAGATTGACTATGTTGCGTACTGCTTCTAGTTCCTCGAGGTTTCTGTACAGCTCCTTCTGCCTCTTGTCACGTTCGACGTTTTCTTTCTGAAGGCGTTCCAGAAGACCTTTCTTATACTCCTCACTGAGGGTTTGAAGACAGAGGGGGCATTTGCTTTCTGCTTCTAAGCTTGAGACACGCTTTTCGGATGCTGCCACTTCTCTTCTATTAGACTCTTGTTCACTTCTCACGGTCACCATCTGATCTTCGAGTGCTTCATCATATTTCCTTAGTTCTTCCATCGTTTGGTCTGATTTGAGTCCGACTTCTACGAGTTTGTTCCGGTAGGCTGCTTCTTGCGTTTCGATAGACCTGAGGCTTTCTCCTAAGTCGCTCAGAGAATCCTTCTTTTGCTCCATTTGATTCGCGAGATTTGCACACCTATCTTCGATGTTTACGAGGTTTGCCCGCAACTCAGCTTGCCTTTTGCTCAGTTCTTCAGTCTTCTTTCTTAACTCCTCAAGGCTGCCAAGGCGTGAAGTCGCTTCCTTAAGAATAGACTCAGCTTGAAGGAGTTTTTTCCCAAGACTTTCGATCTCGTTTTCAACTGAGGCGAAATCTTTTACTGCTCTGTTGTAATCAGTCTGCAGCCTTTCAAACCCGATCACATCTTCATCGTGTTCACGTACGTCTTTCTCCACGTCGTAGTCCCTTTGGAACCGAGCAATATTGTTCCAGGCATCTTCGTAGTCGGAGAGGCCGAACAACTCGTCTAGGCGCTTCTGTCGTTTCCGAGGGGTCACATCCAATAGTTCCTTCAAATGTTCTTGTTGCACCCAGACGATTTCGCGAAACAAGTCCTTGTCGAGACCCGTGATAGCCTTTAACTGTTCAGCGACTGCCTCGTTTTTCGCGCTTGCGATTAGTTTCTTTCCTTCGAAGAATTGGAGGTGTTCCATGTCTTGGCTTATGCGTTTGTCCTGCCTTCGGAGAGTTCTCAAAAGGGTGTAGGTATTTCCGCCGTGGGCAAATTTCAGGGTTATCTTGCCTGTGTCAGCCCCTTCTCGAAGGAGGTAGTCGTAGCTTCTGCCAAGGGGATCTCCAAATAGGGCAAAGTCGATGGAGTAGAGGATACTGGACTTTCCACAGCCTAGACCGCCCACTAGACAGTTGAAGCCTTCGGCAAAGAGGACCGTGCTTTTGACGTGAGATCGAATGTTTTCTAACTGAACCTCCTTAACTCTCACGTGCGTAAGCCTCCAAGGCTTCTTTTACTTTGGTCTCCTCCTTCTTTACTAAGGGTTCTATAAGATTCACAGCGAGCTTCGCCGCTTTTTCAGCCTCCTCCGTGGAGTGGCGGTCGGAAAAAATCTTGAAGAAGTATTCAAAGGCCTTCGTTTTGAGGTCTTTCAATTCCCCCTCAAATATGGAGCGGATTATCTCCTCGGAAACTTCGGTTTCTAGTAATCTAACGAGGGGACGCACGATCAGAGCCTTTTTTGCTGCGTTTCTGATTTTGGCGAGGTCGATCTCTCCGCGGTTTGCTTCGACAGGTAAGACGCCTCGCAATACCGGAATGATTACCGCTCCTGCTTCGTCAGCTTCGCGGACCAGTCTACTCGCAGTGTCAGTTATCTTCGCGGGGGTTGACCCGGTGTATTCATGGTCGAGAACTATGAAGTGGCGTGGTGTCTCAAGTTTTACGTAGTTGCATGTTGGGTTTCCTTTATTGTTAACTTCAACGTGGTAGAAGCCCTTTTCAACTCTGGCGTCATCGTAACTTACGGTTTCAGTGCTGCCACTATAAACGAGGACACCATCCTTGATGGGAGACTTGTGTGGCTTGTGAATGTGTCCGCCTGCGTAGTAGTTAAAACCATCGGGAAGAAGGTCAGGACTGGCTTCCGCTTCCATTTGAGAAGGCTTTACCTTTGGGATGTCCAGAGCCATGTGAAAAACGCATATGTTAAAAAGAGAGGGAACAGGCAAGGGCGTGTTTTGCTCTAGAAAGGCAGGCAACCGTTCAATGGTTCTTCGTGGGGTCCGAAAGTTGGGTATGCCAAAAACGTAACAACTCTCATTTTGCCAAGATGCGCCCTTGTGACGAGGCAAGTAACGGATCAATCCGGCGCTGTCCAGGGGACTCAGAATAGTCCCAGTAATGACGTTCGGGGCAGAGTCATGAGAGCCGTCCACAGTGAGCACGGGTATCCCAGCCTCTTTTAGTCGCCGAAGATTGGTTATAGCGCTTTCGAGAGTGACGTTTGAAGGGCGAGCCTGCTGAAAGATGTCACCTGCGAGGATTATAAAGTCAGGTTTTATTTCGATGGTTTTGTCCACCACTTCTCGAAATGCTGCGTCAAAATCTTCCCGTCTCGCCTCCAAATTATACTGTGCATAGCCCAAATGCAGATCTGCAGCGTGGACAAAACTGAATGGCTTCAATGTATCTCTCTTCCGTCTCGCCTTTAGAGTTCTAATTTCCTAATTGATGAAATTACTTTTAAGTGTGAGAGAAAGGTGAAGATATTCTTTGCTGGGGCTCTGGTTTGAGACGGGAATACCCTATACAACCAATCGTGGGCGTCGGAGCACTCATAATGCATGAAGGAAAGCTGGTTCTGGTGAAAAGGGGCGTTCAGCCAGGGGAGGAAAAGTGGAGCATCCCTGGAGGGGTAGTAGAACTTGGAGAAACAGTTCGTGACGCGGTTCGTCGAGAGGCAAAGGAGGAGAGCGGTTTGGCCGTAGAGATTACGGTTGAGAGACCCCTGGACGTAGTTGATAATATCTTTGAAGATAAGAAGGGACGATTCCAGTTTCATTATGTCATTTTACTGTTTTTAGCCAAACCCAAGAGCGGAACTCTAAAGCCTGCTGATGACGCGCTAGATGCACGCTGGGTCTCTCTTAAAGATGTGGAAGAATACGACTTGACAAAGTCTTTTCGTTCATTCTTTAAGGAGCATCGGAAAGAACTGGAAAGATTCTAGCTTTCAGGATTAAAATGCCCAAACAGCTATCCGGAGCTACGCTAATGCCCCCAGGTGGGAAATCTCAATGTTACGCTGCATATCTTTCCCCTTCATGTTTCGGAATAGAAGATTGTTTCACAAACTATTTATCTTCATACAATCAACAAACAAAAATGGTGAATAAAAATGAAAAAGTCTTCCTTTCTGGTGCTAAGCGTTCTAGTGTTTTCCCTGGCAGTCTCTGTTGGCTCTGTTCAGGCAAAGCCGATGGGCAAACCGTTTGTCTATCATGTGAATATGGCAAAAACAGGTTGGGCAACGTCTTCGCTGCCTTGGCTAAGAGAATGGAATGTCGGTCCAATAGGTTGGTGGGGCGGAGGTCCTCCATTTCCTGCTGAGGAGGACTGGATGAATAATGTCTATTACTGTCACGGCGACTGGAATATGAGCTGTGCAACGCATTCTGGCAACTTCCGATATCAATGGTGGATCTACTGGTCTGATAACCCAAACGAAAACCCCACGGCTCGAAATCTAGGTGGCGAATTCACCTTCAGCGAGGGAACCGGCGACTTCACAGCCATGTCAGCCTCCGGCAAGGCGTGGGTTGCCAGCATTCGATCACCTATCCAACATCACATTGGCACCATAAGTGGTGCCCCTGAATAAAGGCTCCGAAAGGACTGGTATGAGAACAGATAACCCACAATCCTCCTCTTTTTTCTGGGCTCCATTAGTAGATTCACGCGCATGGAGGGTTTGGAAACCTCCGGTGTCCAACGGAGTCTGTACAAAAGCGTGTCCTGATGCAGAATCGCCATCGCATGCTAGTTTGGTTTTGATAAGAGGATTCTTGTATTTCGTATCATTCCTACGATATTTTTAATCCTAAGTGCCTCACATATATGAGACGAACAGGAGGGAGGTGATAAGGGATGCCTGAAGAGGCTGAAGGTATGGAAGAAAAGGAAAAGAGGCCACGTTATGGTGCGAGACATATGATTGTGGTGAAGGAGCAACTTCCTAGGGTTGCAGCTAAGGGACGAGTAGCGACTAAGAGCAGGTTGGCAACTAAAGCACGACTAACAACCAAAGGAAAGCTCGCGACGAAAGCGCGGTCAACTGCAAAGTAGTCGATCCGAGATCAAGCAGAACGTCCGGTGATTCTACAGACCCTTTTTTTCTTTCTTCCTTTTTTGTGATGGTTGTGAATTATCCTCGTTCGTCGGACCAAACAGCGTGTACGTGACACTGTTGGTCAGCGCGCACACAAAATTCAATGATTGCTAGTTCAAATCTTGTCGGAAGAACCAAGACACACACAATGAAGTGTTGGTTCAAATTCCGTAAGGAGCACCAAGGTTTACACACAGGAAAACTGCTCCATCACCTTTGCACGCGCACTCGCAGAGAATTTTTTTCACAAATGATTAATTGCGCTTAGAATGAAATAGCAAGGCG
>CAYGAE010000028.1:0-17269 GCA_964347855.1 uncultured Candidatus Bathyarchaeia archaeon
GGAAAGTGTGATTTCGGTTCTAGTGCTCATCGCTATCATAACCTCTGCAGGCAGTCTCTGGTACGGGCTCACAGTATCGGGTGACATGGCCACGCTAACAGACGCGATGGCGGACTTGGCAGGCGACATGGGAAACGTGGCAGACGCGGTGGGAGACGTAGCAGATAGTGTAGGAAACGTGGCGACAAGTGTGGCTAGCTTAGCGACGGCGACAGCGGGAGACTTAGCCGATATAACCGCAGACCTGGCGGACATAACCGGAGATTTAGCGACGGTAACAACAGACTTGGCGGACATAGCTGACCGCGTGAGAGAAGTAGAAGGAACACTGACGCCAACGATAACGGTTGTGGGTCCATGGTCGGGCGCTGAGATGGACAATTTTCTCCCTGTCCTAGAAAGATTCGAGGCTCTCTCTGGCATCAACGTCAAGTACCGAGTGCTCCGAGCTGAAGACCTTATAACACTCTTGCCGGCACAGTTTGCAGCGGGAACTGCACCAGGCGATGTCATATTCATGTGGGGATGGTTCATCAAACAAAACGGCATAGCGGGTCATATTATGGATGTTAGCGATTTAGTTGACGAGGCTGATTTTCTTGGTGGAGTCTATGATCAGGTAAAAGACGGCAACACCATTTACGGTGGAGCATACACTGGAAAGGTCAAACCAGGCTTCTGGTATAGGAAATCCTTCTTCTCTGACAATGGCATAACGCCCCCTGCAGCCAACGCAACTTGGGCTGAGTTCCTTGCCTTCCTTGATGACGTCGCAGCTGCATCCGGAACTGGCATCCCGATAGCCAGTGGAAACGGAGACGGATGGCCCCTGTCAGACATAACAGAACACTTCCTGATAACCTACGGAGGTCCACAACTCCAAAAAGACCTCATTGCCGGCACAGCTGATTGGACGACAGACCCGGTAAGAGGTATATTCGAAGACAACTTGGTTCCGCTGCTGGCAGGAAACTTCAGCGACCCCCTGGCCTGGGACACCGTTGCATTGCCTCGCTGGTGGGCCGGAGACTATGGTCTCTACTTCATGGGCAGTTGGATAACCGGTATGGTAGACGATCCCACTGACCTAGGTGTGATTCCCCTGCCAAACTCCGCAGGATTTGTTTTCGCTGCTGACTACTTCTTCATACCGGAGTACACAAACTATCCAGAGGAGGCGAAGGAACTCTTCAAGTTCCTCGCGAGCGCGGAAGCTCAAAGGCTTCAGGTGCAGGTGGGCGGTCACATCGCTACGAACGTTGACGTGGACTTAGTCTGGTATCCTGCCGTTGACCAGATGGTAGCTAATGTCACAGTGGGTAAAGAAACACTATTAGACCTCGATGACACGATTGGCGGTGCATTCCAAAGCACGTTCTGGGACCAACTGAAGTTGCTATGGGTGACACCAGGAGAATTAGACAACGTCCTAGCAGCCATACAAGCAGAAGCCCCCTAATGGAGAGGAAGAGAATCGCCGCGCGCAGAAACTTCCTCCTTTTTTTCTCTCCTGCTCTGATTCTCATTTTATTCTTAGTAGTCTATCCCATACTTCAGACCCTTTACCTCAGCTTTCTCTCTTCTTCGGGCGAATTTGTGGGTCTCGAGAACTATTCTGAGATTTTTAGTAGAAAGGCGATATTGGATGTGCAAGGCTTTCCCAAGGGGCCCCCCTTGGGAGCACTGATCCACAACGCCATGTGGATATTGATTCATCTTCCGTTATCCATGTTTTCCGGGCTCGCGCTCGCGATCATCTTGAGGGATGTTAAGGGCTCTTCGATAATAAAGTCGATAATCTTCTTGGGAATGGTTACGCCCTTGATCGTGGGCGGAATAATCCTGCAATTCACGTTTACGGAAGGTGTTGGAATAGTACCCGCGCTTTTCGATATGCTTGGAGTAGACGGGTTGAATCGAACTTTGACCGATTTGCCTAACACCGCTCTTTTCTCCTTGATTTTTGGCTCAGTGTGGCTGTGGACCGGTTTCAGCATGATCATTTACTCCGCCGGACTGGCAACCATACCCAAAGAATACTATGAAGCGGCCGAAATCGACGGCGCTGGCCCCTTTAAGACTTTTCGGCGGATAACCTTCCCCTTGCTCAGACCACTGAACATAGTTGTCATGACTATGACCGTTCTATATGACTTGAAAATCTTTGACGTTGTCTTTGTGGCAACTAGCGGTGGTCCTGGAAGCGCTTCAACAGTTTTAGCCTACGAGATGTGGCTTCAGGCTTTTCGATTTTCGAATTTTAATGGAGCTGCTGTCATAGCAACTCTTCTTACTTTGCTGACTTTGGTTGTGACGATCCCGATGATTAGATATACGGTGAGGAGATGAGGTGATGCGCGCGCTCAGGATAACAACGATAGTCCTCCATATCATAGCGTGGTCAGTTGCGCTGCTATGGATCCTGCCATTTCTAGGCGTTTTTATGGCTTCGATAAGGCCATTTGACGAGATCTTCCGTGGGTGGTGGATCTTCGACCCTTTCAATCCGTCGTTAAACAGTTTTGCGAGGGCTTGGAATCATCCTACATTTCCTCTAGGTAGAGGCATCCTCAACTCTTTCATCGTTGCGACTCCTTCAACGATTATTCCTTTGTTTGTGGGGGCGCTTGCTGGTTACGGGTTTGCAAGGTTCAGTTTCCGGATAAGGAGCTATCTTTTCATGACGATTGTTCTATTGATGGCTTTGCCCCAGCAAAGCGTCGTTGTCCCATTGTTCAAGATAATGGTGAACCTCCGGTTGATAGATAATTACTTCAGCCTGGTGCTTATCCATTCTGCTTGGGGATTACCGTGGATAATTCTGTTTATGCGAAACTTCTTTGCAACCCTTCCGATCGAAGTTGAAGAGGCTGCACGAGTAGATGGAGCCTCAGACTTCAAAATATTCTACAAAATCGTGCTTCCAATGGCCTTACCCGCCTTGGCCTCTGTTGTGGTTCTACAGTTCATGTGGGTGTGGAACGATTTCTTCTTAGCCAGGGTCTTCATTTATGAAGAATCAATGCTATTGGCAACACAACGCGTTGAATACGTTGGGAGGGAGGGCCCATACGGCCTTGTGGACTGGGGCGTCTTGTCAGC
The DNA here is from genome assembly GCA_964347855.1 of uncultured Candidatus Bathyarchaeia archaeon. Taxonomy (GTDB): domain Archaea; phylum Thermoproteota; class Bathyarchaeia; order Bathyarchaeales; family Bathyarchaeaceae; genus CAYGAE01. The sequence continues at coordinate 3,103 of CAYGAE010000028.1, forward strand.
TGCCTCAATAATAGTCATGATAGTTCCAATTCTGATCTTTGTGCTGCTGCAGAAATACTACGTTAGAGGCATGCTCGGCTGGACCGTTAAGGGATAGAAGACCTCAATTCTCCCAAATCATCTCCAGTAAACCAGCACTAGACCAAGCCTGCAGACGATTAGCCAATACATCTTTCACCTGAGATAAATCGACAATTCTATCCTTAGCCACTGTATAAAGCTCGGGAATTCTCCCAAGCTCCGTGAAAACCCTCAGTAGAGCCCTCTTAATCTGATCAGCGTGAAGGTCAAAGCCCAAGTTTTGGAGCCCTTTATAGATAATCCAATTATCGTGGGGCCAAACCGAGCCTCTATGATAACTATAGGGATCAAAATCCGCGTCTTTGGTAGAATGGGTTCTTATGCCATAAGGAGTCCAGAGGTCGGATTGAAAAAGCCGTGAAACTAGGAGCGTCATCTTTTCTTGAGCAACGATTCCTGTGAAAAGAAGGTGCCCTTGGTTAGAAGTGACAATTTCCCTTCGTCTCTTCGCCCCATCCAAGGCCAGGGCAAAGGAGTTCTCCTCTTTCATCCAGAAATCTTTGTTGAACTTATTCTTCAGAACGTTAGACCGTGCCTGCGCTTCTTCGGTGACAGAATCTTTACTTAGTTCCCGCTCAAGAAAAATGAGACTCTGATACGCCGCGTAGATGTAACCTTGAGCTTCAACTATTGCGACAGGCGGTCTAATCTTGAGATGGTCTTCAGAACCGTCCTTCCATCCTTGATGAAAAAGTCCGTGAGGATTCCTTCTCTTGTATTCCACGTACTCATCTCTGTCTTTGTCTCCATAATCTCTCATCCACCCGCAAGCAGCCAAGATGTTGTCCCAAATCTGCAGCAGAAATGTCTCATCTCTAGTCTGTCGGAAGTATTCACCAGCTACAATTATAAAAAGCGGGGTGCTATCAACGCTACCGTAGTATGGAAAGTCCCAATGGGGCAATTCCGCTTGGCTTTTGGGATCAAATCTGAATTCGTGTAGAATTTTTCCTGGTTCCTCCTCTGCCCTTGGATTCACGGTTTTTCCCTGATACTTGGCTAATATTTGGAGCGTCGCTCTGGCGATTGACGCATCTATCTTGAGCACTTGCCATGCGGAAATCAAGGAGTCACGGCCAAAGAGAGTGTGGTACCGCGGGTACCCTGCGTTAAGGTAACCCTTGGGACTCCTTAATTTCTGTACGTCTTCAAGAAGTCTCTGCTTAATCTCTCCAAGTTTCAATTAACCAGCTCCAATGGCTTCTCTTCATCAATGATCCATCGTGGTAGAAACAAAACCCAACGGGGCAGTTGTCCTGTGGAGGCCTATGCTTATGTCAGGGCGTTTCCCGTCTTCTTGTCAAAGAGGTATACTTTGTTAGCAGGGAACTTAACCCAAAGTTCTTGTATTTTTTCAACTTCGAAGCTGGGACTCACCACTGCTTTAACAAGGTATTCCCCAACCTTCAAGTCCAGTATCAAGATGTCGCCTAGCGGTTCTGTCGTGTACAAGCTTGTTTTGATTAAACCGTCTTTGACTTTGTCGTCTTTATACACCTGGATGTCCTGAGGTCTTATTCCAAGAACTATTTCCTCAGAAGTGGCAGCTTTGGCAGCTTTTGCAGCAGCTTTTGGTAGTTTGTACTGGAACTCCTTGGCGTCGAGAACCGAGTCTTCGAGCAAAACGCAATTGAAGAAGTTTGTGGGAGGGCTACCGACAAAGCCTGCTACGAATGCGTTGGACGGGTGAGAATAGACGTCGCTAGGAGGATCAAACTGTTGTAGAATACCGTTCTTTAAGATCGCAATCTTATCGCCCATGGTCATGGCTTCAACCTGGTCATGCGTGACATATATGGTTGTAACTCCGATTTTTTCTTGAAGTTTCTTAAGCTCTGCTCGCATGTAGACTCTCAATTTAGCGTCTAAGTTGCTGAGAGGTTCATCCATTAGGAACACTTTGGGTTCCCTCACTATGGCTCTTCCCAAGGCGACCCTCTGCTGCTGGCCTCCGCTCAACTGCTTTGGTTTTCTATCAAGAAGGGCTTCAATCTCCAATAGCTCTGCTACTTGTCGAACTTTTCGATCTATTTCGTTCTTTGGAACTTTCATGTTTTCTAAGGGAAACGCCATGTTGTTGAAGACGGTCATGTGAGGATAGAGAGCGTAGCTCTGAAAGACCATGGCCACATCCCTCTCCTTGGGATCCAAGTCGTTCACACGTCTGTCCCCGATGTAGATTTCTCCCTCTTCAGGCGTTTCTAAACCTGCGATGCAGCGAAGAGCGGTGGTCTTTCCGCATCCCGAGGGCCCTAGTAGGACAAGGAACTGTTTGTCTCCAGCTTCGAGACTGAGCGAATCTACGGCTGTAACCTCTCCAAAACGTTTCGTTACCTCTTTGAGTATAACCCTTGCCAAGATGATCGAATATTACAATCAGCGAAGGAATATATATTAAATTTGTTTGGGATGAGGAAAACTCGAGGTTAAGAAAAAACCCTGAGCGGACTCGGTGCGCGCGCATTTTCCATGAAGCTTCCGTCTTTGACAATTGAAATCGGGAGTCTGACTGAGCTTCAAATGCGTCTAGTACAGATGACAGGCCACAAAATGCTCTCCTCCAACATCCAATGAGACGGGTTCTTCAAGGGGGCATCTGTCGAAGGCTTTTGGGCAGCGTGGATGGAAACGGCAACCTGAAGGTATGTTGATCGCCGAAGGAACCTCACCTTTAAGTTCTACCATCTTTCGCTTTCGCTCTGGGTCGGGAACTGGAATGGCGGAGAGTAAAGCTTGCGTGTATGGATGTAAGGGATTTGAGAAGATCTCTCCTTTTCCGCTCATTTCTACTATTTTCCCAAGATACATAATGGCTATTCTATCGGATATGTATTTGGCAACAGCCAAATCGTGAGTGATGAAGAGATATGTCAATCCGAGTTCTGTCCTCAAGTCCAGCATGAGATCGATGAGGGTTGTTCTGAGCGAAACGTCAATCATCGAGACAGGTTCGTCTGCTACGACAAACTCGGGTTCTGTGATGATTGATCGAGCTAGGGCGGCTCGTTGCCTCTGCCCTCCACTTAGTTGATGTGGATACAAATTGATGAATTGATCTGAGGGTGTTAAGCCTACCTTTTCAAGTATTTCCATAACTTGCCTTCTCTTCTCCGCCCCCTTAGCTAAATTGTGGATTTCAAGGGGGTGACCGATCGCGGTTCCAATACTCATTCTGGGGTTGAGCGACGCATAGGGGTCTTGAAAAATAATTTGTACCTTTCTCCTGAGCAACCTGAGTTCCTCATCTTTGAGATTTGTGATGTCTTTGCCATCAAAGAATATCTTGCCTCCAGTAGGTTCGAGAAGCCTCACAAGAAGCTTGCCTGCGGTGGTCTTTCCGCACCCGCTTTCACCGGCCAAAGCGAAGACTTCTCCTCTCCTTATTGAAAAACTGATACCATCGACTGCTTTGACAAAGTCCATGGTTCTGGTGAACAGCCGTTCGAAGAAGCTTTTCTGAACTGGGAAGTGCTTTTCAAGGTCTTCAACGCTTGTGATTGTGCTCAGGGTTTATGTGCCTCCTTAAAGCATCTGACGAAATGTCCGGGGCTGGACTCTACGATAGGCGGTTCTTTCATGCGACACCTTTCCTTAGCGAGTGAACACCGGAGCCAAAATTGACAGCCCTTTGGTGGATTTAGCAAATTTGGGGGGGACCCGGGAATAGCCTCTAACCTTTGTTCAGCCACCTCGATGTTTGGTATGCTTTGAAGAAGCCCTTGGGTATACGGATGTCTTGGATTTTTGTGCAACTCACCACTACTTGCGTATTCAACAAGATTTCCCGCATACATCACGATGATTTTGTCACATCTTTCTAAAACAATACTTAGATCATGAGTGATGAGGATGAGGGCCATTCCATACGTATCCCTTAGACTTTTTAGAAGATCCAGTATCTTCGCTTGAACTATTACGTCTAGCGCAGTGGTAGGTTCGTCCGCAATCACTAAGTCAGGGTTAAGGGCGATCGCCAAAGCTATCATGATCCGCTGTCGCATTCCGCCGCTAAACTGATGCGGATAATCGTTCATGCGCTCAGGCAATATACCTACATCTTTTAATGCCTTCTCGGCACGTTGAAGTGGCTCTCTTTGGCTTACATTGAGTTCATGGGTCCGTATTAACTCAACGAAATGATCCGCAACTTTCTTGACGGGATTTAGAGAAGTCATGGGATCTTGAAAAACGAAAGCAACATTCTTCCCTCTGATGAAGCGCATCTCCTCCTCCGAGAGACTCAGGATGTCAGTTCCATCAATTCTTATATACCCGTCAACGATTGCACCTGGAGGAGGGACCAGGCGAATCACAGAAAGTCCTAGAGTGGACTTTCCGGAGCCAGATTCACCAACCAATCCCAGTGTTTCACCTTTCTCGAGAGTGAAGGATATGTTGTTGACAGCTCGAATGTTTCCTCTTCGAGTCCGGTAGTCTACTGTCAGCGAGTCAATTTCTAACAATGGCAACGCGATCACATTATTGTTCAAGTCTGGGGGTCAGCAATTCGCTAAGTCCTTCGCCAATAAGAGTAAATCCCAGTGCTAATAGAACAATCATGATGCCTGGGAAGGTGATTACCCACCATGCACCACTTGGAAGAAGAGCTCTTCCTTGCGTCAAGTCCCATCCCCAATCTGGAACGTCTATCCCTACTCCTAAACCAACAAAGGTTAAGCCTGCAGCCGTAAGAATTGCGTCAGCAAAATTGACTGTGGCGACCGTCACTATTGAAGGAACCACGTTTGGCAGAATGTAACGGAGAAGCACTGTCCGTCCTCTCGCGCCTATTGCCTGAGCAGCTTTTGTGTAAGGCAATTCTTTGATGGTTAGAACTTGACTTCGTACTATTCTAAAGTAGGATGGAACATAGACGACTGCTATTGAGAGAGCCATGTTGATTACACCTCTTCCAATCATAGCGGCTATGGCGATAGCCAGAACCAACCCGGGAAAAGCATAGAAGCTGTCCATTATAAGATTGAATATTTTGTCGAGCATACCACCGGCATATGACGCAAGGAGACCAATAGGTACGCCTATGATGAAACAGAAAAGCACTGAGAGAAGGGCTACCTGAAGCATTACACTCCCCCCAGTCAATACTCTGCTTAGCATATCTTGGCCTAGGAGGTTTGTACCCAACGGATACCATGAGCTTGGGGGGCTAGGATGGTCTAGTACGAAGAAGGCTAGTAAAGAATGATCTCTGCCCATCGTTACATTAATGCTTTTTTTCACATTAGACGCTCCATCGAGTTCCCACTTGAGAAAGCGATATCCGCTATCGGGAATCGCGTTAACAACAACACTCATCTCTTCATCAAGGGTATAGACCTGGGGCTCCGGATCAGTTGTTCCACCAAAAGTAGTGGCTATGTTTAGCTTGAATTGTTCAGTTGGAGTTGGAGGCGTATCGGAGAAGATGGCATGTAAAACGTGGTCCGTGACTGTAGCCAAGTGGATTGGATCAGTAGTATAAATCACCCCATCGAGTTCCCACTTGAGAAAGTAGTACCCACTATCGGGAATCGCGTTAACAACAACACTCATCTCTTCATCAAGGGTATAGACCTGGGGCTCCGGATCAGTTGTTCCACCAACGGTCGAGGTGAGTGTCAACGTGTACGTGCGCTGGGGGCGCCCTGTCTCCGTGGGTCCCGTCGGATCATGAGGCGAAATCCAAGGGCCAATTAACACCATCACAACCATTGAGGATACTATTACTGATCCAATAATCGTCATCCATCCTGCTGAGCCTCTCCGAGTCAACGACCTTAAGCCTGGAATGAAACGAGCGAGGATGGATCGTTTGATCTCTAGCTTGGGCAATCTGGTTCCTCCTACAAGCGTATCCTTGGGTCAAGGTATGCGTACAGAACATCTACGACCAGGTTTACGATAGCAACGAGGATGCCGAAGAAGATCACGGCCCCTTGAATAGCCGTGTAGTCCCTAAAACTGATTCTATCAACCAGATATCTTCCCAATCCCGGCCAAGAAAAAGTCGTCTCTGTGAGAATGGCTCCCCCGAGAAGCATAGCAAATTGCAGCCCCATCATGGTAAGTATGGGAAGAAAGGCGTTTCTAAGCGCATACCCGTAGACCACTAATGATTCTTTCAAGCCTCTCGCCCTAGCTGCGGTAACGAAGTCAAGACCCAGAGTTTCGAGCATGTTGCTCCTAGTCAACCTAATGAAGACGCCGGAAAGCATCAGTCCAAGCGTTAAGGAAGGCAGGAAAAGATACCTCGCTGCCTCTACAAGCTTTACGATGTTTCCATCAAGGATACTGTCAATGGTGTACAAGCCCGTTATATGCAGAACCTCACGGCTCATAAAATACCACGCTACAGATGTGTACACGGTCCAAGCCAACAGGAGGACCACAACAGAAAGCAAGAACCCCTTTAGCCAAAACTTGACGCGTTTTCTCTTCAACGCGACCAAGCAAATAACCCAAGACACTAAACCCACGGGGAACGACCACATGAAAACTTGAAGGAAGCCTCCTGCAGGTCGGCTGAAGTAGAAGGTCAAGCCATCAGGCTCCATGAGTGGTTTGGTGCGTCCTCCTGCGGGAAACCAGTGAAGGTTTATGCTGAAAATCAGCAGAAGGATCATGCCTAGAAAGAAGACTGGAATAGCATAGATGAATGTTCCGAAGATTCTTATCACGTGATCTTGGACAGAATTGTATGACGTAGACGCCCTTACACCAAGCAATATTCCGATGCCAACTGCGATGACCATCGAGAACAGAGCAAGTTCAAGTGTCGCCGGAAAAGCAGAGAAGATCTGCTGTGAAATCGCGTCACGTCCTGGAGCCATCGATTTCCCGAGGTCTCCGCGCAGGAGGCCTGCTAGATATTCGAAGTATTGAATGTGCAAGGGTTTGTCCAGTCCCAATTCGTGCCGCATCTCCGCAATAGCCTCTTCGCTGGCTTTTTTTTCAAAATGAAGTAGGACGGGATCTCCAGGCACAACTCGAACGATCAAGAAAACTATTGAGAGCAGCAAGAATATCATAGGTATCATAAGAAGTACTCTGGCGACAATGTATGAGCGAAGGCCCACAGGACAACACCTTTACCATGGGTAAGCTTGGACTTAAAAGAAAAAAGAGAGGGATGGCTGAAATAAGGCTTACTCTTCTTCTGCGTAGAGTAGCCAAATTCGCCAGGTTTGTGTTATGTCTAGGTAAACGCCTTTGATGTTTGGCTTTGTTACGGCCCATGCAGCCCCTTGCCATATTGGAACGACCGGGCAGTCTTCCACAGCGTAATCATCAATCTCAGCGTAGAGGGTTATTCTTTCAGACTCAATCGATGAGGCACGGGCTGCGTCGTATGCAGCCTTCAACGCAAGGTAATTGTTCGTTGCATTATAATCAATGTAGTGGTGGTTCAGCCAAACCGCGTAGTAGAGGAAGGCGTAGTTGTCAGGGTCGATGTAGTCGGGGTACCAGCCGTACAAATAGACGTGCATGGTTCCTTCTGATCGATGTTCTCTGTAGCTTGGCCAGTCAGCGGACTGGAGCGTCACCGATACGACGCCACTCGCTTCAAACTGCGTCTTGTAGACTTGCGCCTGTTCGGCGCTTGAAGGGTAGTGGCCGCTGGATTCGTACCACAGCTCGATTTCCAGTTTGTTCGTTGCGTTGTAGCCGAGGTCAGCAAGCTCGCTGGTAGCATAGGTGTAGTTCGCGTCTCCAAGAACCGCGAAGGCTTCCGTGTGCCCCAACATTCCGTCAGGGATTATGCTGTACAAGGGAGACATTTGGCCGAGGAACACCGTATTGCATACTTCTGACCTATCTAAACAGGCTGTCAGGGCTCTTCTAATCTTCGCGTTGTCAAGCTGAGGTAAAGTCCCGACCGGGTCTTCTTGGAAGATCATGTACTGAATGGCGGCTCCCGTGCCCTGCCAGACCTTCACATCCGGATCATCCTGAAGATCGTCAATGTCCGTTGCAGTGATATGTCTGAATGCCACGTCAATGTCGCCAGCTTCGATCGCGAGTCGGAGGGCTGTGGCGTCAGCGTAGAACTTGATGATGACGACGTCCGTTTTCGGTAATCCTGCCTCTCTATTCCAGTAGTTGGGGTTCGCTTCCAGCCGCATTTCGTGATCTTTTCCGGCTACGCGTTCCCATGCTGTCAAGCGGTATGGGCCGAGATCCATCGTGTGGCTTGCGCGCACGTCGCCCTCCTCGTAGTAAACGACGTCGTCCTCGTTCCACTCAGTTTTCCAACCTCCTGCGTACGCGGGGTTAACTATAGAAGTTGCTTGGCATGCTAATAACGGCAGGAATGGACCGAAGGGTTGTACCAGATTGAACTTGACCTCGTATTTGCTCACGACTTCCACGCTATCGATGATGGTGTCGAACTCCGCGCCGAGGGGCATGCCTTCAGGATGGTTGATTCCCATCGCCCTATCGAAGCTGTATTTCACATGAGTTGCATTGAACTCTGTTCCATCCTCAAACTCGACGCCTTGCCTCAGGGTGAAGGTCCAAGTTTTCCCGTCTCCACTCAAATCCCAATCGGTCGCTAACGCGGGTTTGAAGTCATCCTCGGTAGCGGATGAGCCAGGTTCGATCTCAACTAAGGTGCACCCCGTGTTTTGGATGATCTCCCACCCAAAGAAGTCCCAAGCTCGAGACGGATCGATGGCCGACTCCACCGAGTCCGTAGTTCCCATAATTAGTTCAGTCTTAACTATGGCAAAAGGTCCTATTTGTAGAGCATACAAAGCTGCGACGATTATTATGATTATTAGAATTATCGCTACGGCGACGACAGTCATCGAGACTCCTTTTCTGGAATCTTTGAACCTCTTCATTTTCACTCCTCGAACAATCTTCCAGTGGACATCTATGAGTTCAGAATTTAAGTTTTGCGCGCGTGCACCTCCTATTGCCAGGGGTAACATGAGAGAAAGGCCTTCTGAAAGTCGAAGAGGGGCAATCATGAGTTCGAAGTAATCTTCGCGGTTTCCAAGGGGTTATGACACATCGGGTGCACTGACGCGTGAGCACCTCAGTATACAACTGACAGTGGTATTTCGATTTGATCATGTATCCAAGTTCTTGGGCTTCTATTGACCAAAAGCGTTTTTAGATTTCCCTACTATAATGAGCCGCTATGTCTTCAAAGGGAGTGCTGATCTTTGGCGTCTAAGGTTGCTGGTATGACCTACCTGTTGATAGCGGTGAACATCGTAGTTTTCTTCATATTCATTTATAATCAAACTGTTCCAGATCAAGAGTTTCCCTTGTTCACCGAGTATGGCTTAACGCCTACGAAGATTATGCAAGGAGAGAATCTCGTCACGCTTGTTACATCCATGTTTCTGCACGCTGACCTTCTCCATCTGGGGATGAATATGCTCTTTCTGTTCATCGCCGGTGACGGTGTTGAACGCGAGATGGGTAGCGCCCGCTTCCTCGTTTTTTACTTAGCTTGTGGGGTTCTTGCAGGTCTCTTTCACGTCTATACGAACGCGGTGTCAGAGATTCCAGGTATAGGTGCGTCGGGCGCCATCTTCGGAATCTTGGCTGCGTTTGCGGTACTGTTTCCGTTTCGCTGGTTAGTCACCCTCTTAGGTTTCATTCCTGTACCAGTGCCCGCCATAATCCTAGTCTTCCTGATGATCACGGCTGAGACAGTCTACGCAACCTCGGGGGGAGTCGAAAACATCGCGCATACCGCTCACATAGGAGGGTTTCTCGCTGGCGTCATCTTGACGCTGCTATTTGGACCGAGGAAACCTCGCCCAGAAAAGAAGATAAAAGAGGAGGAAACCTGACTGCTTGTCAAATATCTGAATTTACGGGAGACCTTAACAGTTGCAGTAACGGAGCAATCCCTATGAAGCTGGGCGAATCAAGACTCGGGCGAACGATCTTTGCTCGATTGGCAGAAAACGAGGACCTACTTGAAGCAATCAATCGGCAAGCTGGGCGTTCGAACATTGCTGCAGGATTCTTCATCCTCATCGGCACTCTGAAAGAGGCAAAGCTGGGTTTCTATCAGCACGGAAAATACGAAACTATTGCGGTCGCGGGCCCTTTAGAAATCGTCTCGTGCCTGGGAAACATCTCCCTCAAAGACCAAGAAATCGTCGTCCACGCTCATATTGCGGTTGCAAACGAGAAGGGCGAAGTTTTCGGGGGGCACCTACTGCCAGGCTGCCTAGTTTCTCTCACTGGAGAGTTGACTTTGATTGAAACCCCTGAGATACGGTTACTGAGAAAATTTGATGAAAAGACGAAGCTTCACCTATTGACTTCTGGTGACTGATTTGGTCAAATGAGCTTTGTGTGAGTAGATGGTGTGATTTTAACTCTCTTCATGAGCTCATTTTGAGGTTTTTAGCACCTTTCTCAGTCGCACACCATGAACGCCTCTATGATAATAGTGTTCAAGCCTTTCTACCTCCACATACCCTTGTTTATGGTACAATTCTCTAGCCGCTACGTTATCTAGACGAGCTTCAAGGTAGCAGGTGTCGACGCCTTCTTCCACAAAAATTCTCTCAAGATCGTTAAGAAGCCTGAGTCCAACACCTTTCCTTCGATGCTCGATTGCAACGTCCAAGGTGTAGATGTGCCCTACTTTTGTTCCGTCGAGAGCTGAGCGAATCAAACCGATGATGAACCCAGCAACTTTACCGTTCATCTGGGCAACTAGCCCTACAGCGTTTGGGTCTTCCAAAAGAAAGGCTAGATGTTCCTTCCCAAAAGCCTCTATAGTAAAGCATTCCCTCTCAATCTGGTAAAGTATTGCTAGATCATTCGTTGTGGCTCGTTGTACGGTGATGGACACGAATCGCCGACCCTTTCTGAATTCACTATACAGTGACAGACCTGGGATTTGAGGCTTTTGACCTGAAACCCAAAAATATGCCCGGATCACTCGTGCGCGCATACCTGTAGTATCCTTTAGGAAATTCCTTACGCCCATTTTCCCATGTCTAAACTCAACGTTCTTGACAAGAAAATGATTAGTGTGTTTATTCTCTTCGCTGGAAAGGATCTATGTGGGGCCTACGACCTGCGAGGGCATTTGAGCTAGCCAGTTTGAAATAGCCTCATGAAATTTTCATAGTATACCTTTCTTCTAGCTCTGTTCGAGATGTTTGCAGAATCGACTATGGCCATTTGAACTGGATAGCGTAGGTAAGGTACATCTGATCCGAACAGTACTCTGTCTTCGTCTACATCAAGTGAAAGCTCTACAAATTCGGGGAGGCTGGCGGAGGTCTCTACGTAAACATTTTCCGCCTGTTGCAGTGCATTTATGCAGCCCTCCCTCAAATGTCCCAATATAATAGTCAAGTTGGGATACTTCTTGGCGATATTCAAGGCAAGTCCAGGAGCCGAGAAACCGTCGCCAGTGTGAAAGAGTATAGGAACGCCTAGCTCATTCACCTTCTTAAAGAAGTCATAGAAGAACGGATGATCTGGCCGGAAGCATTCCACCATGGGATGCAATTTGAGTCCAGCTAGCCTCAGTTCTTCTTTCATCCTCTTAAGCTCATTGACAGCATCCTTTCCCCGTCGTGGGTCAACTCGCCCAAACCCAACGAGACGATCAGAATATCTCTTGACGCATTCCGCAATGTAGTCATTTGTTTTCGGATATTCGTCGCCGATATTTGGGTTAGGAAAAACGACTGCCTTTTCAACATTGAATTGATCGAAGAGTTCAACCAACTCTTCTATGAATATTGTTGGTTTCACATAGGGTTGCCATGGTCCTGATTCACCCAAGTGAACATGAACATCACAGATTTTCATGACTACTCTCCTTCCGTGATTCTGAGGACGAAGGATTATAACTTTTGGTGTGCCCCTTGAAGAAGGAAAAACCTAAAAACCATGACGAAACAACTGATAGGAGCTCTAGGTGTTGACTATGAGTAGTAACGAAGAACTCAAGGAAGATCCCATCAAGCTACACCGAGAAGGAACCACGTTAGCCGATGTTGGTAAGTATGAAGAAGCCATCGAGAAGTTTTTCCGTGCCTACGAGGTGTATGAAAAGACGCGAAACTTCTTCGATGCTTCCTATACCTTGTTTAAAGCTGCAGAATGCAGCTACCTGCTAAGTGACTACAACACAGCGGTTGAACGTTTCCTAAAGTCAGCGGACATAGCGTTCAATATAGGCTATGATCGTTTTGCGCTGAGCGCGTTGGAATACGCCCGTGACTGTTACAAGGCGCTAGAACAGAAGAAAAAAAGAACAGAGATAGAAAAGAAGATAAAGAAAGTGAAGGAAAAGCTTTCAAAAATGTGACCACGTATTCCACTATAGGTGAGGCTCAACCAAATCATCTATTCCTTTTGTTAACTACTCTCAAAACCGTCTATTTCTTTAAGAAAATGCTTATGTTCCATGCAGAAGACTAAATCCTACGAAGCAGCAGACAGGCTGAAAGGTATAACTTATGCAAACACAGTTTCGAGCCCTTGCTGAGCTTTGTGACAAACTAGAAGGCACATCCAAACGTCTGCCCATGATCGATTGGGTAGCCAACTTCCTAAGGCGACTCGATGCCGATGAAGTGGAGCCAGCGACATCTATGATCCTTGGTCGAGCATTTCCGAAATGGGATCAGAGAACCCTCGAGGTCAGCTGGACAACCATAAGCGGCGTATTAAAACGAGTAACCAATGTTGATTGGAGAGACTTCTCAAAGGCTTTCAGCAAAACAGGCGATGTAGGAGCCGCGACGAAAATAGTCTTCGAAGCGAGTAAGATTCAGAAGCAAGCTACTCTATTCGAGAGACCTTTAACGATTCTTGAGGTGAGACATACCCTAGAAGCCGTAGCGGAAACTGTAGGTTACGGTTCAAGGGAGAAAAAGGAGCGCCTACTAGAAACGTTGCTCAGTAACGCTACGCCTCGTGAAGCGAAATACCTCGTCAAAATTCTGATTGGTGAGATGCGGACTGGGTTTCACGAAGGCCTGATGGAACTCGCGGTTTCCAAAGCTTTCAACATGCCTCACGATGTTGTTCAGAGAGCAACTATGCTAACTGGAGACATCGGAGAAGTCTCCGGGATAGCCAAAGCAAAAGGCAGAGAAGCTGTCTCCAAGCTTCAGTTTCAAGTTTTTAGACCCGTGAAGCCTATGCTGGCTCAGATGGCTGACGATGCAAACGACGCCCTAAGAGAACTTGGTGGAAAGGCAGCTTTTGAACATAAGCTGGATGGAGCACGCGTCCAGATTCACAAAGTCGCGGATACTATCAGAATCTTCAGTCGTAGGCTAACCGATGTGACGGAGAGTTTTCCAGAAATCGTACAACTGATTCATGATGGAGTTAAGGTGGGTGAAGCCATCTTTGAGGGTGAAATCATAGCAATTGGAAAAAAGGGCAGCCCGCTTCCGTTTCAACATCTTATGAGAAGATTTCGACGGGTTCGCGATATAGAGGAGATGATTCGGCGTATCCCTGTCAAGCTCTACCTCTTCGATCTCCTCTACCTTGACGGTCAGAGCCTAATAGATGAGAGCTACATTGAGCGGAGAAAGAAGCTAGAAGAAATCGCAGGAAGCGTACCCTTAACGAAACAAATAACGACCGAGGACGCCGTTCAAGCAGAACATTTCCTACGAGACGCCATAAACAACGGTCACGAAGGCCTGATGGCAAAGAAGCTGAACAGCCCCTACACCCCAGGAATCCGTGGAAAACGGTGGTTCAAAATCAAAGAATCACTGGAACCCTTGGACCTCGTAATTGTCGCCGCTGAATATGGATATGGACGAAGGCACAAATGGCTCTCAGACTACCACCTAGCAGCTCGAGACCCAGAAAGCGGAGAATTCTTGATGTTGGGCAAGACCTTCAAAGGACTCACAGACAAAGAGATCATCCATATGACTCAACGACTCAAAGAGCTAACTGTCAAACAAGAGCGTGGAAAAGTTGTTGTCACACCCCAAATAGTGGTCGAAGTTGCCTACAATGAAATTCAACGGAGTCCAAAATACAAGTCGGGAATGGCCTTACGTTTCGCGAGAATAATGCGAATCCGAGACGACAAAAGACCAGAAGAGGCTGATGC
>CAYGAE010000029.1:0-5885 GCA_964347855.1 uncultured Candidatus Bathyarchaeia archaeon
GGAAATGAAAACACTCGCCAAACATAGCGTAAAAGTCTCCTACAACCCAGTCGCCAACATGAAACTAGCCCAAGGCACGCCAAGAATAAAAGACCTCCTCCAGCAAGGCGTAACTGTAGGAATCGGAACAGACGGACCGGCAAGCAACAACAACTTGGACATGTTCCAAACCATGAAAATAGCTGTGCTGCTCCAGAAACAACGGTATCAAGACCCAACAGTTTTGTCAGCACCCACGATGCTAAAGATGGCAACAATTGATGGAGCTCGAGCTTTAGGATTGGAGAAATCTTTAGGTTCACTCGAAGCTGGCAAAAAAGCAGATATAATCCTCATCGATCTCAAGAAACCCCACCTGATTCCAAACTACGACCCTTACGCTAACATAGTCTATTCCGCCAGCGGAAGCGACGTGGACACGGTCATCGTAGACGGAAAAATCCTAATGGAAAACAGAGAGGTAAAGACGTTAAACGAACAGATAATCCTAGAAAAAACTGAAACAGCTGCCCAAAATCTATTGGCAAGATAAAAGCTCGGACATCTGCTTTTCGCTAGACATAAATAACAAGAAAGCCGCTTCTCTCTTTATCTCCATTCCGAAGACCCCGCTGAAACAATCTGAGTTGAAATTGATGACTCAAGCAAAAACCCTCTTCGAGCCAAGCACAGTTGTTTTAATTGGCTCAAGCAAGATCACACAAAAAGTTGGGATGACCTCCCCTTGGCTCTTCAAAAATGTCATTCACAACATGAAGAAGTTCTTCAAGGGAAAAACCTACGTGCTAGACATTGAAGGAGAGGCAGGCTATAAGAGCCTCGAGGAATTGCCAGAAACGCCAGACCTTGCCGTGACTATGCTTCCACCAAACCAGTCTATACACCAGTCCGAGAAATGTGCTGAGAGAGCAGTGAAAGCCATAGTAGCCATCACGGGTGGATACGAAAACCAGCAGCGCCAAAGACTGGTGAATCTCCGAAAGGAGTACGGAATTCGAATACTCGGACCAAACGCTATCATGGGAGTTATAAACACGGCGAATGGACTGAACACAACCTTCGAGAAAGATGTTATGCCTTGCATAGGCAACATCTCGGTCATAGCTCAAAGCGGGGGAGTAGGAGCTAGCATCCTCGACTGGGCTTGCTATTACAGCATAGGGGTCAGCAAGTTCGTGTTTACGGGTGACAAAATAGACATCGACGACGTAGACCTTTTGCGCTATCTCAGTGAAGACCCAGAAACAAGGGTGATATGTCTATACGTGGAAGGAACCCAAAAGGGACCAGAATTCATCAAGACAGCCCGAGAAATCGTGGACAGAAAGCCGATTCTAGCTCTAAAAGGCGGCATTACGAAAGAAGCAGCTCAGAGAGCGTTATCTCACACAGTCTCCATAGCTGGCTCAGACGCCGTCTTTGACGCCGCTCTTAAGAAAGCTGGAATCATTCGGGTGAACGATGTCGAGGAACTCATCAATGCTGCCGTCGCGCTAGTCAAGCAACCCTCCCTAGAAGGAGACCGCATAGCCATAGTCAGCAACGTTGGTGGACCAGCCATCCTCGCCGCAGATGCTGCCATAAAGAATGGCCTAGAACTAGCTCCATTATCAAGGAAAACCAGGCGCGAGATAGAGCGGCGCTATCCGGGAGTGGAAGTGATTAATCCAATAGACCTAATTGCGGACGCAAGAGCAGAAAGATACTCTATTGTGCTAGACATGGTCTTGTCCGACCCCAACGTTGACGGAGTCATGGCTATAAACATGTTGAAGTCGTGTTTCTTTGAGCCCGAAGATGCGAGAGCGATTGTGAAAGCATCGAGGAAGCATCCAAGCAAACCAGTTGTGGACGTTTCAGCAGGAGGCGAGGATTTCATCCGCGTAAATAAGGTTCTCGCGGACACTAGTGTTCCGGTCTGCAACTCGCCTGAGAAGGCTGCTAGTGTATTGCGTGTGTTGCGAGCGTATTCCAAGATCCTAGCTAGGAAAACATAAAGGAAGAAGAGGGATCAGGTGTCAAGCCAGGCTTTGAAGTCTTCCCTTGTCAGTCGTCCCTTCAGTGATTTACGATCTACGTCTACGGCTTCGCATAAGGTTGTCATCACGTGTTCGATGACGTACTTTTGCTTCTTTCCAAGAATCCAAAACTTATCATCTTGTTTCCGCTTTATGTAGAGCGGCTTGTCGAGGTCCAAGAGTCTTTCAATAACTCGTCCGATGGTGCATTCAACGATTTCGTGAAGGATTGTGATCTCGTCTTCGACTTCGGATTTTTCTAGGTAGATGGTGTATCTCAATTCTCCTGCTTCATTGTTTGGAAAGGGAGAGACGAGGCTGAACCGCCCGATCCTGAAGTCGAGAGCGCTGAAATCGCCAAATGATGAAGGGTTGAACGATGCTACGAAGTCCGAGATGTCTTTCTCGAGTTTCTTGGAAAGTCTCCTTAAATCCTCTCCTCTTCTTCGGAGCAGCGAGTACCTAATCATGGCTATGAGAATCACGATTGCGGTGAGGACAACGAAGCCGATGTTCATCTGTTCTCTTGCGCCCACACATCCTCTAGCATAGAAGCCTCACCGTCGCCATTTAAAGCGTATTGTTTGTCGCTGAAAAGGGGGTTGCGCGCAAATGTCGAAGCTTGCTTCAGGCAGGAGACAGAAGACCTCGTTCGTGCGTAGGTTGTGTTCTCTGGCCAAATAATATATGCACGCTTAGTTTATGATTCTAGTTGCTGGAAGTCGTTCTTGCGTAAGGGTGTGAGGGCGATTAAGGGCAAGATCAGTCATGTAGGATACGTTAACAGAATTAGAGAGAATCTTCTCAATGTTAAGAGAAAAACACTCTTGCCTCTATTTGAAAACATAAAATCAGCCAACTGCGTGATCTGCGGCGGATCGGGCAGGTCTCTGTACTGCTTGAACGCTGCTATGAGCCAAATCGCCATGAGCCAGATCGGCTGGAGAAACAAAGTCGTACTGACTCCAGACGACCCTGGCTTTCCTGGCAAGAATATGTACGATGCAGCGGCCGAGCTTGAGAGACGGTACAAAAAGACTGTACTCTTGATAAACTCGGGTAGCGGCGTCTCTGATGATCCCTTGGCGATGGCCCAGGATTTGGCAAAATACATTGAAGAAAAGAAGACATCGAAGTTTTCCATGGCGCTTTTGACCTCCAACCTGAACTCTCCACTAGCCAAGATAGTTCGTGAACATGGTCATGTGGTTGAGCTGAAAGGTCGAGGGAGATCGAAACCTTCCTTTGAGTACAGTGAGGTTGGCATTATGGGGGACATGTTCGAGCTTGGAAGTCTGCTCCTCTTGTGCATGATCACCGAAGCGATCTTCCGGAACCTAGAGGTAGACGGGGTGTTTGAACTCTGTGAGGAAGAATTCGCCAAGCTGGGTCCCATAATCGACGCGAATGTGGAGTCGGACACCTACACGCGTATCGTTGATATCCTGGAAACAAGAACTAACGTATTTCTGGGCGGGAAAGGTACAGCAAACGAAGTCGCGAAGATGACTGGTGTGAGACTGTTTCATATCAAGGGCTTCTTGGGAGACAACGTCTACATAGCCAGAGGCGTGAACACGCCTCATCCGAGACCCGGAGATCTTGAGATCTTAGTTTCATTTTCTGGAGAGACGAAGCCGGTCATCGTCTGGTGTGATGTCTTCAAAAAACTGAAGGGAGTTGTTTTGTCGATTACGGGGACAAAGAAGTCGACGTTAGCCGAAAAGTCAGACTTCCAAATAATCTTGGGAGAGAAAGTAAAGTTAGGTCAGCCTAGAAGATTCTATATGCGAGCAGCGTACGTTTTGAGCCCCCTGCCAGTCAGGTTGGCTGAACGGCTGAGTGAAAGGGGGCTGAAGCTGCCAGAATATATAATCAATTGGTATCACTCTGCTACACAATAGAACCTGTTACACAACCAAATCTTTTTGCACGCGCGAAAGATGGACGAAGCAGCACTTAAGGCGGGCAAATCGGTGACGAAGGATGAAGCTGGGGCTTCATTTATCGATTACAGGGTCAATTGATAGAGCTGTTGACAGGGCTGTGGAGAAGAGCTGCAATACATTGCAGATTTTTTCTCGGAATCCTCGCGGCTGGCTCTCCAGAACTCTAGAATTGATGGAGACTGAGAATTTTAAGGGCAAGCTGAGGGCGAGTGGGATATGGCCAGTCTTTATTCACACGCCGTATCTATTGAATCTCGCTTCTCCGAAAGAGGATGTTTATCAGAAGTCCATTGGGGTTCTTAAGGATGAGTTGCGTAGAGCAGACGAGTTGAATGTTCCCTACGTCGTCACTCATCTGGGCAGTCATCTGGGACATGGGAAGATAAAGGGATTCAAGCGAATTATAGACGCGGTCAACAAATCTTTTCCAGCAGTGGAGAACGATGTAGTTCTTCTTCTAGAGAACATGGCAGGGACGAAGCATAGCATGGGTTCCTCGCTTGAAGACATCGAATATATCGTTTCGCGAATTACGGATGGAGAACGTGTCGGCGTATGCTTCGACACATGTCATGCCTTCGCTACTGGCTATGACCTGGGTTCACGAGGGGCTGTTGAACGTGCGTTGCAAAGATTCGATGAGGTCATAGGCCTTGCAAAACTCAAGCTTGTTCATCTGAACGATTCCAAGGGAAGCCTCGGTTCAAGAATGGATCGACACGAACACATTGGAATGGGAAAGATCGGAGAGAGAGGATTCAGAAACATATTGAGGAGCAGACTTGGACAGCTACCCTTGATTCTAGAAACTCCCATAGACGAACGAAGAACCGATGTGGAGAACCTGGAGAAGGTTAGAGAACTCGCACAATGATTAGTTCGTGCATAGCCAATGATCTAATGGAGTCTGTGTGATTTGGCGCCGGGAATGGGATTTGAACCCATGCGGACCAGCAGGTCCACAGGCTCTCCAGCCACAGTCTCAAGGCCTGCGCAATAGTCCACTCTGCCATCCCGGCAACTACAAATCAAAGAAATCGTACCGCTATTAAAGATTAGGCTTTCAAACCCTGATTGATCTAATCCAACTATGTGGCTCCTGTTTGCGGGATACCTATGACCTAGACTAATCTCTCATGCACTCCCACCGACAACTAAACAATAATAAACCACAAACAGACACATTCTCTCCTCAATCATACAAAAGGAAGCTGAAACAGACGACCAAATGTCAAAAATGCGGCGAAGAAGTCACACTGCCCTTCAAATGCCAATTCTGTAACCAATACTACTGCCCCCAACACAGACTGCCAGAGAACCACAACTGCCCCGAACACTGGAAAGCAATCGCTCCACGAAAGGAAACCCCAACGTTCACCGTAGACAGAAAACCAGAAACAAACTCCTATAAATACACGGTCTCTTATGCACCAAAACTAAAAACTAGGATCTTCTGGTTCAGCCCAACTGAACTCAAACACCTAACCGTCAGCACGCTCCTAGTCATCGGCGTAGGCTTATCAATGTTCCTACCAGTGATTGGCATTGGAGCCTTTCAAATCGGAGGAGCGGAGATTATTATCAGCGTAGCCGTTGTTTTCACATCAGTATATCTCCTCCACGAACTCGCCCACAAAGTTGTCGCGCAACGCTATGGCCTCTGGGCAGAATTCCGCCTAACGATGTTCGGCGCCTTCATCACACTGCTTTCCATATTCTCTCCAATCAAATTAATCTCTCCAGGAGCAGTCCTCATCGCAGGCCCCATGAGCAAAGAGACCGCTGGAAAAACTGCCCTCGCAGGACCCTTCACAAACCTCCTACTCTCCTTCGTCTCTCTATCCTTCCTGGTATATCCAATAAGCCAACAGATGGCAGATGTTGCACTGCTAAGTGCTGCCTTCAACGCTTGGATAGC
>CAYGAE010000029.1:5985-17227 GCA_964347855.1 uncultured Candidatus Bathyarchaeia archaeon
GCCAACAGATGGCAGATGTTGCACTGCTAAGTGCTGCCTTCAACGCTTGGATAGCCCTCTTCAATCTCCTTCCATTCGCAATCATGGACGGAATGAAAGTCTTTCACTGGAACAGACTAGTCTGGGCCGCAACATTCATCATGTCCATTACGATGACGATTGTTACCTTCTAACCTTATGACTACCCAAAACTTTCGTATCTAAAACCCTCGCACAACACGGATCCTTCTGGGCATGTGCACAATTACATCAGTTCGATACTGACAAACACTTCTTCCGGAACACGAATCCTCATAATTCGCCTCATGACACGCTCTTCCGCATCAATGTCGATGAGACGTTTATGGATGCGCATCTCCCACCTATCCCAAGTGGCGGTTCCTTGACCGCAAGGAGTTTTCCGAACTGGAACATGAAGCCGCTTGGTGGGCAAGGAAATCGGCCCGGTCATCTTGACGCCTGTTCTTTCAGCGATGGTCTTCAGTTCCGTACATACGCCTTCCAGCTTCTGGTAGTCTGTACTAGTTAATTTTATACGTGCCTTTCTTACCATCGCTGCTCTTCCTCAAAGCGCTTTTCTATCGAGAAGTTTTTGTCTTAAATATGTTTTGTCATATGCCCAGCAAAACCAGAGTTAACGCAGCCGTTCTCCGCCAAGATTCTTTGTCTGCCACGAGTATCGCCTAATGGTGGGTGATTCTCCGTAACCACAGGCTGAGCAGCGTTTCTTCCTTACGTGGTAGGCCCTTCTGCCGCATCGTCTACATCTGATGTGAAGAGTTTTCCCCGCACGTTTTCCAAAAGATGACGTACCTTTGCTGATTTTTCCCACGGTCTTCACCTGGGAGGTGGGGAAATGATTACCACATTGTCTCCTCGCACGATAATTGGCCCTAACTTCTTGACCTTTTCCGATTCTGTTGTGTCCTCTGTCTCTTCCAGCACCAAGTTGAGATGTTGGTCAAACCCCTTCAGCTTTCCTCGAAGACTCTTTCCTCCCTTCAGTCGCACAAGAACCGTTTTTCCAAGGCTTTCCTCCAAGATTTTGGTGGTCATTTCGCTCATACGTTGCCCTCTCGGTTGTTCCATCAATCTTCGTCTTTATAGGTGCGAACGTTAATAATTTAAAGATATTGCACAAGGATGCTAGTAAATGGTACCCAGAGCCTCTCGACGGCACTTTCTAAAAGAAAAAGACGTAAAGAGGCTTCTCATCGACTTCTCGGGAAGACTCAAAGTAGAGGTTGAACAACTATTCGAGTCAAAACCGGGCATCGAAATAACGGAAGCGCAAAACTCCAAAGTTTTCGTCATTAACGGGAAACCCCTATTGGCGACGTCCGGTGAGGGACTTATCCCCACCTTAGCCTTCGATAAGTTATTTCCTTTTCTTCCCAAGGTTGTGGTGGATATGGGCGCCGTTCCGCACGTGTGCAACGGAGCTGACGTGATGGCTCCCGGAGTCGTCCGTATCGAAGGAGATTTCGATGAAGAAGATTTTCTTCTCATCACAGATGAACACCACAACAAACCATTAGCCATCGGTGTCGCTCTATTCAATTCACAGGTTACAAAGAGACTTCAGCATGGTAAGATAGTGAAGACAATCCATTATGTAGGCGACAAAATTTGGGATGCATTGAGGAAAATCTGAGCTTTGCACTCTGTCTTTCCAGTTGTATTGAAGAAAAACAGTAGGCGCTTTGAATCTTTTACCGCAAAACTGCTTTTATGCTTGGAGTGGACTATGGGTTCACGATTGCAACGATGCGAGTTAAGGCTGTGCTTTTCGACTTATTTGACACTTTGCTTATGCTTGAAGGAGGGGAGGCTTTTTATACTCCTTCCTTAAGGAGGCTTCACGAATTTTTGAGTACCAAAGGGGTTAGTGTTTCCTTTGAGGATTTTAACCGTGTTTACTTTGAGGTTCGAGATGAGCTCTACGCTGAGGTTGAGAAAAGCTTGGAGGAGCCGCATTTCAATGTTCGTGTTTCTCGCACACTGCTTAGATTGGGCTATAATTTCAAGGTTTCACACCCAGTTGTGGTCGGGGCAACCTCTGCTTTTGCGGATGAGTTTATGCTCTATATACGCTTGGATGATGACGCCTTGGATGTTTTGCAGAAACTACGTGGGAAGCATAAGCTGGGGGCTGTCTCGAATTTTGCCATCCCCGAATGTGCTTGGAGATTACTGGATAAGTTCAATTTGAGAAAGTTCTTCAACGTTGTTTTGATTTCCGCAGAGGTCAACCGGCGCAAGCCTAGTCCAGAAATCTTTGAGAGGGCGTTGAAGGCCTTGGGTGTTGATGCCTCGGACGCTGTTTTCGTTGGTGATACACCACGCGTGGACGTTAGAGGCGCCAAGAATGTCGGGATGAAGGCGGTGCTTGTACAGAGGAAGCCTATGGAAGGGGTTGTGAAAGTCAAGTCAGACGTAGTGATTGGAAGTCTAACGGAGCTTTTAGGAATTCTTGAGGCTTAGAAGACCAAAACGGTAGTTTACAGGGAATTAAGACGTCTCCATGGGGAAACGTTTAAAGTCAAACCTCATCTTAAAAGCTTAACAGCGAAGCTCGGCGTTTGATACATTGTGAGGAGCGATCGAGAGCGTGGTCAGCAAAACCAAGAAAACTGAAGAGTCGCAAGCGCCCAAAAAGGCTTCTTCCAAATCTGTTGGCTTCCCTGCGAAGGCCTACTTGAAAGCGATGCCTCTACGCTCTCTGGATGACGTAGACATTGTGAAGAAGGAAGTTGGGTTAGGAAACATCCTGATACTCAAGGTCAGCCCTCTGGCGAGAAAGAGCATTGAGGACGTTAAACGAGCCGTCAATGAACTGTGTGAGTTTATTGGATCCATTGGAGGAGACATTGCGCGTTTGGGCGAGGAGCGTGTAGTCGTTACTCCCTCCTCAGTAAGAATTTGGCGCGAAAAAACCGCTACTGCTGAGAAGAAAACACCTACCGCAGCCTAATGGTCTCTAGAATTTCTGGTACGAGGGTTTCAACTCTATACTTTCTTCGGACTATGTTGGCTACGTTTAGGCATTTTGACTTTTCGCCATGGCCCACAATCACTTTTTCAGGCTTCGGTTTCATACGGCGGAGATAATTGAAGATTTGCCTTCTGTCTGAGTGTCCAGAAAATCCTTCGATTGATTTGACGTTGAGGTTTACCTTTGTGACTGAGATCTTTCCCTCGCTGTTTATCATTGGAGTTTCGGCCAAGCCTTTCTGTATCCTACTCCCCAAGGTTCCTTCAATTTGGTAGCTGACGAAGATTACAGTGTTGCGTGTGTCTGACGCCAAACGTTTGAAGTAGTCGATTACTGGGCCGCCCTCCAGCATCCCTGATGTTGCCATTATTATGCATTGGCCACCCTCCACGATTTCGTCTCTAGCACTGGGATGCTCTACGATCGTAAAGTAATCTGATTGAAACGGGTTGATTCCCTCGTGCAAAATGCTGTTTCGCACTCCTCTTGCCAAATATTCGGGATAAGCGGTATGGATTGCCGTTGCTTCAGAAATCATGCCCTCAATGAACACTGGGACTTCTTTCATCAGTCCTCGCCGCATATACCCATCGATGACTAACATGATCTCTTGAGCTCTGCCTACGGCTGGAACTGGAATGAGAACTTTACCACCCTGATCCAGAGTGTCATTCACAACAGAGGTAAGTCCTTCTTCAGCCTCCATTCTTGAAGGCATCACGTCTCTTGGAGATCCATATGTACTTTCGGTAATTATGGTCTCCACTCTTGGAAACATAGTGACAGCCGGTTCAAGAAGCATGGTTTTTTCATACTTGTAATCACTCGTATAGACGAGGTTATGCAAGCCCTCTCCGATGTGTAAATGAACTACGCATGAACCAAGAATGTGGCCTGCGTTATGCAAGGTCAGACGAATGTCAGGTGCTATATCTGTCACGGCGCCGTATCGTAGTGGAATCGTATGCAAAACAGTGTCTCGTACATCTTTTTGGTCATAGGGTGGCATCAGTCCCTGCTTGCTTGAAACGTCAAGGTAGTCTAATTGAAGGAGAGTCATGAGAGTTGAGGTGGGAGCAGAGGAGTACACAGGTCCGTCGTATCCGTATTTGAATAGAAATGGGAGGAAGCCGCAGTGGTCCAGGTGCGCGTGGCTTATAACCACCGCGTCTAGAGTGTCTAAGTCAAACTGAGGGGCGTCAAGTCTTGGGAAAGCATTTAACGGATTAGTGGAACCCGGGTTGATGCCGCAATCCAGCAGAACACTGCTCTCTCTGGTTTGCACGAGTATTGCAGATCTTCCCACTTCTCGAAAGCCCCCCAACGCAGTTAGTCGAACATCTCCGACTCCGTGAAAAGCAGGTCTAAAAATCCTTTCACCTATTGTCCGAAGTATTCTATCTCGCTCCTTACTTTCCGCGTGAAGAAAATGGCGCATGTGAGCCATAATCTTTGAAGGAATTGGAGGGCTTCTTAGAATGCGGGGTCTCCATCGAGTCTGTTTAATGATCTCTTGTAGAATCGTTCCATCTTTTCCGATAGCTAGACCAGGCTTTTTAGCTTCTATGATGACCTCACCAAGACTGGGGTCGAAGTTGACATTAGTGATTTCCGCTTCTTGAGTAACGATATTGTGTAT
Organism: uncultured Candidatus Bathyarchaeia archaeon; assembly: GCA_964347855.1. GTDB lineage: Archaea > Thermoproteota > Bathyarchaeia > Bathyarchaeales > Bathyarchaeaceae > CAYGAE01. Next base: position 10,620 of record CAYGAE010000029.1, read on the forward strand.
GAGTCTTTCCGCTTCCTTCTCTTCTGATCGAACCGAAGGGTCGGAACGGACAACGATCCTTTTCCTAATCATGTTGACGATATCTGCGACCACGTAGCTTTGTTCAATGAGAATTTCTGGCTTTTTTGTGTACACCGCGAGAGCAGGGCCCTCAAATTCGATGCGGGTGACTTCTGCTTGTTTGGGAACGTGTTCCAATATACGCTGACTTATCTCCAGTTTGCCTTTATCGGATACTGTCACGCTTTTGTGTCGCTCCCTCAAGAGCTTCCAAGAATATTCTTCTTTGTCTCCTCGTCTAATTCCCGATAGCCTTTACTATCAATGACCGTCACGTCAAAACTGTCTCCGCTTGCAGTATCCCTCTTCATGGCAGAGTCCACCGCCCGCACAACCACAGGTAGAATGTCGTGGATCATGGAGCCCTCCTTGTATTTGTCTTCTAGTACTCCATAGGCTATTGGAGAGCCTGATCCAGTGGCGACGCATTTCTCTTCTGTGAGACTACCTAAAGGATCTACAGAGAAGACGTGAGATCCTGTGTCGTCAACTCCTCCAACAAGGACGCGGGTTACCATAGGGGCTAGCCGAGATGAGAAGAGTAGGTTTGCGATAAGTCTGGCTGCTGAGCTCACCGGCATTCGGCGTCCGTTGTTTAGCTTGTAGAGCTGCGCATTTACCTTGAGTACATCGACGGTTCGTTGGGCATCGGCGACAACGCCTGCAATGGTCATGGCTAGGTGGTCATCTATTTGGTATATCTTCTTTCCTTTCTTGTGGGCAACATAGTATCCCATGGTGACGCGAGTGTCTGAAGACAGTATTACGCCGTCCTTGCAGACTACGCCCACAGTTGTGGTTCCTTTTAGAGCTAGTTTATCGATTATTTCACGCATAATGATTCCCCCGAAAACTTAGTGCCACACACAATGGTCACCGGGAGAAGTTAGGAGATTATTATTCAATACCGACGGATTTAAAAACGTTTCGAAGAACCTTAATAGAGAATTAAACCCGAAACTCGTGACTCTGATCGCTATGAAATTACATCGCATGCAGCTTCCAAGAGAGGTCATTGTGGGAAACGAGACGTTATCTCTAATAGGCGACATCTGCAAGAGGCTGGGGTTTTCCAAATCAGCCTTTGTAGTTACAGGCCCCAAAACTCAGCGTGTCGCCGGGAAAAAAGTCGTTAGTATACTTGAAGACAACGGAATCGATGTTGACCACATAATGGTGGCTTCTTCTACGCTTTGGGATGTTAAAGCCGTTGAGGAGAAGATAAAGGATTTGAAACCACAGATTGTGCTTGGAGTTGGCGGAGGAACCAAAATCGATGTTGCAAAGCTAAGCTCCGCACGTCAAAGCGTTCCATTCATAAGTATCCCCACCACGGCTTCCCATGACGGAATCGCGAGTCCAGTGGTCTCTCTCAAAGGCTTGGGCAAACCCTACTCTATGATGGCTCACGCTCCTATGGCCATTGTTGCAGACACAAGTGTCATCATTCAATCAGACTATCGTTTCACTGCGAGCGGCTGTGCAGACGTTGTGTCAAAATTCACGGCGATTCGTGATTGGAAACTAGCCCATGACGCAAAGGGTGATTATTATGGTGAATATGCTGCGAGTTTAGCTTTGATGAGTGCTCGGCTCATGGTGAAGAATGCGAATATGATCAAACCTGGGAAAGAAGGGGGTCTTCGTGTTCTGTTGGAAGCGTTGATAAGTTGCGGTGTTGCGATGAGCATTGCTGAAAGCAGCAAGCCCTGCAGCGGATCCGAGCATTTGTTCAGCCATGCCTTGGACCTCATAGCTACCAAGCCCGCTATGCATGGGGAACAGTGTGGCGTAGGTTCCACAATGATGGCCTACCTCCACAAAATCGACTGGAAACAGATCAAAGAAACGTTGCATGAAGTGGGAGCTCCCACCACCGCCAAAGAACTCGGAATTGACCCTGAATCCATCGTACAGGCTTTAGTGCAGGCGTGCACCATTCGTCCTGAACGATATACAATCTTAGAGGAAAGCAAGTTAGATTATGATTCTGCAATGAAACTCGCGGAAGCAACCGGCGTTATAGATTAAAAAAGAAGCTCAACGATCAGTTTGGCCGTCTATCTCTCTAAGTAGAAAACCGCAGGCATCTTTCTTCGTTCTCATTCCTTTTCTTTTTGCCAAAGATTTATCTCTCATTTTGCCAAAATAGTTAGTATAGGGGAATCCGCGTGGGTAGAGAGAGTGTTCTCAAATTTCCACCAACTATGGGAATCTGTCAAAGGTGTAAGATGTGTTTCTCTCTCTTTATGGCATGCTTGCGGTTGAAAGGTGGAAAACTGGAGGAAGATTGCGAGACATGTCTTGAGTTAATTCCATGTGATTTTGTTGCTCTTTTTCTTGATCCGAACGAACGGGAAAAATCTGAATCAGGCTCTTATCTTGATCTCATAAGGAATTGCTTTCATCAATCTCTTGCTTTGTTTGGGAATGGTGTGAGTGAGCATGTACTTGAGGCTATCTTAGGCTATAGTCTCATTTCTCAGAAAGATGTAGATTCTGTGGCTTAGGCTTCTCCCTATTATACCTTTGGGGGCAAGTTAAATTAGGTTTTATTTTTTCGTTTTAGAGGCTGGTTTAGCTGCGTACTCCTCGATAAACGTCACTTTCGTTGCTTCTGGAAAGAACTTTTGAATGTCTGTGGCAAGACCTCTCTTTGCAAGCTGGAGGCCTTCTAAGTAAAACGCCTCGTCAGGCACGTGTATTACAATACTGGCCTTTCTCACCTTAAAGTCAAACTTCTCCACGTCAACTGTGGGTATTCTTCGATGAATAAGAGCCGCGATCTTTTCTGGCTTTGTTTCAAGCTTCTTTTTAATGGCAACTTCGTAAACCAAGGTTTTTCCGGCTAGTGGAGGATTAAAATCTAACTGAACCCTACCGGATCCTACCGTCCTCACTGTGGCAAGCTTTTTGTCGTACTCGATACGCATCCCAATTTTCGGGGTGACTCCACGGGCGGTCAATCGCCGAAGTGGAACTAACCTGACTTTCTCTGGGTCGCGGGGTCCAAATGCCTTCTGAGGTGGTATTTCGACTGAGCCAGTTTTCTTCACCTTGAGATTAAGTAGGCCTTCATCTAAGGCCTTTAATACCCATGCTTCGCCGACAACAACCAGTTTAGGCTCGTAGATTTCGCCTTCTTTGTACAGTTTTTGATTTCTTGCCACTTCTTCCTTTGTGGTGTCGAAGACGTCGCCTGTTTCCTTGACCGTGCCTACGTAATCTACGAGGATGAAATCTCCTTTTTGAATGGGCATTTTTCATCATCTCAAGAGGTACAATTTGTTAAGTTCTGCCTTAGACCTGTGGCGATTGAGTAAGGTATCATTCGACCATTCGCAACCTTACAGGCGTTTTTCTATCTTATTCGCGAATGGTATTAATTAAGTTATAGCAATGAAAGTGAGTCCAAGGAAAAGATTTAGAAAGCTTCTCATTCCATTTTGTGATGGATAGACATGATTGACATTATGCCTTTCGCGCTGTTTACACTGGTCTTTGTCATAGTTCTTGTCATCATCGGTTTATCTGCAATAGTTAGTTTCGCAAGGATACTAAGAAAGCCGCAGAAAACGCAACCACCGGAAGGAGCATCTGGGATTCGGGAAAGGGAGGTCATTCGACAAATCGTCAAGATTCGGTGTCCTTACTGCAGCAACCTCTATGACGAAACATACGACAATTGCCCCCACTGTGGAGGCAAGAGGAAAACCTGACAAACCCTCAGGAACTCTCTAACATTGAGTATGGAAGGCCTCGCGGTTGATGTGGGAGCGCCCGCAATAGTCAAGCCCAAGTGAGACTTAGACATCGACATCCTGTTCAACAGAAGTTAGGCGAAGCAAAGCTAGGGCATTCGCCAAAAAAGAGTAATCCTGCGAGTCTTAAATTATAATTTAACAAAAAAAGGAAAGTTGTTGAAGGCTACCACTCTGTTTCTTCTTCTGTTGGTTCCTCCTCTACATCGTCGGAAGAAACTTCTTCTGTTGGCGTCTCCATCTCTTCTTCTGGTGAAGTTTCCTCTACTTCTCCTTCAACAGCGGGTTCCTGAGTGGCCTCAGGTTCTTCAACGGCTTCTTCGGGCGAAACGATCTGCTCTTCGGGCTCTTCTGTGGGCATTTCTGGTGGGGTCTCAACGCTTTCCTGAACCGGCGCCTCTTCTATAGGGGTTTCAGTCGGTTCTTCAACGGGAACTTCTTCAGAGACTGCTTCAGTCTCTTCTGCCACTTCAACTGGCGCCTCTTCTACTGGAGTTTCCACGGGCATCTCAGCTGTTTCTTCAGTTGGGGGCGCTTCGGCTTCGACAGTCTCTCCTGGCTCTGATGAAGGAGTAGGCTCCGTGATCTCAGGCATAATATCACTGGCGATACCCTTGATGCCGTCTAGTTGCTGTCTGAGCGCGTCAAGTCCAAGACTGAAGGCGTTGCTTTCTCGTTCATGTAGCTCGTCGTCAATTTCTCCAGCAACGTGTTGAATCTCCGAGTTTGCAAGAAAGACTTCTAATGTGTTGATCTGTTGTTCGAGTACGGTGAGCTTGGATGTCATCTTCTCCGCTAAAGCTTTCTGTCTTTTCTCGATCTCTGAGATGGTGTTACTGATGTCGCTGTTAAGCGATTGGTAGGTGGATTCCGAGATCTTCGCTGCGTTGAACAGATCTTCCAAAGCCTGCTTCTTTTTCTTCGCTAGGTCCAAATCTTTGCTTATTTCCTCAAAAGAATACTTCCACGAAATCAAATTTGCATACCACGGTGCATGCTAGCATGAAATTATGAAATAACTTTTGTTAACATTTAGATATATTGCTAGTTGTCAAAATCAGCCTGTTTTCAGTTTTTCTTCCAAGAAACCTTTTAAATATCACAGTTTAGTGGAGCAAACTAATTATCAAACATGAACATGCTACTGATTAATGAAAAAACCTCATTTTTGATCTTAGATCAGTCATCATTCAGGAACAACGAAAAGTTCAGGAAAAGCAAAAGCCAAAATGCTGAAGAGCGAAACGCTTGATGTTCACTTGGAGTTCGTTCAGTGAAGTTCTGACCCGATTCTGAACAAATACCTGCAAATGGTTAAGATTCGCATTTGAATATCTGAACAGAATTCATCCACAGTTTAGATGACCAAATTCAAACCTTGTGACAAGCATCTTGAGAAGTCAATAGAAAACGTGGTTCCGCGCTTCTCTCAACTATGAAGTTTGGGAACGAGTTTCTCTACGGCTTCCTTCACCTTATTCCACTCATCGACGTTTCGTAGCTGAAATTTGTGTTTCCTCTTCCAGTTGCCGTCTCGAAACTGCCACATGTACATAACAATTGAACGTTTTCCATAAGATTCTATTATCGCTATTGCTTCCCACCACTTTTCGCTCTTGAAAATCGTCACGTGGTCGATCACTTTGTAACCCTCCCATAGCGGTAATTTCTCGCTCTTCTGACTCAGCTCGCTCATCGCATATCTCTCCATCGCAAGGTTATGATTAACCTCGAAATTCAAGGCCTTCCATAGCGCCGACAAGACTTGTTTCTTTGGACTAAACTTTGAACTGCCCCTTCTCCAAAACAACGGTCGTCGATCCATCGTCTCTTATTATTTTCACGGTCGGTTCTGAGATGAGCAGATCTATGTGGTTTTCGGACGCGTTTCTGCCGCCCGGCATATCTAAGTTGTGGCCAAAGGCTATATGTGTGGTTCCCAAGATTTTTTCATCTTCAAGGAATTCTGGCACAAGTTTCGCTTTCGGGTTTATACCAAAGGCAAATTCTCCTACTATGTTGGACCATTCATCAGTGTCGAATGTATCTCGAACCTTTTTGAGAACTTCTTCATCCTCAGAAGTGACTTCTCGAGCTTTACCGCTCTTGACAACTACTGTCACTTGGGTTTTTATCGGTCCGATTCCTCCGATTGCCAGGTCGCAAACCAGTCTGCCATTTAAAGAGTTCTCCAAAGGGGCTACAATGACTTCTCCGGTGGGCAGGTTCATCCACTTGCGTAATCTCCAGTCATATTTGGTGTCTGTGAAGAATTCTCTTCCTTGAACCTCTAGGGATATACTGGTCCCCGCTGGGTTGCTTATCTCAACCTTGACAGCCCCATCTAAAGCAAGTATCAATTTGTCAGCGAACCCTTGCATCTTTCGGTGTTCCGCGGATGTCAGAGCCAACGCTCCATCAGTGAGCATGTCCATGGTTACTCCAGGACAATGGCCCAAACGAGATCTGAGGTCCCGTCTCTGCAGCCTGATGATCTGTATTCTAAACGGAGTTTCTTCTCTACTTTCGCGCATGAGATTAACGTAAACATCGGGTTTCTGCTCCGTTAGAACTTCCAAGAGTTGCGGCGGAATCTCTCTTCGTGTTTCTTCAGATGTTTCAATTATTACCAGTCTCGTCCAAAGCCCAAGCGCTAAAGCACCATCAGCGAAGGCTTTTCCGATGTCTCCTTTCTCATCGTCACAAACTATAACGATGCTTTCACCTTGAACTGCTTCCAACACGCATTCTAACGCGTTTCTCGCTGCGTTCCAGGCTTCCATCTCA
>CAYGAE010000030.1:0-2613 GCA_964347855.1 uncultured Candidatus Bathyarchaeia archaeon
TCCTCACAATCACCAAAGAAGGAGTACAGGAAGAGTCCATCAAGTTTTGACGCGATAGAATAGTCACGCGTCTTTCTTTCTCGCCCTCTAACGTGCCTAAGATGATTTTGAGCCTATTTTCAGTAGAAGAATAATAAGCTTAATCTACTGCTTGATGTTTACTCAGTTTCGCAAAGTTCTACTGAAACTAGAGGCGAATCAACGTGCCGTTTGAGTTAAACCGTGAAGAGGGACAGTTCCTCGTAAGAATCGCCCGAAAAGCAGTAGAGACCTATCTGAAAGATGGAGAAAGGCCACCTGCTCCTAAAGATGTGTCGTCGAAATTAATGAAGAAATGTGGGGTTTTTGTGACGCTTAGCAGTGTGAGACACGGGAAAAAGGAACTGAGGGGTTGTATAGGTTTTCCCTACCCAACGGCGCCACTAGCGCATGCTGTGATGGAATCCGCCGTAAACTCGGCAACCCAAGATCCCCGTTTTCCATCCATCTCTCTGGACGAGCTCAACTACATAGTCTTTGAAGTGAGCATCCTCACCCCCCCAGAACTCGTTGAGGTGGAGAAGCCCACCGGATATCCTACAAAAATTGTAGTCGGAAAAGACGGATTAATTGTCGAGAGGGGATACAACAAAGGACTTCTTCTTCCCCAAGTACCGATCGAATGGAGCTGGGACGAGGAGCAATTCCTCTGCCAATGCTGCATCAAAGCCGGATTGCCACCAGACTGCTGGCTCTTGAACGGAACCAAAATCTACAAATTCCAAGCAATAATCTTTGAGGAAGCATCACCGAAAGGCAATATAAAACGGAAAGAGCTCTAATAGGAGAAGTTCTGGAAGTAACTTAAGGAGGAGTACACAACGTTTCTCCCACAGAAAGTTTTAGTGGAAAAGATTCGCAAGTTTTTGGAAGAAGACATCGGACAAGGCGACATAACCACCGCTTTGACGATTCCGCCCTCAATAACAGTTGAGGCTGAAATCATCGCAAAAGAATCGGGAATAATAGCAGGGATTGAAGAAGCCCGCACGTTTCTGGAAAGCGTAGGGTTTCAGGCCAGTGCCCTTGTGGCAGACGGCTCCAAAATCGACAGAAAAAGAGTCATACTAAAGATTGTGGGAAACGCTCAGACACTACTCTCCATCGAAAGAACACTTCTCAACCTTCTCTCAAGGATGAGTGGCATAGCCACCAAAACCAACCGAGTTGTCAACAAAGTCGGGCACGCCGGATACAAGACGCGAGTAGCCTGCACAAGAAAGGTCGCTCCAGGACTCTCATATTTTGACAAGAAGGCAGTAGCACTCGGCGGAGGCGACACCCACCGCTTCCACTTGGATGACCTTGTCCTCATAAAGGATAACCATTTGACAGTCATCGGAGACCTCAGCGAAATCTTGAAGAAGGTTACAGGCACAGTGTCATTCTCCAAAAAGATCGAGATCGAGGTCTCGAACACCGCCGACGCATTAAAGGCTGCAGAGACTGGTGCTGACATAGTGATGCTTGACAACTTCTCTCCTGAAGAGATTAGAGAAGCAATGGTGTTACTTGAGAAAGAAGGACTGCGAGAAGGGATCCTCATCGAAGCGAGCGGTGGGATAACGGAAGAAAACGTGCTTGAATTTGCCGATACTGGAGTAGACATCGTAAGTCTGGGAGAGATCACTGACAGTGCAAAGGCACTCGACATCAGCCTCGGAGTGGTGAAGATAAAGAAAGAGTGAGAGCAAAGGCATTCGTCAAGCCTTAGGAGTTATTTCTAGGGCTCTGAATCCTCGAGCGCAAGGGTTGGGCATCTCCAGGATTTGAACTCTGTCTAAAATCTTCTGTTCATCTCTAACATGGCCTGCGATGTCTTGTTCGGCTGGGGCTAGAGACTGCAAGGTGATGCTCTCGCTATGGAAGTTCGCTTGACACTTTATCGGTAGGCCAAGCCTGATCTTCTGTTTCTCTCTGATCGCCTTCTCTGCAGCGTAGAGGATTGCATGAGCGCCTGACATTAATTCCGCTATTCTCACTGGGATGCTGTCTTTTCCTATAGCCAAGACTTCAATGTTGTAGAGCCGCTTTATGTCTGATGCGAGTTTTCTAATCTTTGGCAGAATCTTGAGAACCTGTTTTCGTGCCCTACTTGAGACTCTGATTCGCGACAGGTTCGCCACAGAGAGTTCCTCTACGCTTAGTCCTCCCAGTGTTATGTCCAGATGAACGACGTCAACCTTTGCTTCCTTCAAGAGTTTACTGCACAGTTCAAGTTCGTTAACTACCAAAAGGTACCCTTGGTTCACGTTCGCAAAAATGGGGTTAGCCCGGCAGAGGCTGGGCTTTTGGTACGGTGGTTCTACTAACACTGCGACCGTGGCCACAACGAATAATGGTTCAAAGCTTTCGTTGAGTATGGCTGCCCCAGAATCTGCCGCGATTACCTTCAAACAACTCACCGACGAGAGTTCCCATAGAAGGATTATCTTTTCGGTTTATAACACCTTTTAGAAAGTAGTTCCCGTAACCTTTATTTCAGTAGTTTTAGCAATCATTTACTTGGCCGAATGACGACAAAAGTTGAAATGAGATATGATTGCTCAGAGTTACGCGGACGGCCGTCAACAC
>CAYGAE010000030.1:2713-9541 GCA_964347855.1 uncultured Candidatus Bathyarchaeia archaeon
GGATGTAGCAATCTGTAGGGATTTTCTTGCGAGATCGATTTGGCGTGCATGATCGAGTTCCCAAATCCCGGAAACGTTTGGGGACACATCTGAAATCACGGTATCCGCCGAGCGCGGTAAGAGTTTCTTGATCTGTTTGACGGTTTGTGGGTCAGAGATGTCTCCCATGATGGTACGAACGTTAGACCGATTGATGGGTTTGATGCGCTTGATGTCTGTTCCAAGCACGAAGCCGTCGTTGCCAACTAAGTCTCGAGATACCTGAATCCAACCACCTGGAGCCGCGCCTAAGTCCACAACTACATTGCCAGACTTAATAAATGCATACTTTTTCACTGCCTGCAGAAGCTTGTAGGCTGCGCGCGATCGATATTTTTCTTCCTTTGCTTTTCGATAATAGTGTTCTTTATGGCGTTCTTTTATCCATGCCTTCGGCAAAACTAGCTGTCACCAGAGGGATTCATTTCCTTTTCCGCCAGGCCCAGAATCCATTGAGTCAGTTTTTCGCAGGTGTTTGGAGAAGTAGAGCTCCATGGTCCACATCGGGAATCGTCGGGGCACATAAGGCAGGGGCAGTTGGTGATTGAGTCGATTGATGCTGGCTGTCTCTTCGGGTACAGGCGAAACGTCCATCTTCCTCCGAAGAGTTCGCGTTCTCGTTGAATCAACCCCTTGTTTTCCAGTTTTAGGGCGATTCGAGAACCCTCTCTGCTACTGGCGTCCAGTTTGCGCCACATTTCAGATTGGAGTACACCATGATTTCCGGTATTGACGATAAGTTGTAGGGCCTTATGTTCTAGATCGTTGTGCCTCGGCATGCCTATCTGTTCCTCGAAGACCTCCTTAATAATAAGCAATTTAAAAGATAAAAATGTGTGTGTCAAAAGGATGGAGGTTTAGGCGCATAACAACAATGCAGGCGGGCTTCAAAACGTTGCAAACATCTAAGTCAAGCGCTTCGTATTGCCTAGGCATCGAATCTACAGCCGACGATTTCAGCGTTGGAATTGTCTCCTTCGACAGAAAAGTGCTCGCCAACGTGATCAGCGCATACATACCGGAGAAAGGTGGAATTCATCCGCGTGAAGCAGCCAGGCATCACGTGGAAGTCGCTGGAAAAGTCTTGGCCGAGGCTTTTGAAAGAGCGGGCCTAAAACCTCGTGATATCGATGTGGTTGCCTTCTCTCAAGGTCCGGGAATGGGGCCCTGTCTCCGCACTGGCGCAACAGCTGCGCGTGCCCTGGCTTCATACTTGCGCGTTCCTTTAGTGGGAGTAAACCACAGCGTTGCGCATATTGAGATAGGCAGACTTGTGACTGGAGCAGTAGACCCCCTAACGCTCTATGTCTCAGGAGGAAATACGATAGTCTCCGCCTTTGAGGCGGGTAGATATCGCGTCTTCGGCGAGACCTTGGACATTGCGGTGGGAAACTGCTTGGATGTTTTCGCACGAGAGGCAGGATTACGCCAAACTGGCGCGAAGCCTTTAGGCGCTATGGTTGAAGAGTGGGCCAGTCGTGGAGAGACTCTTATTTCCCTCCCGTATATCGTGAAGGGTATGGACTTGTCATTCAGTGGACTCCTCACAGCGGCGGTTCAGTTGCTCCACGAGGGGAAGTATCGTCTCGAAGACGTGTGCTTAAGTCTTCAGGAAGTAGCGTTCTCCATGCTAACTGAGGTGACGGAGAGGGCCCTGGCTCATACTGAGAAGCCCGAGGCTCTTTTAACCGGAGGAGTAGCAGCCAATAAGCGGCTGCAGTCCATGCTTAAACTCATCGCGGAAGAGCATGACGCCCGATTCTGCACGGTTCCAAAGCAATACGCACTGGACAACGGCGCCATGATCGCTTGGACTGGAATTCTTACCTATCAGCATGGCATGACCGTTCCAATCGAGAAAAGTTTCGTGAAGTTGAAGTGGCGACTAGACGAGGTCAACGTACCGTGGATTGAGGACTAACCGTGCTCATCAAAAAAGGCGCAGAAGCTAATCTATACTGTGAGGAGTGGCACGACCGTCAAGTAATCATGAAAAGACGGTTACCGAAAAAATATCGCATACCCGAGCTGGATGAGCAGATACGCTCTCAGCGAACCATCCATGAACCCCAAGCCATTCATCGGGCCAAAGAGGCGGGAGTTCCGACGCCCACCATCTTCATGGTAGACGTGGCAGAGGCAACCATAATTATGGAGTTCGTCGAGGGAAGACAAGTCAAGCAAGTTCTGGGCGGTCTTCCATTGAAAGAGAAACTTCATTTATGTCATCACATCGGCACGTTAATAGGTCGCCTCCACAATCATGAGATTATCCATGGTGATCTCACAACCTCGAACATGATTCGTACACCGCATGGTAAGGTAGTTTTCGTCGACTTCGGCTTGAGTGAACAATCAACAGAACTCGAAGCCCAAGGAGTTGACCTACACCTCATGAAGAGGGCTTTCCAAAGCACACATTACAGGTACGCAAAGGAATGTTTCGAAGCGGTTATACAAGGTTACGTTGAAACTATCGGAACTAGAATCGCAAAGAAGGTAATAGAAAAGATTACAGAGATCGAGAAAAGAGGACGCTATGTTTCTGAAAGGGAATAGTTGCCACGCCTACATGCTCCACTCATCATCGTCTCAACGGTGCAGTTTAGCAATATTACCGTAGCTGAAATAAGGTTCATAAGCCGAGAAATGTCTACTTTTCTTGCCATTTTCTCGATGGTCGCCTCCACTCCTTCTTTTTTTTGGTCTCTACAAGGTTTCAGTTTTGGAGTTTAGTCAGATTTCTAACTGCAGAAATGTTACCGGTTTTGAGTTCGAGCAAACCCTATATGTTCTGACAACCCCTTTTATCAGTGAGATTGGATGAGGTCGCTTCTCAAGCGAAATGTCAGTTGGATTAAGTTTGTGGTGAAGGTTTCTGGGTACGTTGCAGTTGCAAGTTTATCCGTTATGCCTATTCTGTGGATATTGAACATTCTTTCTCCTGTCGTTCTTGTGTATGAGGGAGTTTTTCTAGTGTTTTTAGGTGGCGTCCAATGGCTTCTCTCTTTAATCTACTATAGGAAGAACGATCATTCCGCAATTGATCAAAGATATCCCTATCCTGGTCCAAGCATGTTGGATCAGAAACGGATATTCAAGAGACTATCGCCTGAGGAAAGGAAGCGCTATCGACAAGAGGGAAAAATCATGGTAATCATAGGTCTTCTTCTGTGGACCATAGCCATAGTTGTATCTCTTTTGAACGTTATTCATTGAATACGAATGAGCAAACATGCTCAGAATGCGCTTTGAATCGAGCTAAGTAGTCGTAGGGTGCTCCAATAGATCCTTGAGCTCTCTGGCTTCTCTCCTAAGCATAGCCACTTCGCCTTCCAAAGCCTCCGCCTTCTCCTCAGCGGCTTTTTTGAGCTCTTCAATCTCTTTCAAAAGGTCAGCTTTCTCTCTTTCCAAGGTTTCGATTTTTTCCCTTAAGGTTCTCAAAGTTTGCCTAAGCCCTTCCTCTATTCCTTGGATTCTTTCTGCCATCTCCTTGATTGATATCTTCTCCTTTTCGAGAGCGACCCTGAACTTCTTCCCGCATTCAGGACACTCATAGAGCCCTATAGTGAGCTTCAGTCTCTCCCCAGTCTTACTGGGCTTGCCAGTCATAGACCAGCTCTTGACTAGGCTGAAAACTTCAGTGCCACATCGAGGACACGTAGCCAACGTAGGGCCTCTACACTAATTAGAATTCTACTCTAAAATGCATTTGTATCGTCGTTGAGAGGTAGGCTTCGGCAAGTCTTCCCTATGTCACAATTGGTTCCCTTTCGCAAGTTTCTGAAGTTGCTCTTTAATCGTGCTTTCGAGTTTGGCTTTATATTCATCAGGGGAAGCAAAGACCAACTGATCATTCACAACTGTACCTGGATTGGGCCCATAAACGTCAACTAACTCCGGCTTCTCCCACAAATCAAGGATCTCAAGCTTAACCTTCTTCCCAAACTTCTTAACGGTTTGCTTCACTTCGGGAAAATCCGGCGATCCATATGGACATGGAGTGCTTCTAAAAACCTTGACTATGAGGGGTAAGCTCTTCTGGATAGGCAGTCTCACTGTAATCTCTTTGGCCTCTCGTCTCTGAGGCTTAAGGTCAAAGGTGAGCAAGACTGGAATCCATTTACTCTTTTCTCCGGTGTGTGTCCATTTCAGTTCAGTTTTGAATCCTAGTTTATAGAATGGGGCCGCATTCTTCCACAGGAGCCCCTCGTAGGCAAGTAACTTTATAGAGTCAGCTGGTTTGCCTCCAAACCAAGGGTGCCCTTTGGAGAACTCTTCAACTGCTGATTTAACGAGGGCTGAGCCGACGCCCGTGTTTTGCTCGTTTCTAAGAACGTAATAACAATCAACGTACACACAGGAGTTTTTTTCACGGAAGATCATTGGGGCAATCTTTCCCGGTACGAACTCTAAAAAGCCAACTGGTTCGGTATCCTTGTAAGCGATTTTTCCAGCTTCACCATATCTCTCAATCTGGTTTCGGAGCCAAGCGTGTTTATACTCGATTCCTTTAGCAAACTCTGGAGTTGGAGTGCTGAACATTCGTTTTCCAACGCAGCAAATTATTTCATCGTGGATGTTATCCATTCGAAGTGGCTGGACTTCAGTTTTCGTCATGTCACAAACTCCGACAGTCTAACTGGCTTTGCGTGCGTAAAGACTGCCAAAATCTAGATGATTATTAGATAGAGACAACGAAAAGAAGACGCTCGACCAGCTCCTTATACCGATTCCTAATGGTGACTTCGGTCACTTGGGCGATTTCGGCTATTTCCCTTTGCGTTTTTCGTTCTCCTGTGAGGACAGACGCAATGTAGCTTGCGGCTGCGGCTATGCCTGTGGGGCCTCTACCCGACGTAAGCTTGAGGTTTTTTGCTGTTCCAAGGATTTTGTGGGCGATTTCCTCGACCTTGCCTTGCATGGTAAGCTGATTTGAGAATTTAGTTATGTATTGACTGGGTTTCAAGGGAGGAATAAAATAGTCTAGTTCTTTGACCAGAAACCTGTAGCTGCGTCCAACCTCTTTCTTACTGATGTTAGAAGCCTGGGCAACCTCCTCAAGGGTTCGTGCAAGCCCGCATTGTCTACAAGCCACATAAATAGCGGCCGCTGTCACACCTTGGATGGACCTTCCCCGGATGAGGCGTTCTTTGACAGCCTTTCGATATATGACGGAGGCAGTTTCAAGGATGTTTTTGGGCAGGCTGAGACCGTTGGCTATCTTGGAGATCTCAGACAACGCGAAGGCAAGATTTCGCTCTGTGGCATCTGAAACTCGAATGCGCCTCTGCCACTTTCTAAGCCTGTAAATCTGCGCTTTCTGTCCTGGAGAAAGCCTTTTTCCATAAATGTCGCGGTCGTGCCAGTCAATCATGGTGGAAAGTCCCTTATCGTGAATCGTATAGGTTAGAGGAGCTCCAACTCGGGTTCTCTTGGCGCGTTGCTCGTGATCGAAAGCACGCCATTCTGGGCCTCGATCTGCAAGTTTAGTGGCGATCACGAATCCACACCCCATACATACGATCTCCGCACGCTCAGGATCCCGCATGAGTCGGGTGCTTCCACATTCCGGACACTGTCGAACTTTTAAAGACTGTTTGGGAAGTTCTTTACTCACTTATTCTTCCTTCCTGTTCTCTTTCTGCGTTTTGACGATGGAAAGTTGTACAAAACTTGACCAACGAGACGCTGAGAACCCTCAAGATTGGCTTTGACTGATATGTAAGGGGAAGAGATTGGTCCAAATATATCAGAGACGGTTCCTACCGATTTGAGGTCTGTGCCTACAACTTCATCGCCAATTCGAGGGAGAGTTTCTGCCTTGAGAATAATGTTCTTAGTCGTGCTGACATGAAGAACTCGGCCGATTCTCTGCAAAATTCGATTTTCCCCTCACAAAACAAGTTTCCAAATAAACCGAGTTATTTAAGGCTTTCTGAAAAAGAGCCTCAAAAATCTTGATTTTAACTAATGATTCTGTATCATTATGCGGTTCGCCTTATTCAGACTTTGAAACTGCCGGTGATAACCATAACTATTAAGTGTTCAAGACTCGGTTACGACCTCGGGTATAGTGATGAGAAAGAAAGACAAAATCATTGTATGGCCGGTGTACTTTGATTCGACAAAGACCAGGGCTGAGGGGAGAAGCGTGCCCAAGAGCCTTGCTGTATCTTCACCCGCGTTACAAGAGATTCGAAGGGCTGTTGAAGGGATGGGTCTTCGAGCTGAGATAGTTGCAGATGCTGCCCATCCACGCAAGCCTTTACGCAAGACTGGGTTGGTGATTGTTCCTAGGAAAGGTTCCAAACCACAGACTTTAAGAAAGATTGCCGAAGAGCTTGTAAACATTCGCGGGAGAAAGTGACCCCATGTTCTTACTATGTTGGTCTCTGGTGCGAAACGTCATTCTTTGGGGACTAGCATGGCGTTTATCATGCCGTCTTGTCCGGGGCGGGATGTTACTCGAGCCCTTCCAAGAGGGGTTTCTATTATAGTTCCTTTTGTGATTACTCCTCTACGGTCGTAATCTATGTTGGCTGGGTTCTTTATCACCCGTAGGATTTCGGTTTTTTGGGTTTTTCCTGTTGTTGGGTTGGAGATGTTGGCGTGTTTGGCCGCTAGTAGGCGGACCTTTCTGTTTCCTCCTCGTGTGCGGGAGGTTTTCCGTTTGGGGTTGCCTAGTTTTGTCTGTGTCGGGAAGGAGCCTTTTTCGTGTTTCCGTTTTTTCCGGTAGGAATGTTTTCTTCCGCCTGAGGGTTTCCTTTTGTGCTGGCTTCCGTGGGA
>CAYGAE010000030.1:9641-17122 GCA_964347855.1 uncultured Candidatus Bathyarchaeia archaeon
TCAATAGCTTCGAGGAAACCCCGTAGGTATGTAACTTTCCTTCAGTAGCTTGAAATATGCAATTGTTCAAGTCTCTTATCGGGGAGTTACGTGTCTAGACTTATCTCTTCCCTAAAGTCCAAGAAGAAGGCATCACTTCCAGAGGAGAACCTGCAATTGAGCTGCACGAAATGTGGAAAGAGACCCGCGATTGGCCAAGATGGTTTGTGCAACCAGTGCAGATTTAGCGATGTCTTAACTCAACTAGCGAAGAAAAAATAGACCTAATTCGACTCCTTTCTCTTCTCTTGTTCTTTAATCATGCGTTTGAGTTCTTTTTCCATCTTCAGTTCTGCAACATGTTCCATAGGCGGAGGAGGAATAGTTTTCAGATATTCCTCAACTTCTTTCAGTCTCTTCTTCTGCGCTCTATTACCCTTTTCAGGCAAATTCGCACCTGTTCTCTTCTAAGTCGCGAAGGTTCTTATTCATTTTGTTTTCAGAGTCTTGAGCTGCTCGCTCATCTTCTCTAGCTCCTTTCTCAGATTCATCACTTCAAAGAAGAGAAAGATGTTGCCATGCCTGCAGAATTGACTCACCTTCTTCGCGACAGTTTCCGGACTGAGACTGTCTCCGACATTCTCCAGAACATCCCGCAAAAGCATCTGCTTGTGTTTCAATTTTATCACAAGACAGTCACCCATTTGGGTCATAAGAATTATGAAAACAAAATCCCTATCCTAAGTCTGTTCTTCTCATTCACAGCAACTGCGTAATATGCTGACAACCCTTGGTGACAAAGTCAAAAACGTTTCTTGAGATTTATGCTTCTTGTGGTTCAGGCTTCGCGAAATCCTCAAAGATATTCTTAAGCTGACGCTTCATGGTTCTCAAGTCGTGACTCAAGCCAAAGTAGTCAGCAAAAAACTCGGTTGTACGTAGCATCTTCGAGCGCCCAGCCTTCTCACGATTAATCAGGCCAATATCCTCCAACTCTCTCAAATGCGGATAGGCATGATGCCCCCTAACATCAATAACCTGAGGTTGCAATACGGGTTGGCGATAGGCGATATAAGACAAAGTCTTCAGCGGACCCTTTGAGAGAAGCGGTCTAACTGCCAACCTCCGAACACGAGGCGTAAACTCCGCCTTCAACTGCAAGACGAAACGTTCATCCTCAAGCTCCAAAACCTCAAGCGCGGTGTCACGGTTCTTATAACCCTCTACAAGAGCTGCTACAGTCCGCCGAACTTTATTCTTAGACCGAGTCTTCAGGACACTGGCCAACGTCTTCAGATCCAAAGGGCGACCAGCGACATACAACGCAGCCTCAACCAAATCTAGACTGCGCTTGAACGTTTTCCTTCTATGCAGCTCGGACAGTTTCTGCTTCGGCTCCTCCAAAATCCGAACCTTCCCTAAGAGTTATGTAAATCTCACCGGAATCCTCCCTCTGCCACAAGCCAACCTGGTCCTCCTGAGCGAGAAAAAGGAGCACAATGAACCTTTTAATAGCCTCCATCTTCTCCAGTCCTGCTACCACCCTAGAAAAGACTATGAGTTCTCCTCTCTCAGCCAGTTG
This sequence comes from uncultured Candidatus Bathyarchaeia archaeon, assembly GCA_964347855.1. Lineage (GTDB taxonomy): Archaea > Thermoproteota > Bathyarchaeia > Bathyarchaeales > Bathyarchaeaceae > CAYGAE01. The sequence continues at coordinate 11,203 of CAYGAE010000030.1, forward strand.
GAGAAGAAAACCGTACAATTGCTTCATTCGCTCTCCCATTTCAACCAGATACAAGTCAACTGGAGGAAGAATATCCTGTGGCGATGGCAAAAGCGGTTCTGGACGTCGTTCTAATGGAAACACACGTTCTCCCTTGAGAACATCGTCTAGCACGGTGAGAAGGTGCTGGATTGTAGTAGAAGTCAACTCGTAACGAAGAGGAAGAAACAAGGGGGGCGGAAGAAACTCAGGTAAAGCTTTTGGCGGGGGCGGAGGCTCTTCAAGCTTTAACAAAAGCTTAGATTTCATCAGATAGATTGTGGCTGAGGAATCCAATGCCATCCCCGAAGCCCTAAAATCTACGTCTCCCCTCTTCTCCATCTCTTCTAAGAAGGACGACAACAGAAAAGCGATATTAACATCCCAAGGAAGAATCTTCTGCAGTTTATGGAGCTCAAAAAGCACGCTCCATGGGGGCTGAAAATAGAAGGGTTTTTTGACGGCAGAGGCCACTAGGCAGCCTCCTTAAATATAGTCGACACAACGTTGGAGACCCCGCTTCGCGAATACACACCATACACCTTCTCAGCCTTACTAACCATTTCAGCCTTCAAGGTCACTACCAGAAACTGAGACTTCTCAGACTCTTCAGTCAAGAGCTCTCCCAACCTCTCAACATGAAACGCATCCAAGTGCGCATCAATCTCGTCAAACAAGTAGAAAGCAGCAGGAGTGAAGTCTTGCAGAGCGAAGATGAACGCAACTGCAGATATGGATCTCTCTCCGCTGCTGGCTCCACTTACCAGGATTGGAGTCTTCTTCGGAAATTGGACAACCATATCCACTCCTGCAGAGAGTGGCTCATCGGGCTTCTCAAGCTTTAGAGCAGCCTCTCCACCGCCTGTGAGCTTTGAGAAGAACCTGCTGAGCTTTTCGTTTATCTTGTTGAAGGCCTCCATGAAGGTATCCCGCTTCTTACGTTCTATTTCTCCCATGAAAGCAAGGATGGCCTGCTTCTCCCTTTCAAGCTCATTCATACGTATAGAGAGTTCCTTGTATCGTGAAGCTTGTTCATTGTAATGTGTTTGAGCCAGCTGATTGATGGCCCCAAGCCTTTCCAACTCTAATCGCATCTGTTTAAGCGACGATTCTACAACCTCAAGTGGCTCCAGCGACAGTGTCAAAGGCTCTTCGTAGCCGAGTTCTTCCAATCGATGACGATGCTGATCAAGCTGCAACTGACATGTTTGGAGGCTAAGTTGAAGCTGGTTAAAGAGTTGATTTGCTTGCTCGTACTCGGTATCAAGGCGATGCACCTTCTTATCAACGTCATCGATCTGAGAGGTGAATTTCTTTGCCTCTTCTTTGGCAGTGAGAACTGAATGAGACAGTTCGTCCTTGGATTTTTCCAGCTTCAATAGTTCCTCTTCAAGCAGGCTTTTTTGCTGAACTGCCTCTTCAACCTCTTTTTCGAGAGTTGCGAGCTGCTTCTGCACTTTTCTGAGTTGAACTCTGATGTTGTCGGGACCTATTTTCAGGACGTTCTTGTATTTGGAGTCTAGAGTCGAAAGCTCCGTCTCGACGCTGCCCAGCTCTTGCCGCAGCTTTATGCTTTCATCTCCCAATTGTTCTCGCTGAATCTCCATTTCCTGAATTTGCAAGGGATCTGTCTTCCTTCGCAAGGCGGCTAATTCTTCGCGTAATCTGTGAACTCCCTTCTGGAGGGCTTTTTGTTGTGTGCTTTGAAGTTTTTTCTCTGTCTTCTCCTTTTCCAGACTTGCTTGAACGTTTTGGTGTTGTCCTTCAAGGCGTGCAATATTTCTTTGGGCGCGTTTTCCGCTTCTCTTTATTCGAGCAATCTCATTGTCGAGGGTTTTTATTGCTTCTTCTAATCGAGTTATTTCCCTTCCATTTTCGCTTATTTCTTGTTCAAAGGTAGATACGTCGCTACCTCTTCTGAAGAGGTGTTCCTGAAGAGCCTTCACTGCTTCCTCTAAGCTTTTGACGGCGGATTCGCTTGGGATTATCGAAGAAAAGTTGATGGGGGCCCGATAGTAGCCGCTTTCAATTCCTCCACCAGCCTCGTAAAGGTCTCCGTTCAATGTGACTGTTCGGTATCCTCTAACCGAGGCAGTGAAAGCAGTTTTGTCGTCTCCTGTTATTAGAGTGTCTCCGAAAACAAAGGTCACCGCGGGTTCATAACGTTTTGCACAAGCCACAAATGTGGAGGCAGGTCCTCTTGATCCCCTAATCCTCGGAGGATTGATGGACTTTATTTCAGACAGCTCTTTAAGCGGGACTATCTTGATTCTGCCGAGTTTCATACGTTTCAGCGTTTCGGCGCACGTGAATGCCGTGTCGAAATCCTTTACAACCAGAGAGTTGAGCCAGCCTGCAGCAGCGCCCTCTATTGCCTGAGCATAATCCCTCTTGATCTTAATCAAGTCTTGGAGCCGACCATGTACGCCCGAGATTACACCGAGATCTGCAAGTTCTTCGATGTTTCTTAACGCGTTTTCCTCCGTCGCAACTGTTTCAGCTAGTTCTCGTTGGGTGGCAAACTCCACCACTGCCTCTCGAGCGGATTTGGCGATCTTACTGGCCTCTGCAATCTCCTTTTCTACAGATTCCCTCTGAGCGATTTTTGCATCCAGAGTTTTCCGGAGATTCTTGAGGCGTTCTTTCTGCTCGTTCTGCACTGTCTTTAGGTCTGCAAAGGATTTTTGGAGATCGTTGAAGGTTGATGACAATTTTCCTCTACTTGTTTTGAGGTTCCTTAGCCTGCGCGCAAGAGCTCTAATCGTCGTCTGTCTTTGAGCATCTTCGCTGCGGAGAGTGAGGATTTTTTGGTAAAGTTTTTCCAGCCTTTGTTCGACGCTCTGAGCTTTCTTGCTGTTTTCGCCCAGATTCGCTCTCAGCTGTGCAGCCTTATCAGAAACAGAATCATACTGGGATTGTTTGGTCGCGATTTCTTTTGCTAATCGATCATGCCTTCGCGCTAATCGTCGGATGTTCTTGCGGTTCTCCGCGATTTCACTTTTGATTGCCTCGAGTTGTTGGAGGTTGTTCTCCTCCACTTTCTTGAGACCCTCGAAGCTAGCAGTTCCAGCGTCTATTTTGGTTGTCAGTTCGATTAGTTTTGATTTTGCGTCGCCGATCTCTATCTGGACTCCAAGGACTTGTGTTCCGCCTTCTTCAACCACTTCTGAGCTGAGTTTGCTCCATTCTCTTTGCATGTCGCGACGTTGAGCCGTGAGTTGTTCTCTTAGTTCCCGGAATCTCTCTACTTTGTCTCTAACCTTTTCAAACTTTGATGATAGATCCTCCGTTTTGCCCTGAGTTCGCAAGCTTTCGTGACACACTTTCATGGCTTCGAAGCGTTTCATTTCGTTTTGGATGAAGTTGTAACGAAGTAGCTCGTTGCGTTGCCTCTCTAGATCGTCTACTCTCTTCTGCACCTCGTCTATTCGGCCCATTGCGGTTCGAATCGAGATGTCGGCTTGTCGAAGCTTCTCTTCAGCCTCTGCCTTTTCTGCGTCGTATTGAGCTATGCCAACGAGGTCTGCGATAATCTTCCGTCGGTCGTAGGAGGAGATTTCTGCCATGCGTGTAATGGTGCCCTGCAAAATGAAGTTGTGTCCAGTCGGGCTTATTCCAGCAAGAGAAAGTAAGTCGAGAATGCGAGACCTTGAGATTCTTCTTCCGTTTAGCCTGTAGATGCTTTGACCGTTCTTATAGACCTCGCGAGAAACTGTTACGGTACTTGTGTCAACTGGTATGTGGCTGTCATAGTTATCAAATTGGATGACAACCTTTGCTGCCTTTGCCTTCTCTGTCTCACTGTCAGGAGAGCCACGGAATATGAGCTTGGAGAAACTTTCAGCTCTAAGTCTTCTAGCGCTTAACTCACCCAATCCAAATAAAACGGCGTCCACAATGTTGGTTTTTCCGCTCCCGTTCGGTCCAGTGAGCACTGTGAACTCTTTGTCGAGCATGATGCTGGCGGCTTTCGGACCGAAAGACTTGAAGCCCCGTAGCTCGATTTTCTTTATGTAAGGCATCTTCCTCGAGGTCCGCCCTTTTTGTTTTCGCCCGTGGAAAGCATCAAAACTAGTGTAAAAGTTTCTATAAAATTGTTCTATAAGCCAGCGATATTCCTCGTTAATATTTGATTATTTTGAGTAAAAGATGCCCGAGTTGCTCATCGGCTTTTCTTTGCGCCACGGAACTCTTCTGCCATGGTTTTAACGAAAGACTTCACACTCTCGCTGTCGCCGAAGACTAGCATATACCCGTTCTTCTGCATCTTGTGGGAGAGCTTCTTCTCCTTGGCCAGTCTCTCTATATTCTTTCGGGGAGTGTCTTCAGAAATCTTAATCCGCACCCAATGTTCCCCCTTTGGCAGCCCAGAAACAAACCTCGAAGCAACCTCACCTTCCTCTTCAACCGCCCGCCTTGCGTCCTCAAGTCGTTCCATCCATTGATAAATAAACCCTGATCCAAACTGCTCTTGTGCCAAAGAAATGAGATAAGCCTCCACCTTTCCCAGAAATGTCTCGATCTTAGGAATATTTTCAATGTACTTTGGGTCGGTCTTCAGAACCTGTATCATGGTCTTGGCTGAACGCAAGTCCTCAATCACATCAGGCGGAATTGTCTCACCCTTTCTACGAAGCTCAGTGACTAAATCTCCCAAAACCTTCCACGTTTCTTCGTAAGTCATCCTTGTTACTCTCCATCTCCACACAATGTAGGTAGAGCGAAAATATTACTTTAAGCTTCGGATACCCTTGAAACATGGTTGTTGTATAAGAAATATTCTTTCTGCTTTGTCGTCTTTATCTCAAATTTTCCTTGGGACAATCCAGAGAAATGACCTTCAGTCATGGCTAGTGACCGACGATTAAATGGACTTTTGTGGCATGCTCGTATAAAGTAGCCGGGGTCAAGCATATTCGCGAAACTGAAGATATCTTCTGCAACTTCCTCTTTTTTCTACACTTTCATGCGAAACAATGCGGCTTACTAGCGCACGATGTGTGTATGAACATATTAGATACACATATTCTTAGCAATCAGCAAGCCTTTTAGGCAATTCGTTCGAACTATGTGGCACGCGTCCTAAAAAAGGAAGCATGATTTTTGAACACTCAAAAAATGAAATTGCGTGCTTTCCATTTGAGACGGCAAATCAGCTCAAGTGAATATCGAGACGAAGAGACGATCAAGGAATATGCACGTCTCATATGGCTAATCAATGCATCACATAATTAGAGGTGTGTTAGAGTTTGCGAAGGTCAAAACTTGAAATGCATGTTGACATCCTAAAAATTCTGGCTCGTCATGGACCGTTGAAGCTGACTCACGTCATGTACAAAGCTAACGTAAACTGTAGTGTTCTGAAGCAGTACTTGGATTTCTTGATCCGGCAGAACCTTGTTGAAGAACAAGTTGTTGGCAAAAAGAGAAGCAGAACAAAAATCGTATACACCATAACCGAAAGAGGCTTAACGGTCATCAGATACTTCAGAGAATTGAATAGTGCTCTGCAACTAACTGAAGAAACCAAAAAACTCCCAGCATTACTGTATTAAAGTTCCGTCTGCCATTTCGACTTCTTGGATAGACTTGTAGTCAAAACGCACGCAAGTGATAGGCTGCTTAGGCGCACGGTACAATCTACACGAATTCGACTAATTGTTTGACTCGCGAAATAGGTCATCTATGCGGGGGCAAACCGCCATTTTCGTATGAGGCTCTGTGTGGTTCCATACACGCACGCGAAGGTGTCAGTATCCTGGAGGCATGCCACCGTAGCCGCCTGGCATTCCCCCTGGGCCACCTGGAGGAGTAGGTGGTGCCTCTGTCTTTCCACCGGATATTACATCGTCGATCCTCAGAATCATTGACGCGGATTCTACGGCAGATTTTACGGCCTGTT
>CAYGAE010000031.1:0-16249 GCA_964347855.1 uncultured Candidatus Bathyarchaeia archaeon
TTGGAGGTTTCGAGAGAAAGACTGACCGAGAGGGAGTGGCCGATTGAGATACGAGCGATAACATGTTACGAGGGAAACAGCGTACTCGGCATCCTCGAAACAATTCGAACAGAAGCGGAAAATGAGCAGCTACGAGAAGAACTGCACAAGCTCAAAGGGGTAGTACATAATTACATGAAGGCGTTCCACGTGACGGGCGTGAAGCAAGGAAGTTTCGAAGAGGTCTTTCCAATATTAGAAAGAGAAGGAGGAGACATAGGACGAAAGGACATATACCCCAGAATCTTGAAGACCCTCTACGATTATCCTGAAACCCCAGATGAAATTGAGAACAAAGCGCTACGATGGTTAAGAGGAGAATTGCCGAGACTTATGGAAATCACGGCGAAGCTTGCTGAAACATATCGAATTGAACCAAAGGTTGAATTAGTTGCAGATGAAATGACGAAGAAGCGGAGCTTGGAGAAATCCAAAGCCATGGAGTTTGTTTCTAGCATGCAGGGCAAATTGCGGAATGTTGTTGAAAGCCACTTGGTGAGGATAACACGCACCCACCACACGCGAGTTGTAGAGACACCCCCCTATCTCGTAAGCCTCATCACATCAGCAGCTGCAGATTGGTTTGACACCCTAACCGAGAACCCCTTCAATGTTTTCTTTGTCACAACTGATCCCCAGAGATCAGCGTCAACAAGCATCCCAGACTTGATTACGGCAATCATACATGAAGAATATGGACATTGCATAAACCATTCGAATTCGGTCACTAACTTTGCTGCCCGTCCGAAATTGATAGAGTTGCTAGACTGTGCCTTGGCAGAACAGATCACCGAAGCCATTTCATTCTTCAGGGAGGTAGAGTTTATCTCGCTGCTGAAACAGTTGAGAAAAAAGGAAGAGCTCACACAAGATGAGCAAGAGCTCCTAGACGCTCTGAGAGCCGTTGGAGATTTAGACACGGTCATACTCGAGATCGAGTTCTTAGTTCTCGAATGGCGCATACTACGATTCCTTCGCGCGATCGGAGATGTACGCATTAACATGGGCAAACAAAGCGCTGCAGAGTTCATTAACTGGGCTCATGAACAGACGGGGCTATCCAAGAAGTTGCTCTACAACGAGATTTTCACTTTTCAGGACTCTCCCGGGTACGCTCCATGTTACTGCATGGCTGGCGAAGAACTGAGGAAGATCCAATCGGTTGCCATAGAGAAGGGCAAGAGTGTGACCGATTTCAACACCTATGTGAGTTCCATGGGCTATCCTCCTAGAACCGTGTACGAGGAAAGGCTGAGAGAATACGCGAAATCTGTCGTGTGATCTCAAAATAATATGCTTAATTCAGAGACTATCGGCTCTTGACAACTCCGAATGCGTAACCATCGTTTCCCTGAATGCATGTAGTCTTCAAACCTTGACCGAGCGTGCGCGCGAGGCCAGGTCTTTGGTTGCCTTCTTCAATGTTTTTTCGATTTTCCTCACCACTTCTCTATCTAATGGCAGAGGTTGGTGCTCCGCCAACATTTTTCTCACTTTCTCTCGCGCAACTTCCACCATTTTTTTGGAGCCCATTTCTTGCCATCGCGAACGAGAGGTTCTATCTGTAAGCTTTGGTAGGTAGTGTTCTTGACGGAAATATTTCAGTGTGTGTCTTTGTCGCAGAAAGTCCGACGATTCATCTACGACCTTGGCAATCACGTCCACTGCCAATCTTTCTTCATCCACTTCGATGCCCTTAACCGCTCTAAAGATCATTCCAAAAACCTCGTCATCAATGATCAACTGCTCATAGCTCACTGTGATGCCGCCCTCAATGCAGCCAGCCCCGGATAGCATATTCGCTCCAGCTAGGGCTGGCAAGATCCCGTTGAGACCCTTCTCAAACGCCACCTGCTCATCCAACGTTTTCGAACTCGTATCAAGCCCATACACATCACACGGAATGTCATAATACTTTGCGAGCTGAACGCAGCCCGCCGACAGCAATCCAACCTCGATCCCAGAGCTTGTCATTCCAGACAACATGTCAATGGGAAAAACACGAGGACAATACAGAACCGGGGTCCCCTCTTTCACAAGTTGAATCATCACTAGGCCAGCCAATATTTCGGCATTCTGCTGAACTAGACTCCCGGCTAGCGTTACTGGACTAGTGGCACCTGCCATGGGGCACGGCAGCACGGCCATTGGCAAACCGATCTGCGAACCTTGGACCATGATCCTGACAACATCTCCAGAAAACTTCAAGGGACTTGTTGGCGAGAAACTGCACGTGATTATCGGACGTTCCTTCAGCTCCTGTCTCCCGCCGACTACGGCCTCTGCCAACTCCACGATATATGGGAACCCTTCGTAACTCATCGGCGTGGCATCCACATTTTTGCGTGTGTTTTGAATTTGTTCTGCCAAGCAATAGACGTCCCGAACCTCTTCTGGGATATCACCCGGCAATACGATCATAGTGCACGTATGAATGTTAGGCAAGCCATCGATTATCCTAGTTAGATCGACAACATCCTTTCGTGTAGACGGTCGAACTTCTCCGGAGTCGAGGTCAATTACACTTGCAGCTCCGCCAACTGCGTGAGCGTAGATCTTCTCATCATTTAGTTCCACGTCAAACTTGGGATCGCGAGCGTGCAGAATCACCTGCTTGGGTGTCTTCCTAATGCACTCCATCACTAGGCTTGGCGAAATCCTGACATTCTTTTTGTCAAGGTCGACGTTGGCACCAGATTCGGCTAAGAACCTCAGAAATTTGTGCTCATATACAGAGATGCCAACATCTTCTAGGATTTTTAAGCTTGCAGAATGAATCTTCTCGATTTGATCGCGACTCAGATATTCCAACATTATTTTCACCTTATGTGTGCACTACTAGAGCTTCCAAATGTATATACAACATTTTCTTAAGCCTTAAGATCGAAAGCCCTTCTTGATACCTGGCTACAAGAGAAGGGTTGTCCCAATCCCTCTATTCTTTGCCTTCTCGTAGACCATGATGGCTGTAGCTATGTCCTCTATGGCCAGACCTAGGTTCATACACATAATGCGTTCGTTAGGGTTCTCTCGGCCAGATGTCTTACCGCTTATGATATCAGCCAGATCTGCGTAGACATGAGGTATGCTCGAAAAATATCCCAGTTTCTTGTAGTATTTCAACTGGGCCTTGTCATCGGTGCAGAATTTGTCCATGGAATGCATAGCTTCGGGTTGCCAATATGAGTCGAAATCCAATGGGCACGCGAAGCCGCCATCCTTGAACCACGACCTCTCAATTGCAGGTTGCGGATGCTTCAAAATCGGCCCCGCGGTGACCACTATGTCGCAGTCTTCAACCGCCCTTCGGGGCGACTCAACTGGAACAACTCTGACTCCATGTTGGCTGGTCATCTCCTTCACGTACGCCCGCAGATTTCCCTCATCAATGTCATAGGCTTTCACCTCCTCCAAGTTTCCGCACACCACCGCCAGGGCTTCCAAGTTGCTTCTTCCCTGAACCCCGCAGCCGAGGATTCCCAAGCTCTTTGAGTCTTCTCGAGCCAAATGTTTTGCCGCAACGGCGGTCGCGGCTCCGGTTCGCTTTGCCGTTATCCATGTGCAGTCCATGACGCAGATCGGAATGCCAGTTTCAAGGTCGTTCAATATCAGGAGTCCTGATATATAGGGGAGACCACGCTTCGGATTTCCTGGAAACCCACTCACCCACTTGACTCCAGCCGACCTCATAATAGGTAGGTAGGCTGGCATAGCGTGAATGAAGGCGTTTTCCATAGGGTGGATACCAGGCTTGGGCGGGGCCTCTGCTCTCCCTTCTGCCTTCTCCGAGAAGGCTTCTTCAATGACTCGAATGACCTCTTGGATAGAAATACCAAGTCTATCCACTTCAGAACGAGAAAGGTACAGAACCTCCCCCAGAGAGCTCATGGCAGACACCATGCTGCAAATTGGTCGGAGGAAGAGAAAAATCTTCTTGCATCAATAATCTTCACTTGTTCCGATGAAGTGCACGTGTTGCTGTTCAGAAAAAAGAGAGATGTTGGTTGTGGTCGAAATCGCACGCGGAATTACCTTATGAGCTTCAGGATTCGCCGAGCTTCATCAGGCGTGGACACCTCGCGTTGGAGCTCCTGAGACAAGCGCCTCGCCCGTGCTACGAGCTCCTCATTCCGTGCCATTTTCTCCTTCGAGTAGTAGATGTTGTCCTCGAGCCCTACCCGTATGTGCCCACCCATAAGGATCGCCATGGTAGTCATAGGCAGTTGCCATCTCGTCATGCCTGCTACAGAGAACGTAGCATTAAGGGGGAGCTGATTGTGTATGTGCAACAAGTTCGCTGGGGTGGCAGGTATGCCACCGTCTACGCCCATAACTAACTGGAAATGTACCGGCTCCTTGGCCAGCCCTTCTTCGATGAGCTTGATGCCTTGGCGGACGAAGCCCACGTCGAAGACCTCGATCTCAGGTTTGATATTAGCCTGGAGCATCTTCCTCGCGAGGAAGGTTATCGTCTCCCACGTGTTGACGTAGACAGTGGACGGCTTGCGTCCCGCAAGGTTGAGCGAACCAGTCGTTAGGCTTGCCATCTCTGGACCAGTTCTAAGCGGTTGGGCTCGATCTTCATCTGACTTGCCGGCAATACCACTCGTCGATGTCATCACGATGAGGTTCGTGTGTTTGCGTATCTTGTGCACAGTCTCTTTGAAGATTGCATAGTCAGATGTTGGTTTTTCATCATGGTCACGGCAGTGTACATGGATGATTGAGGCCCCCTCTTGTTCGCATGCGTACGCCGTCTCGGCTATCTCATCAGGTGTTACGGGTACGTAGGGCGTATCCTTTTTACGTGGCACCGAACCTGTAGGGGCTACGGTGATTATGAGCTTCTCCATTATCCAGCCCTCATGTGCGTGTGTTCCTTAGGCAGAGGCCGCAAGACTTTGCCCGGGAGGATGCCTTTATGTTCACCCTTCTCCACCACCACTCGCCCATTTACAACAACGTAGTCAATGCCTTCAGGATATTTATGCGGATAATGGGGCAGAGGAAAAGTGTACGGATAACGACAGGTCGCTCTGTCCCGTATCTTGTTTAGATTGAGGACAACTATGTCGGCCCACATCCCTTCTCTTATCAGCCCCCTGTCTCTTAGTCCAAGCTTTTGAGCCGGAAACGAAGTCATTTTCCTAATCGCCTCCTGAAGCGTGACAATCTTCTCATCTCTCACATACCTCTCCAAAATGTAAGGATACTCGCTATAGCTGCATGGAGAGTAGCCATCAATTTTTCCGAGAGGTCCATAAGGTGCGTATGCAGAGCCGTCAGTTGAAACCATCATTAAATTGAATTTCAACACTGTGCGAATATTCTCTTCTTCTATGTAGTTGAAAAGAGCACTTGCGCCACCTTCTTCCTCCATCAACATATCAGAATACGCGTCAAACGGGTCCGTTTTTCCCTTTATCCTCGCGATTTCTTCAAAGCTCTTTCCTAGCAAATCCTTGTTCTTCTCGCAATGAAGCAGAAAGATGCGGTCCCAACGACCATGCTTTACAAGTCCGCAGTAGCCTGGTCCCGGATATTTGTCCTCCACTATTTCCTGCCTGATCCTTTCGCGAGTTTCCGGATCGCTGAGTCTCTCAATTACCTTCTCGAGTCCCCCCGCTTGAGCCCACTGTGGGAGTATGGACCCCAGTTCTACTGCGAAGTCTGTGTGGGCATCGTTGTCCATCGTGACATCTACTCCTCGCTCTCGCGCCTCTCTATAGATTCTGAACATTTCAGGTAGTTTGTTTGAGCCCCCCCATTTGGGGCAATTGTGTGAGATTTGTACTCGCAAACCTGCTTCTTCGCCGATTTTTATAGCTTCCTTCAAGGCCTCAATTATGGTCTCCCGCTCTCCTCTGATGTGCGAAGCGTAAAGACCTCCATGTTCCGCCACGACTTCACAAAGTGCAATTAGCTCAGAAGTGTTAGCATAGCATCCAGGCAAATACACCAACCCTGTTGACATACCAAAGGCTCCAGCCTCCATTGACTGCGCGACTAGCATTTTCATATCTTCAAGCTCCTCGGTGGTAGGCGACCTGTCTTCTACTCCCAGAACGGCGATTCTGACAGTTCCATGACCTACAAGAGAAGCAACGTTCAAGGCTACCCCTCTTCTTTCCATTTCACCAAGATATTCAGCAAACGTGGACCAGTTCCAATCGATCTCTTTGGCTTCAAGCCCCCAATCCTCCTTCAGCACGTCCACCGTTTCCTTCGTTGCGGGTGCAGGGCTACTTCCACAGTTTCCGACAACATCGGTCGTGACACCTTGCCTGACCTTGCTCTCTGCCAACGGATTTATGAGCAATGAAAGATCAGAGTGAGAATGAATGTCGATGAACCCAGGAGAGACAATCAAGCCGTTGGCATCTATGACAGTATCCGCTCCCTTGATGCCAGTTTTCCCAACTTCTGCAATTCTTCCGTTAGAGACAGCGATGTCCGCCTTGAACCATGGGTTCCCTGCACCATCTAGCACAAAACCATTCTTGATCAGTAAATCATGAACCAAAACAAGGTCACCTTCGTTGCGCTATCAAATCGCGACAGACATAAATATTTTCCTCAGGAATGCTTTGAAGAACTGCTAGCTACGAAAGATTTTTGGATTGATCATCCAATGTATGAGCGATCAGAATGTTGAAGATAAATGAGATAGACAAATACATCGACGACCATATCGATGGACACATACGAAGAGTGCAAGAATTCTTGCGTCAACCAAGTGTTTCTGCAGAAAACTATGGCGTTCGCGAATGCGCGAGACTGCTGAGAAACTACTATGAGAAACTGGGGTGCAAAGTGGCCGACGTAATGGAAACTGGAGGACCCCACCCGGTAGTCTATGCTGAATATGATGCTGGTGCAGAAAAAACCCTTCTCATATATTTCATGTACGACACACAACCATTCAACAAAGAGGAATGGACGAGTCCTCCGCTAGAAGCAAGGCTCGTCGATATTGAGCCATTTGGAAAGTGCGTCGTTGCCAGGGGAGCCATAAACTCAAAGGGTCCACTTGTAGCGTTCCTAAACGCTCTAGAATCCATTCGAGCCGTCGGAGACCAACTCCCCTTTAACTTGAAATTCCTATCACAGGGAGACGAAGAACTGGCCAGCCGATATTTCGCCGACTTTGTATGGAAACACAAAGACATGCTCAAAGCAGATGCCCTATTCTCCCCGGACGCATACCAAGATCGCAACGGAAAGGTATCGATGGAGTTAGGATACAAAGGAATCGTCTACTTCGAACTTGAATGCAACGGCAAGGCGTGGGGAAGAGGCCCAACAGAATTCGGTATACACAGCAGCGCCAAGTCTTGGGTTGATAGCCCAGCATGGCGCATGATCCAAGCTCTCGCGACAATGACTTCGAAAGATGGAAACAAAGTACTCATAGACGGATGGTATGACAATGTCAAGCCCCTGACTGACGAGGACCTGCAACTTATTGACAAGTTGACCGAGACTTTTGACGAAGAAGAAATAAAGGAAGAAGACAAGGTCGAACGATTCCTAGGCGACCTTCACGGAAAAGACCTCCTTGTACAATACTACGGCTCCACCACACTAAACATCGATGGCATATGGGGCGGATATACCGGACCAGGATCGTTAACACTACTCCCTCATAAAGTCACCGCCAAAATTGATGTAAGACTCGTCCCAGATCAAACCTCCGAAGAGATCATTCCCAAAGTACGCAAACACCTCGACGAGCAGGGCTACACAGACATCATAATCAGGCCGCTGGACCCCTACGAGTGGTCAAGGGAAAGTGTGAATGAACCAATAGTTCAAGCAACAATCCAAGCATATAGAAAGATGGGATACGAGCCCGAAATCTCACCCATTTCTGGTGGAAGCGTCCCGTTCTATCTGTTTACCAGCAAACCCTTGAAGATGCCATTCACATGCGCCGGACTGGGATATGGCGCCAGAGCCCACGCACCAAACGAATACTTCGTCATCGAAGGAAACGAAAAGGTTGCTGGGCTGGCAGGCTGTGAAAAATCCTATGTAGCAATATTTGATGAGCTCGCAAAACTGGAGTGGTAGAACAAATCTCGGCGCCTCCCTCTCATCAAGCCCCAATCGTTTCCAGACAGCTTTCGCGCCCGCAGAGGAAACAGCTAAGAATCCATAGGTGACTTTGTCACATAGACCGACGCATCATTTGAGGGGGGTTGCTATTGGTCACATACAAAACTGAGAAATCGAAGAAACTTTTTGAAGAAGCTGAAAGAATCACGCCGGGCGGAGTTCACAGCGGCCTCAGATACTTCACACCCTATCCCATATTCATAGAGAAGGCTAGTGGATCAAGAATCTATGATGTAGATGGCAATGAATACGTCGACTATCACTTGGCTTTTGGGTCAGTAATATTGGGCCACTCTCCTGAAAAGGTCACAAGAGCTGTAACAGCTCAACTAGAAAGAGGGAATGTCTACGGTTTATCCAATGAACTAGAAGTGGAGGTCGCGAAAAAAATCATTCACCACGTTCCATCAGCCCAGATGGTGAAATTTTGCAATACTGGGACCGAAGCAACATACCATGCTATACGAGTAGCTCGAGCGTTTACAGGGAAGACTAAGATCATTAAGTTTGAAGGGGCCTATCACGGATGGCACGATTATGTAAACATTAGTGTCGGACCATCCCTACGAGAGGCAGGTCTCAAAGAATCACCCACTCCAGTTCCAAATTCCAAGGGAATACCCAGAAATGTAGTGGAAAACACCATCATTTTGCCCTTCAACAATATTCATGTTGTTGAAAAAACCGCAAGAAAACATGAAGGTGAGATAGCTGCCGTGATCACGGAGCCAATCATGCACGGCAACGCGTGTTGTATATTACCGAAAAAAGGATATTTAAAAGCGCTTCGCAAAATTTGCGATCGTTACAACATCTTGTACATCTTCGATGAAGTGGTGACTGGTTTCAGGCACGGGCTGGGTGGAGCTCAGAAGATATTCGGAGTAACCCCGGACATAACCACACTTGCCAAGGCTATGGCAAACGGGTTTCCTGTTGCTTCTGTCTGCGGGAAGAAAGAGATCATGGCAATGTTCTCACCATCGGGAGAAGTTGATTTTGGCGGAACCTATAATGGAAACCCCATAAGTATGGCTGCGGCCCTAGCCACCATACGGGAACTCGAGGCTCCAGAGGTTTATGATCATCTCTTTAGCCTGGGTTCTCTCGCAAGGAAGAGACTAGGAGAAGTGATTGGGAGACTAAACATCAAGGCTCAAGTCGTAGGTTTCGGATCGATTTTTCAGATAGCATTCACCGACAACAAGATTGAAGACTATAGAAGCGTGTCAGCCTTGAATAATCAGAAATATGAGAACTTCCAACGTGAATTAATGAAGAGACATGTATTCATTATCCCCAAAGCAAATAAACGCTGCCATATTTCTGCCGCACACACAATCAATGAAATGGACTTGACCATCGAAGCCATGGAAGACTCTTTAAGATCAGTTTCATAAGTGGCGTCTCATAATACTTGTCCGTAAAGCAACTGCCCGACGCGCGCCACGAGTTTATTGGAGTAGATTTCTAAGGAATGCGCACCCGAAGCAACATCAAGGTAGCGCATCCTATCACTTGGCTAGTTTGACATATCTTAGAAGTTCTTGGGCGACATCCAATAGTTCTAACGTCTCCAGCGTCGTTTGCCTTGGTATTCCTCTCGTGTCCCATCCCCTTCTGCCATAGTACAGTTGGAGCATAGCGTCGTATTTCTCTCTGTCCAAAACCTTACCCTTAAAAGGCCCTCTAGTCAAAGGCTCCTTGAACCATCTTGGAGGCGGATTGTCCGCCGCCGCACTCCAACCTTTCTGATATTCTCTTATCCAAAAGGCTCTAGCCAGATTCAGAACCCTGTCCGCGATAACATTCAAATCACGCATAGTCAGGTTCTCGCCAGTTGCTGCACTAAGAAACTTCGGGTACCAATCCAACTCGAACCCTAGTTCTATCCAAGGAAGTCGGCAAGTTGTAAGGCACTCGAATATCCCTCCTCGTATCCTCTGCAGCTCGATGACCTTGTCAACCTTGGCCTCAGCATAGCTCTCTCTCCCGAATGACACCTCCCAAGAGATGATCCAAGCATCCTTGTGATGTGCTCCAATCGAACAAGTGCCGTAAGAAAGAGCCATTCCAGGCGCCACGTGGCAGTCATAACCTGACATCTCCAAACCTTTCACATGCATTGCCCAATCTGAGGCATCGCCACCCAATTTCTCAGATGCAAACCTTGTTCCTTCGGCAAGAGTGCTTCCTATTCCTCGTCTGTAGACGATGTCTCCCGCCAGGGCCTTGGCTCTGTCGAAGTCACCCCATTCAATCTCATAATCTAGGAGCTTTCTTTCGCTGGCTTCCATGGCAAAGCCAATCGCGTTTCCCAAGGATATTGTGTCTATTCCCCAGTCATCAGCCAATCTGTTTAGAGACGCGACTTCCTTGAGTTTTCCGAGACCAATATTGGAACCTAACATAGCGACATTCTCGTAGTCTAGTTCTGAGGGTTCATCGGCAGAATCTTTGATCACGTTGCCACACGTCATGTTGCAGTTCGGACATCCTCTATTGGAAACCTTCATCTTCTCCATAATGAATCCACCAATAGATTCTGCTTCGTCGAATACACCCTCTCTGAAGTTGTTGGTTGGAAGAACGCTGTTTTCTTGACTCCACTCTATTGTTGCCATTGTTCCTTGGCGTTTCCAGAAATCGTAATTGGACTTGTCGAGAATTTCCCTATGAGCATCAGTTCCTAGCCTCTTTAGCTCATCAGGATCTGCTGCAGATATTTCTTGGGTCCCTTTAATAGCGACTGCCTTCAAGTTTTTGGAGCCCATGACTGCGCCCATTCCAGCTCTTCCACCTGCTCGACCTTGTTGGGACACTATGTTGGCAAACTTGACCATGTTTTCTCCTGCTGGACCTATGGAGAGTACTCCTATGGGTTTGCCATGTCTCGCCTCAACTTCTTTTTCAGTTTTGAAAGAACCAAGTCCCCATAAATCTCCGGCGTCAATTATCTCTGTCCTGCCGCCGTTGATCCAAATGTAGACAGGTTTCTTGGCTTTCCCTTCAATGATTACGCCATCATATCCAGCTCTTCTCATGTGCACCGCCAGCATCGTCCCTACGTTTCCGTCTCCATAACCACCTGTCAAAGGGCTCTTAGCCGCTACGACGAGCTTGCCACTGCTTGGTAGAAGGAATCCTGAAAGTGGGCCAGCTACAAAGAGGAGCTTGTTTTCAGGGGAGAGCGCAGCAACATTAACCCTCAATTCATCCCAAAGAATTTTGACTGCAAAGCCTCTTCCCCCCAAGAAGGTACGAGCTAGTTTTCCATCGTACTTCTGAGCACGCGCCTTTGGCTTGCTCAGATCTACTCTCAGAAGCTGTCCATTCCAGCCCTTCATTTGCTTCACGCGTCTCTACGAGACGGGCTATCGAATATTTAAGACTTATAATGTTTGGGCGCACGCAGTAGTTATACTTCTGAAAATGGGACATCGAATTCGCGCGCGCAAACAGAACCATTTGCAGTCTTTTTTGGGGGCCCAACTGTGATTGTGTGCACGCGGTTTCATATCGATCGGAACTTTGACTTCGATAAGTTTTATAAAATTATGATGCGCCAAAAGGAAGCTTGGGGTTGACGAATGAAAGAAGAGTTACTAAGAAGCCTAACGGATGCCGTTACAGGTTATGATGTGGACGCTGCGGTCAAATTGGCCGAAGAAGTCCTCAAGGCCGGTGTAGATCCGGTTGACGCCATCCAAAAAGGGCTAGCGAAAGGAGTAAGAACCGTAGGAGATCGATTCGCTGCTGGAGAGGCTTTCCTAACCGAGCTCATGATAGCGGCAGAGGCCATGAAGCAAGCCATGGCGATCCTAGAACCCGCTATACCAAAGAGAGCAAAGGCTGCGAAAAGGGCTCTTGGCAAGATAGTGATCGGTACTGTGGAAGGAGATATTCACGATATAGGCAAGAGCATCGTAGGTACAATGCTCACTGTGGCGGGCTTCGAAGTTGTTGACTTAGGTGTTGATGTCCCTGTGATGAAATTCATCGAAAAGACGAAAGAAGTCGAGCCAGACATAATCGGAATGTCCGCTCTGATGACCACCACTATGGTCAAAATGAAGGATGTCATAAAAATTCTTGATGCGGACGGCCTCCGGAAAAAAGTCAAGGTAATGGTAGGTGGGGCACCAACGTCAAAAGAATGGGCTAGAGAAATAGGGGCAGACGGCCATGGCGGAGACGCTATGGAGGCTGTTGAA
Source organism: uncultured Candidatus Bathyarchaeia archaeon (assembly GCA_964347855.1). Taxonomy (GTDB): domain Archaea; phylum Thermoproteota; class Bathyarchaeia; order Bathyarchaeales; family Bathyarchaeaceae; genus CAYGAE01. The sequence goes on from CAYGAE010000031.1 coordinate 12,372, forward strand.
GTCGCGAAGAAATTAATCGCGCCTTCCTAAATCTAAGAATCAATGAAATATGACCGAAACAGGAGAGAGGGCTCTTGTGGGGTTTTCCGAGGGAAACTCAGAGGATAACTTTTTCAGTTTTGGCCAAGGACGATCTGGAGGCGATCCATTGGGCCACGCTAGATGTTTTGGAAACAACAGGTGTCAGAATCTACAGCGACAAATGCCTTAAGATATTGGAGGAAGCAGGCTGCCCTGTCAGCTATGAGCGATACTCAGCAGTGATCCCGTCCTACCTGGTTGAGGAGACGCTTCGAAAGTGCAACAGAACCATACGACTCTGTGCTCGGGATTCAAAATACGATGCGAGCTTGGATGATAGGCATGTTTACATCACAAGTGATGGAAACGGAACCGCGACCTTCGACCTTGACACCGGGCAGCGACGACCATCAAAAAAGGAAGACATTGTCAAATCTGCAATCATTTCGGATGCGCTTGATGTAGTTCACATTTACTGGCCCATGGTAAGCTCCCAAGATGTTCCTTCACATATTCGACACCTGCATGATCTGGAAGCCTCTCTTGCAAACACCGAAAAACATGTTACCTTTGAAACTACTATGCATCCTAAAGAGGCCCAATATCAGATAGAAATGGCTGCGGCCATAGTTGGAGGCAGAAAAGAGCTCAGGAGAAGACCTTTGATATCTTCTCTTCATTGCACAAGTGCGCCTCTTCAAATGGACGGCAGGTGTCTTGAGGCGGCTCTCGAGTTCGCCAAAGCCGGCGTGCCAATAATGTTCATGGGAATGCCTCAACTGGGCGCTACCGGCCCAGTTACACTTGCAGGGTCAATGGTTGTTAGCAACGCGGAAGTCTTAAGTTGCATCGCGGCAACTCAACTCGCGTGTCCAGGTGCCTCTGTTGTTTATAGTGGTAGCGGTGCCGCATTTGACATGAAGGCTCTGATGCGAGCCGGAGGAGGACCCGAGCACGCATTAACTTGCGCAGCTTTTGGCCAGATGGCAAGATATTACGGTCTGCCCTCTATTGTCGGAGGATTCGTCTCGACCGCAAAAAGGCCCGGAGCGCAAGCAAGCTGTGAGAAGTTAACAAGCGGATTTCCCGCAGTTTTCTCTGGATGCGATATGATTGCTGGAATTGGACTGCTCAACGACTGCACAACTCTCGCTTTTGAGGAACTTGTTATTGACGCGGAGATTGCCAGAGTAGTCTTTCGCCTTGCTCAAGGAATAGAAGTGAATGACAATACGCTCGCTCTTAATCTAATTCGCAAGGTGGGCCCAGGCGGAAACTTCCTAGCAGAGAAGCATACATTACACTACTTGAGGAAGGAGCACTTCATTCCCGAATTGTCCGACCGACGGTCATACGAATCATGGCTTAAGGATGGCGAAAAAGACACAGTCGAGAAAGCGAGAGAAAAGACTAAAACAATACTCCGGAAACATCAGCCTAAACCACTTGAGAAGGAAGTTCAGAGAGAGCTCAAAGACATCATTTCACGCGCGAATAGCGATCTAGTTCAGCACTAAAAAGTTATTAGAACATGATGTGAAAGCTGAAGAGAGATGAAGAGTAATGTCTAAATTCCACTTCGCTAACACCCCGAGACTTCAACTGCTATCCAGAGACGAGATCGAGTCCATCCACTTGGCCTCTATGAAGCTCTTGGAGGAGGTCGGCGTCAAAATCTACAATGACACAGCCCTAGGGTTGCTCGCTGATGCAGGAGTTGAGGTTGAATTCAACAACAAGCTCGCCCGTATTCCCCAACATCTCGTAAAAGAATCTCTAGTTAAGGTCCCATCGACTATTAGGCTCTACAGCCGTGATAGAAAACACGACCGAATCCTCGAGGGAAACGAGGTTACTTACAATCCAGGATCAGCAGCATTGTTCATTCTCGACCCTGAGACAAATGAGCCTAGGAGTCCATTGTCGCAAGACTTGGCTAATCTTGTTAGATTGACCGATGCTCTAGAATACATACGAGCTCAAAGCACCGCGCTTGTCGTGTCGGATGTCCCCGAGACCATCGTTGATCGATACCGTCTATTTATTGTTCTGAAGAATTCTCCCAAGCCGATCATTACTGGAACCTTTAGTATTGATGGCCTCTATGACATGAAACGGATGCTCGAGGCCGTCGTTGGTGGCGAAAAGAAGTTAGCTCGAAAACCTATGGCAATCTTCGACACATGCCCTTCAGCACCGTTGAAGTGGAGTGAGCTCCTTTCTCAAAACCTGATCGATTGTGCCAAGTTTCGCATACCAGTTGAAATCATCCCCATGCCACAACTAGGTGCTACAGGGCCCGTAACACTCGCGGGATCACTCGTTCAACACAACACCGAATTTCTCAGTGGTCTCGTAATGGCTCAATTAACGAATCCAGGAGCCCCAGTCATCTACGGCGGTTCGCCAACAACATTAGACCAAAGATACGCTACGGCTCGGCTCGGAGCCATAGAGACTGTCATGTTGGGCTGCTCCTACGCTCAGATAGGAAAATATTACGGATTGCCGACCCACATGTACCTTGGACTGAGCGACACAAAAGTCGTTGACGCACAATGTGGGTTTGAATCCGGAATTGGAATAGTGCTCGGGGCCCTCGCCGGAATAAACGTGATATCTGGACCGGGCATGCTAAACTTTGAGAGTTGCCAAAGCTTGGAGAAACTCGTTATTGACAATACGATTTGTGGCATGGCCTATAGACTAGTGAAGGGGATAAAAGTTGACACTGACACCCTTGCCCTTGACCTGATAAGAAAAGTGGGGCCTGGTGGGATGTACCTAGCTGAAAAGCATACAATGGAATGGTTTAGGAAAGAGCAATTCATGCCTTCTGAATTAATTGATCGACAGGAGCTAAAAGCATGGAAGGCGGCCGGATCAAAGGACATTGTCAAAAGGGCAAGAGAGGTGGTCAAGAAAACATTGAAGGAACATGAACCTGCGCAGTTGCCACGCGATGTTGAAACGGATTTGGATAATGTTCTGAGAGATGTAATGAAACGATACAAGATATCTTCTTTACCTTCAAGCGGCGGTACAACAATCAAAACTAAGTGAAAAAAGGGGTTGACGGAGCTCAGCGCGCGTCGTTAGTCCCTCGTGCGCGTGCGCAAGTGCAAATAATAGGGTCATTCATAAGGCAGCGTTATAGGTGATCAAGACAATCAGCGTTTCAGGATATACTCTTATGCCCACAGAGATACTGAGAGTTTCAATGGCCGCATGTTTTTGCTAGGGGTCTTCTAGAATTTATTGATACTTCGCAAGAGTTCATTCACATTCTTCACTGTTCGAGAAGTGTCGAGGTGCAAGTAAGCCCCATGCTCGTTAAAATAAGGCGAACCTTTCCTCGAGAATAATGTTATGACTTTTCCGTGGTGGTTTGTCTTGTATCCTTCTCGACTTGATTGATGCCCTCGTATCAGTGCTTTGACGTTAAGCATCTTCAAAAGCTTGTCAGTGATATCTTCGCCGAAAAGCCGTCCAGCGCCTCGAGGCGATGGATAGGCTCCGCTTAATTCGTCCACGGGGTCGCTCCAAAGAATTTCCTCAAGATGAGTCTCGGTTGGGTGTTTCCGGTGAGCAGAGGCAATGTCGCTTATGGTGGCAGCCTTGCTTGGTGCTCCTGCGTGGAGCAAGATGTACCTTTCTTTGACGAGCACTCCATTATACAATAAATCAAACAGATGACGTAACTGTTCATAGATACGCCAGGCATCTTCACCAAACTTCCTTTGCAGGTGGCCTGGCAAGTCATGAGGGTGAGCGAGTAGGTCGTCTGGTCCCTCGTGGTTTCCCCTCATCAACACAACCTGTTCCGGAAACATCCTCTTCAGCGTCAGGACAACGTA
>CAYGAE010000032.1:0-16189 GCA_964347855.1 uncultured Candidatus Bathyarchaeia archaeon
TATTCAGCTGGGCCAAGAGCTCCAAACTGTGTAATGCAGACTAGCGAAGATGTTATCACGATACCTTTTTATCAGTTTGAGAATATGGTAGTAAACCATTGGGGGCAGAAAATCACGGTGATTGACAAACAAGAGCTACAGGAGATCGAGCAGCAAAGGGAAAATTGGAAAAGGACAACTTTGCCAAAATGGGTTGACAGACATCCAGAACGAAGAAAAGAATTCCACACTACCTCGGATATCCCCATTAAGAGATTATATTCACCTGAAGACTTGAAGGATCACAACTATCTTAGGGATCTTGGCTTTCCTGGAGAGTTCCCCTTCACAAGGGGAGTACATGCAACTATGTACCGAGGACGCTTTTGGACTATGCGCCAGTTCTCCGGATTCGGCACTGCGGAACAGACAAACAAGCGGTTCAAATACCTCCTCAATGAAGGAGAGACAGGATTAAGCATTGCCTTTGATTATCCTACCATAATTGGACGAGACACAGATGATCCCATGTCTCAAGGTGAAGTCGGCATCTGCGGTGTAGCGGTCTCCTCTTTACAGGATATGGAAGTCCTCTTTGAGGGGATACCGTTGGATAAGGTCACCACTTCCATGACTATTAATGGCCCAGCAGCTATGCTCTTGGCGATGTACGTCGCCGTAGGAGATAAACAGAGAGTGCCCCGGCGAATGCTTGGAGGCACAACCCAAAACGATATGCTGAAGGAATTCTTCGCCCAAAAACTCTGCATATTCCCTCCTAAGCCTTCAGTTAGATTGGCTACAGACATCATAGAATACTGTACTAGGCACCTGCCCAAGTGGAACCCCGTCAGCATCAGTGGGTATCACATCCGCGAGGCGGGGTCAAACGCTGTGCAGGAGCTGGCCTTCACTTTGGCTGACGGAATCGCCTATGTTGAATCCACACTTGAACGGGGACTGAAAGTGGACGATTTCGCGCCTCGTCTATCCTTCTTCTTTGCCGCCCACAACAACTTCTTAGAAGAAATAGCCAAGTTTAGAGCCGCAAGAAGATTGTGGGCCAGAATCATGAAAGAACGGTTCAAAGCCAAGAATCCCCGTTCCCTCTGGATGAGAATGCACGTCCAAACTTCAGGGTGCACACTTACAGCCCAGCAGCCAGTGAACAACGTTACACGAGTAGCACTGCAATCCTTAGCAGCTGTGCTGGGAGGAACCCAGTCTTTGCACACAAACTCCTTCGATGAAGCTCTGGCGCTCCCCTCAGAGGAAGCTGTGAGAGTCGCCCTAAGAACCCAGCAGCTCATTGCCCATGAGAGCGGAGTGGCAGAGACGGTGGATCCTCTAGCCGGATCCTATTGTGTAGAGGCTTTGACAAGTCAGATCGAAGAAAAAGTGACGGACTACATCAACAAGATCGACGACATGGGCGGCGTCATTGCCGCGATCGAAAAGGGGTTCTTCCAAAAGGAAATCGCAGACAGCGCGTACAAGTATCAACAAGAGACCGACCGAAAAGAGAGGGTGCTCGTAGGGGTCAACGAGTATACCGTCAAGGAAGACTGGGTTCCCCTAGAGATTTTGCGAGTAGCGTGTGAGGTTGAAGAAGAGCAAATGGCAAGGCTTCAGAAGCTAAAAGAGGAACGGAACAACAAGAAAGTCAGCGAAGTCTTAGCCAGATTGCACCATGCTGCAGAGCATGATGAAAACTTGATGCCTCCAATAATTGCAGCCGTAAAAGCATATGCAACACTAGGGGAGACATGTAACGTGTTGCGAGAAGTCTTCGGAGAATACCGAGAGCTGATAGTAATATGAGAGTTGATTGACATGCCATCTGAAAGAAAGATAAGGGTCGTCGTCGCGAAGCCGGGGTTGGACAGTCACGACAGAGGAGCAAAGATAGTTGCCAGAGCCTTCCGAGACGCAGGTATGGAAGTCATCTACACGGGGTTGCGACAGACACCTGAGCAAATTGCAGAGACTGCGTTACAGGAAGACGTAGATGTAATCGGTCTGAGCATCTTGTCTGGCGCCCATCTAACGCTCTTCCCAAGAATAATGAAACTAATGAAGCAAAAAGGACTCGACAACATCTTGGTCTTTGCGGGGGGAATCATACCAAACGAGGACGTTCCAGCCCTTAAAAAGATAGGAATAAAAAAGGTATTCGGACCAGGAACACCAACCGACGAGCTTGTAAAATTCGTAAGAGCGAACGTTCCCCAGAAAAAGTAACGCTTCAGTCTGAGATGAAACGTTGGACACGCTTTGACTGAAATCAAACGACTCCTCGCCAACGTGGTAAAAGGCGATCGCCAGTCAATAGCCAAGACCATAACTCTCGTCGAGAACGACCTGCCAGAGGCGCAGAAAATCGTCTCCCAACTCTATCCCCATACGGGAAAAGCCCACATAATAGGCATAACAGGACCACCGGGTTCAGGGAAGAGCACACTCATCGGAAAACTTGTCAAAGAAATGAGAAGAAGGAAAAGAACTGTCGGAGTAGTCGCGGTGGATCCAACCAGCCCCTTCACAGGAGGAGCCTTCCTTGGAGACCGAGTTCGCATGCAAGACCTGAGCACTGACCAAGGCGTCTTCATCCGGAGCATGGCGACGAGGAACAACCCAGGCGGACTCGCGAAAGCCACTAAAGATGTTGTTCGAATTCTGGATGCCGCTGGAAAAAATGTTGTCATAATTGAGACTGTCGGGGCTGGGCAGTCTGAGGTTGAGATCATAAAGGTCGCCCAAACCGTTGTGGTAGTGCTAGCTCCAGGCTTAGGCGACGACATCCAAGCCATCAAAGCTGGCATGATGGAGATCGGCGACATCTTCGTACTGAATAAGGCAGACCGTGAAAACGTGGAAAAAGCCGTGAGCGAAATCCGGGGCATGTTGAACACGAATCCAGAGAAAGAGAAGTGGACGCCACCGGTTATAAAGACCGTAGCGATTGAAGATGAAGGAACAGCTGACCTGGTTGATACGCTAGATGCCCACAGAGACTACCTGAAGACGGGAGCCTTCGATGTAAGACGAAAAGAGAGAATCGAAACGGAACTTGTTGAAACAATCAAACTAAAGGCAACACAATTCCTAATTGACGACTTGAAACACGGAGGCCAATTAGACGAATTCGTCCACAGAATCTTGGAAAAGAGGATGGACCCCTACTCAGCCGCAGACATGCTGCTCGCCAAGAGACTAAAGAATTATAGGGTTTCCTAACCTCTCCACGAGGAATCTTAATGAAGAAACAGAGACTGGAAAAGGGACTCATCCAAGTCTACACGGGAAACGGGAAGGGCAAGACCTCCGCTGCCTTTGGGTTAGCTTTGCGCGCAATAGGGCGGGGTCTTAGAGTCTATATAATCCAGTTCATAAAGGGCGGCTTCGACTACGGAGAACTGTACATTGTTGATCGTCTTCCAAATGTCAAGATGAAGACCTTTGGCAGAGGCAAATTTATCACAGAGATGCCGCCAAAGGATGAGGATTTCAAGCTAGCTAAAGAAGCCTTTGAACTGGCTCAAGAGGTAGTCAATAGCGGCGAATTTGATATTGTCATCTTGGATGAAATTAACATAGCGCTCAGTCTGAGACTAATCAGAGTAGAAGAGGTAGTCAACTTGATCAAAAACAAACCCAGCTATGTTGAACTGGTCCTAACAGGTCGCAACGCTCCTTCAGAGATAACGGATATAGCCGATCTCGTGACTGAGATGAAGGAGATAAAGCACCCGTATACTCGAGGCTTACCACCCAGAAAGGGAATTGAGTACTGATTTTGCCGTTGCCCACGTGTGTGCGAATCCGATCTAGACACCTTGTGAATTGTTGAAACATTGCGCGTACATTGACTAGTGAACACACTTTATGAAGTGCACTAATGAAGGCTTATTCTGCAACTAGCAAACCTTAAGTTCAATCCGCTATCTTCAATAGTTGGTTAAGGAGGTCGAGCGAATTTTGGAGCTTGTTTGGGAAAAGCCAGTCATAGTATTCTATAGGGAGCGGCTTAAGAAGCCTGAAAGAAAGGCATTCGCTGTGATTAAGGCTAGGAGGATTGTAATTTCGAGAGTCGAGGAGAGTGGTAGATTTCGCGGCAGTATAAAGGACTTCTTTCCCTTCATGGGCGACATCGATTACATCTCTTCAAAGGAAGGACTGTCTGATCGATACGTTGTGTGCTGGATGGACGATAGAGAAGATGATCTCAACCAAGCCTGGAGGCGATTAACCGGCGTAACCTTTCCTGCTGGAATTCCCTTTACAACCGACGAAAAAGGCAAAAGAACCTACAATGCCATTTTCGAAGCGGAACACGGAAAACTGAAGTGAGATTGGTAGGAGAGGGATGCCACCTTCTAGGATTTCTGTGTGCTGGGCTTCAGTAGATCTTCCAGAAGATCCATTGATCTTGGATGTTCTCTAACGATATCCATGCTGGTAATAATCCCAACCAACTTGCCACCTCGAAGCACCGGCAATTTCTTAAATCCTTTCATAGCCATGAGTTTCGCCGCCTCATCCACGCTAGCCTCTTCCTTAATCGTGATCAAAGGACTAGTCATCACTTGCCTAGCGGTTAGGGCGGCTGGAGGGAGACCTGGCTTGAGCACCCTCACCAAGACGTCCTTGTGAGTTATTAACCCCACAGGCCTATCTTTCTGGACGACAACGATACTACTTATGTCGAATTTGAGCATGGTGGCGATAACTTCTTGCATGCTTGTATCTTCTCTAACCACCTTCACATCTTCAGTCATTATCTCTCTAACTGAGGTCAGTCCAGCCATGACGATCATCTCGACGTAGCAATTAGTTTATCACGTTGATAACGTGATCTTTTGACTTCTTATATTTAACCCCCAAACGTGTTCCTAGTGGCTAACCTTTATCTCAGGAAGATCGCCTTTTATGAACTCTCGGTCTTCGTCTCTGAGGTGTTTTTTTCACAAACTCGACGCGCGCATCCAAGCCTACTCCTCATGGCTGCGAGTAGCGAAGTCCTATTTTCTCTGGGATTTTCTTGAAGACTTCAGTTCGCCATCCTTTATCTCTACGTCCATCTCTGCTCCGCATTTCTGACATATAACTTTGCCCTTGAAATTCATGTGTTCGTGGCTGTCGAGGTGAATGATTCTTCTGCAGTTTTCGTCTAGGCAGAACACGTGGACCATCCGCTATATCCCCTCCACATATTTTTCTGCATCTAGAGCAGCTTGGCATCCGGCTCCAGCAGCCGTGACGGCTTGACGATAACGATAGTCTTCGGCATCACCAGCTATGAAGACTCCTTCGACGCTGGTCTTTGTAGTGTCCTTGGTAACAACGTATTCTTTCTGGTCCAGTTCTATTTGACCTTTGAAGATCTCCGTGTTTGGTTTGTAGCCGATTGCTATGAAGACAGCGTCACAAGCCAATTCAGTCTCTGCATCCGAGTCTGTTTTCTTAAGCCTGACAGCTTCAACCCTGTCTTTGCCTAGGATTTCTCGGACTGTGCTGTTCCAGATGAACTCTATCTTAGGTTCTTTGAAGGCTCGTTCTTGGAGAATCTTGGACGCCCTCAACTTGTCCCTTCTGTGGATGACTCTGATTTCCCTTGCGAACTTGGAGAGAGCTAGAGCTTCCTCCACAGCAGTGTCGCCGCCGCCTACGACCACCACTTTCTTATCTCTGAAGAAGGCTGCGTCACATGTGGCACAGACTGAAACGCCTCTGCCTCTAAGCCGTTTTTCGCTTTCTAAGCCCAACCATCTGGCGGAAGCCCCAGTGGCGATGATAACTGATTTTCCCTCGTATACTTTGCTTCCCACCATTACCTTGAGGGGTCTCGAAGAGAAGTCCACAGCTGTAGCGTCGTCAAAGACAAATTCGGCGCCGAAGCGTTCAGCTTGTTTCCACATATTATTCATGAGATCTGGTCCAAGAATTCCCTCTTTGAATCCTGGAAAGTTTTCCACTTCTGTTGTGAGCATCAGTTGTCCACCCCACATTGCTCCGGCAACAATGAGAGTCTGCAACCTAGCTCTGCTGGCATAGATGGCAGCGGTTAGACCTGCGGGTCCAGAGCCGATGATTATCACATCATGCACTTTGGTTAATTCTCCCATGAATCTCTTCTGACAAGAAGTGTTCTTGAAGCAATATGAATCTTTTCGAATCCCGTGGGAAGGAATTTTTGTGTAAATGTCTTCGCCAAGAAGGACCATCGTAGAGTGCCGTTTGGAAAACCTTGAAATATCCCGGGAAATTTTGGAATGATAGGGAACGAGATGAAAAGCCGAAAGAGCACGGAATTGGGCAAACTCGTCTTGAAGACCATAGAAGTTTACAACAGATATCGAAGTCCCGAAGCGAAGGCCAGGCTTCTTAAATTGGAGAGCGATGGCTTCATCATAAAATTTCAGGGGTCTTTCTGCCAAAGTTGCGGTGTGCAAGACTATATTGAAGACTTTATCTACGAATTTGAAAGCCTTACCAGTAATGCTGAAGCGCAGCTTGGGGAGATTAAACAGGTTAGCCCACTGAGTTTTGAGGTGCAGATTACGGTTAAAGGCTCTTTCTCTAGTGACAAAACCGGTGAAGAGGCCCTTTTTCAGGAGTTTCTTCAAGAAAGAGGATTAACGGTTAGGGACTATTCGGCATCTAATCCCTGTACAAGGGACATAGCAAGGTTTCACTTTCGAACATGGTTACAAGGAAAGAAATCGAAGCGGAGTACCTTTAGCAAAGCGAGGGCTAAAGGATACTTTAAACCAGAGACTGAAAATACCCTACCTGATGATTAACATTTCAGATATGGAGGTAACCATTTTTGAGTGAAGACACCGTTGCAAAGCGGTATCGTCTTCGGCTGGACGAAGCCAAGGGATACAGCGAAGTCTGGGAGCTCGTAAAGGATACCGTGAAGACGGCTCTAGCGAAACACCGAGTCGGGATGATGCTCTTTCTGGACGATCTTCCTATCCGACTTGGAGCGTACCACCCTGTTGGCACCAACAATATCATCCTGAATCGTGTGCTGGTGCAAATCGTCGAAGCCGCCACAGAGTCGCAGCGATTGGTGAATGCCTTCATATACATTCTTCTGCTTCACGAGTACATTCATGCCCTAGGCTATGTCCGTGAAATGGAAACCAGACAGCTCGTTTACCGTGTTTCTAAGAAATCCTTTGGTGAAGACCACATCGTTTCACGGTTGGCACGCACAAGCCCGTGGGCTGTTTTGAAAAATGTTCCTCTAGGTCATGTTGATGCGCCAAAACGAGCTATGGAAATTGTCAAGGACTTTGAGAAGTCAAATCAGAAATATATCGTATAGCAATGAAAAAAATCAGTTTTTAGAATGGCTTGGACATTTGCGCGTGCGAAAATTTCGAAGTGTACTCTGTGACCATATCCATGTACACGTACGAATTGCGAGCAAAATGTGAAGCAAAAAGTGTTTATCTTTATTATTTTGTCGTTTTACAGGTTTAAAATTGCTTAAAAATATCGGAATGTTCATGGTTTTCACGACAATCGTTGGGTTTGTTGAGCTCGCGATTTCTTTCATGATAATTAGTTACAATTTAAGAACATTGGCCAGTGAAGGGGCGATGGTTCGTGCTAGCGAAGCTTTGCTATATGTTTCGCGACGTTTTTCGCCACTTAGTTGTAGATACTATTGGCGGTGCAATGACTACGGTTGTTTTTGAAGTTTTCTTTTCGAGAAAAAAATAACACATGTAAAGAGTCACTTTCACTTAGGTGCCCGAAATGCACGCCCATGGTTATTCTAGTGGTATTCTCTCCCAATGCCCTCTTCTTCTTGGATAGCGTATTCTAAGCTGTCCATCACTATACTCGACTTTGACTTCTTCCTTTCTAACATCCCTCGGTAATCTAAAGTTAAGAACTATTTCATCAGCCGTCCTTTCCACGTTCACCAAATATGGAGGCTCCTCCCACCAAATATAGGGAAAACCGAAACCAAAGCGAAACGGTCCAAACCTAAAGCACCGATGAAAAGGCAATTCCTCATCTCCAACATATCTATTATACGCCCAAATATTTACATTTGGATGCGTGCCCGCTTCTCTCTAATCAATAAGATTCTGAAGTTCCCGAGGCTTCATATTCTTAGATAATATATGTAGATTTTAAAATATTAATACATCAATTCTTAAGTATTTGATTCATTGAGTAAAAAGGCGAGTGAACAAATATACAACCAAAGAGTGCAAGAAACAGTTTACGCGCTGGAAAATTTGAGCTTCCAATCAAGTGTCTAAGTAGCTTTTTTCTCCAGTCTCGTCATCCACTCAACTATAGAATCTCTTTAACACTTTCAGTGCGTTCAAAGTGATCCATTTGCTGGGCTTGCCTTTCTGTTCGATATTCGTTTGAAAGCGCCCATTAAAGGTGCTTTCGAGCCTCCATCGGCCTTCTTTGTCTTGTTTGGCGGTCACTAAATCTATGGCTTCCTGCATTCGTTTGTCTCGGTAACCTAGCTTTGTCAATATTCCCAAGATTTCCAAAACATCTGTTTGGTACATCAACGCGCGCGCAAGGCCTTTTCTGTGGCGCGCACATCCAATGTAGGGGCAGACGAGCCTTCCTTCACCATTCACGGTGTTGGGAACCGTGATGACTCGCATAAGGGTCAACTGAGAGGATGAAATGGGCTCGGTCACAGCAGTAGGTCCGCAAGGAGATGATCTTGCTGAACCTGAACCTGGCCACTTCATGGCGCGCAAAGTTTCAAATGCAAAATCAATTGCTATATTTATCTGAGGAGCGTTCGCACATGAAAACAGTCGTTCTTCATGGAAGTCCAAGGAAAGATGGCAACTCAGACACCCTCGTCAAGTACTTCTTGCAGGGGTTAAGAACAAGTGGAATCGGTGAGATTCAAGAATTCTATTCGAATGATTTGGACATTTCCCCTTGTCAAATGTGTGGATCCTGCAACAAACCTGAGCGAATCAAACTCACACCGCACAACTGTATCATTCTAGACGACATGCACCATGTCTACGCAGCTTTCGCTGAAGCAAACATCGTGGTGTTTGCGACTCCGATAATTTGGGGCTATATGCCTGCTCAACTCAAAACGGTATTGGATCGACTGGAAGCTCTCGCGTCTAACAGATACTTTGGACACAAAACATTCGTTGTAATAATCACTTGCTGGCATCACCACGAAACCCTAGTTGCTTTCTTCAAACGCGCGATAGAAAGCTATTACGAGGACGTTCAATTACATACCATCATCTACTGCTCTTGGGACCCGAACCGTCGTAACGACAGACATGTTTCAACTTGCAACGAGAAGTTACAGGAAGCATACGAACTCGGTAGAACCGTAGGAAAAGACATGCAGACACGCGTACACAAATGCGATGAAGACTGAAGGGGCGCACGAAAGATACCCCCAGCATTATTTGTGCTGCAAGCGCGCAAGTGCGGAAAGGCTATAGCTGAATCTGAGCAAACAGTTGGAGGCGATTTGATTGCTAGAAGGCAAGACCGTTAACTTACGTGTGGCAGAAAAAGGAGACTTACCACTTATTGGAGAGTGGAGAAGCAATCCAGAATTTCAGGGTGAATACAATCTGCTCATACAAGAGTCAAAGGGAAGATTAGAGGAGAGATATGACAGTCTTCGCCCAGACGAGAAGTGGTTTTTGATAGAGAAAAAAGATGGCGCCAGAATTGGTCTGATAGTTGTTGAGCTCGAAGGTGGAGTGCAAGAAATAGGTTATTGCATCATCCCAAACGAAAGAGGGAAGGGATACTGCACCGAAGCCGTGAAAATCGCCGCGGATTACCTTTTCCTTTCAAAACCAATAGTCCGCATTCAAGCGCATACCAACACAAAGAACACACCTTCTCAGAGAGTTCTGGAAAAAGCAGGTTTCAGAAAAGAGGGTATTGTCCGAAAACGCATCTTCGTAAGAGGGAACTGGAGAGATGAGTTCCTCTACAGCATTCTTAGAGAAGAATGGAGAGAACCAAAGATACTGACGCGAACAACTTAAGAGCTCAAGCGCGCGAACAGCCCAGTTATTCGCTGAGTTCGCGCTTTTCTGATCTTTCTTTCTCTAGCTTCCTCCACCATTCTGGGACTGTCGCAGCTTCTACTGTGTCCCAGTAGTCGAAGGGTTTAATGTCCAAGACTGGTGTGCCATCAAAGGCGTCTAAACCGCGCACAGTTAAGACATTGCGTTCTACCTTCAAGAGTTCCACCAACGTTAGCCCTATTGGATTTGGACGGAATGGTGTTCGGGTGGCGAAAACTCCCAAAAGTGGCATGTCCTTTCGACCTCTAGGATGAACCTTCATTGTCTTTCTCTCTTCCTTGGAAATCTTGTTCATCCAAAACACCACGAATAAGTGCGAAAAATCTTCGATCCCATCCAAAGCTTCCGCTAGCTTTCCACGAAAAATAATCTCTGAGACGGTGCTTCTGTGTCTAACTTCTCTCCCAACTGCCTTCGTTTTGACGAAACCTACTGGGGTCAATGTAATCTTTTCTGTAGCCAACGTTCCTTCACTCTGGCTTTTTCAATGGGTTCAAATTTATATAAGGTTTCGATTTTCCATTAGGTAGCATGTTGAAAATTGGGCATAGAGGAGCAAGAGCCTACGAGCCGGAGAATACGTTGCGTAGCTTCAAGAAAGCCATCGAGTTGGGTGCTGACGCTGTAGAGCTCGACGTTAGAAGAACAAAGGACGGTGAGGTGATCGTCATCCACGATGCTAAGGTTGACAAGACTACTAATGGGAAGGGTCTGGTAAATGAATTCACGATGAACCAGATCGAGCAACTTGTTACAGAAAAGGGCGAGAAAATACCCACACTAAAAGAAGCCCTCGAATTCTTGGACAAGAAGGTGAAGATTCTCATCGAGCTGAAAGAAATTGGACTTGAGAAAAAGGTGCTGAGGCTACTCTCCGAGAAACGGTTAGAGAAGAATGTGATAATCGTATCTTTTTTGGAAGAAGCTTTGAGGAAGGTGAGAGAACTTAACGAGGAAGTAGAGACAGGCTTAATCTACGTGAGACACAAGAACCCTATCAACGCAGCTTTAGAGTTGAGAGCAACATACTTGCTCCCCCTCTACCGGTTCACCCACACCGCTAACGTTCAGAAAGCCCATGAAAACAGTTTGAAAGTTATCGTCTGGACGATAAACACGCACGAAGAAGTCACGGAATACGTAAAGAAGGGCGTTGACGGAATCGCCAGTGACAGACCGGACATACTGAAAGTGGAATAGACGTTTTTCTAATGTGTGTTCCACAACCTTGCATTCTTCAAGGCGTCTAAGACCAAAAAAGTTTCCGTCTCCTGCTCTTTCCTCCCCCAACTTCCGTCTTCGTTTTGTCTCTTGATGACTTGTGGAACCGCCTTTTTCAACTGCTTCTTTGCTGAAGCCTGATGCGCTCTGGATAAGGCGTGAAACGTATGGTAGAAAGGAAAATCTTTCCATGCTCCTCTTTGGGTCTGTCGCTTAGCAATAGATTTTAATCCTCTTTCAACCCGATCGGATGCCCTGCTTAAAGGATGTTCGATTAGCATGCGCAACACATTGATTGTGCACCATGCACCGCAATAGTCGGCTCTCCAGAACTTAAGGTATGATCTTACGGTGGTTTGAACTTGCCTGTTGTCGTCGAAACCGAAAATGTGGAATAAATGAATTGCATAAGTTGTTTGGTAGAAGATTGTACAGCCTGGCCCAAATTCTCCATAAAATGTCGAACGCATCACACTCGGGTCTTTCTGGTTGTTGGAGAGGAAAAAGCCTGGGTAACCCTTGTATTGGTGTCGTTGAATTGAGAGCAGCCACTCTAGTCCTTTCTTGACACTCTTGTCTTCCGCGTCATGACCTAGAAGTGCAAGGTTCCAGAGACTATTCGCAGAGTGAACAAATAGCTGGTCCCAGCTGCCGTCTTCTAATTGGTCGACAACAGTTTTCTCATATAGTCTTTTCTTTAAGCCTGTGTCAGCTTTAGTCTCTTCTTTGAATATGTTTCTCCTGAGGTAGACGCCAATAGGTGATTCTAGCTTTGCAACATAATTCAGTGGATTGACCTTTAAGTCACTTGTCACCTTTTCCATAAGAGATCACAGTCTAAAGATAGCTTTGGCTCAAATTAAAATGCTTTTCAAAACAGGTCTAAAAGTGGCTAACGCACACGCGGTTGCGCGCGCATAGTTTGTTACTCTTCATAGAACCACAAGAGGATGATACTGTAACTCCTACCATTGGACAGCCATATCGGGATAGAAGAAAATACACACCATTACAAAATGAAACAACCCTAGACTTCGCCATAATCTGGTGAACTTCATTAGTTCTTCTCATATCTTGCTAATGTCTTTCCACAATTTAGGATAATGACCATGAAAGATGGGACTTCCTATCTTTTACTGACCATATTCCTAATCGTAGCCTTCGCAATCTTCAGTATAGTCATGGTCACAAACGATGGGGAATCGAATAAGCACTCAGCACACAAGCAAACAAATAGCGCACCTAGAACATTATTCGGTATTCTCAATTCACTAGACTTATCTACAGATTTGGGAATAGCCCGCTTCAAGGGGTTCGAGGCAGCATCATGGCAAAAGAAGAATTAACATGTGATGTTGTGGAAAAGATCCTACTAGACTTAGAAGAAACCATTGAGATTTTACAGAAAATAAAGAAGAGATTCAAATATTTCCACTCCAGGAATTTCAATCTCTAGTTAGAGAGGGCTTAGCTGAGTTATTCTCTTCACATTGCGATATTGTCTTTCCACACTTGGAACATTAATAATAATTCTTACTCGTATCTAATCTAGCCATCCTTCACCTTCTTTCAACCTTTTCTGAACTCTAATCTTGAATCGGTTTCTCCACCACACATAATGCACTTCCCGATTTCCTCTTTCATCATCCAATACATAATTCAAAGTTCGTATAAGATTTAAGAAAGGGCAGTTATATTGCAATCTGGTGCTAACCGTGAACAAAAAAATAGCTGCCCTAATCCTTACTTTCTCGGTTGGTTGGACTGTAGTAGGATACGCAGTTGGATATGCAATTTATCAACCACAAATCTTGACACTAACAGACAGATATAACAACCTTAATACGGAATATGTTGAACTTTCAGATGAATACGGTCGACTGTACGCCAAATGCATCTACTGTACAGTTATTTACAGAAATAACATGTTAGTACCTAACGCAACATGGGAGGAAGGAGCAAGTTTTGTATTTCCACTGAACTTTAACTACAATATCAGCGATATTGCGATGAGCTACAATGTCACTGAAAACAGAGTGGTCAAGTACCTTTATACGAACTGGGACGTTTGGAACGAAGGAAAGCCCATTGGATCGCTTGGTGGGATTTTGGAGAGTAAATCTGGAACAGTTGGTCTTGCTTTGTCGAATCTCAGGGACATGGCGACCAGTAATGTCACCAACTGTGTAATCTTCTTCTACACTTCTTGGACAAAAGAGGTGAGACTTGACTTCCAAATTGACGTCGTCTTGACTCAATACAAGTCATATTAAGGGAAAAAGTAGAGAGTCTTCGCCTTCTTTCATAAATTCTCATGCGGGCGCAGGCAGTGTGGACGAGCAGCAGCAAAGAAGAATCTCTGCGATCCATCCTGATTCCTAGTTCTTAAGAGGCGCACATGTGAGCACTTGCCCGTGCGCGTTAGAACATATGCTCAAGGATGTGGAAGAATTTTTCGAGAATTCTATAGGTTAGTCCCCAAATAGTGCTGCTTCCAACGATATAAGCAGGGACCTCTCCGAATCCAAATTTGGCTGTGCCACTATGTTTTACAAGTTCTTTCAGCGAGATCCACACAAAGCCTTCCAACTCTCTTTCATCCAATTCAATTGACGGTTCATGCTCAAGGAGGAAGACGAAGGGAAGAACCTTCATTTCAGGTCTTCGCGTTGAGCGCAAGGCAGTCACTGTGCCGAGAAAGCGACAACGATCAACGAGATTTATACGGGTCTCTTCCCAGGTTTCTCTGATGACAGTCTGCTTCAGATTTTGATCTCTCGCATCACGTTTTCCTCCCGGAAAAGCCATTTGTCCAGACCAAGGGTCAATGGGGTTTTCAACTCTCTTCACAAAAAGGGCTTTGAAGTCTTGATTGAAGGTTTTCAAGAGCAACGCGACTGCGGCGTCCGCATCTTGTCTTTTGGAGAATGGTGTCAGTGCCTTTGACAGCTTTTCGGTGATATCAATGTTTGTCATACAAGATCTCCTTGAGTCTTGCCAGCGTAGTCCACTAGAAGAATGGATAAACTACAAGGTTAGTGGAGAAATCTCTTTATTAGTGTATGCTGGAGACAACTCCCGCAAACCTCCCTTTTTTCAACAACTCGTAGAGAGCCACTACAAGTAGTATGCGCGCGCATTAGTGCAATCAATAATGCGAGAGGAATGTCAGCTCTTAGAACTTGTTGAAGCTGACTACTTTCTCAATTGGTTTCTTTCTCTTCACATGGGGTGTCTCATCAGGATACCCAAAAGTCACGAGAGCTACAATCTTCCAGTTGTCAGGGATCTTTAGCAGTTGTTTCACTTTGTCTTCTTTGAATCCTCCGATCCAGCATGATCCTATTCCCAAAGCCCAAGCAGTGATAACCATGTTCTGCAAGGCAATTGAGGTTCCAATAGTAGACCATTTTCTGTCAAGGAAGCCCGTCTTGGCACATCCGACAATGGTGACTGGGGAATCCTTGATATGCTTGGTGAAAAGCCATTTCGACAATTCCTTTTTGATCTCATGATTCGTCACCACGATGAAATGCCACGGTTGTCTGTTCATTGCTGATGGAGCCTGTCTCCCAGCCTCAAGAATCTTATCCAATGCATCTCTAGGAATTTCCTTGTGCTGGTAACGTCTAATGCTTCGGCGGCTTAGTATAACATCAACGAGAGACAGAAAATGCGACGTAGAGTGCGCAGGTGCATTCATCATAAGAACGTGGTCACCATTATGGCTACCTTTTTGAGGAGGGAAAGGGGAAACGTTTTTTTCCAAAACAGATTTTCCTCCACCGTTCGTGTCACAGTTCTCACAAAATATGACATACGTCATATTTATATAGCTTCCTGCCCTTAATTTGTCTGCAGAGGAATTTAGTAGGTCTCTCTCATGCTTGTCTCGAGTGTCAAAGACAGAATTGGCATGGCTGGGGCAAATCCATTCAAGAACGACGGCAGAGTATTGGTTGGCAAAGTCACGAAAGTCAGTTCTTCGAAGGAAGCAATTCTGAGCTCTGTGAACCTGATTGGAGGTTTCAGTAAAGTCATCCAACGGGGAGACGACGTTTTGCTGAAACCAAACTTCAATACTGCTGATCCTCCACCAGGTTCCAGCGACCCTGATTTTGTTAAAGCAGTAATTGAGTTATTGTACGAGCACGGTGCCAAAAAAGTTGTTCTGGGTGAATCTTCCATGCTTCGACTTTCAACTAGAAAAGTATTGAAAGAAACAGGAATGCTGAAAAAGGCGGAGGAAGCTGGAGCAGAAGTGGCAATCTTTGATGAAGGTGAATGGAGAAAAGTGACAACTGGTGGCACATACCTAAAAAACGTGAGTCTGCCTGAAACCGCATTAGCATCGAAAAAAGTTGTTTACACCTGTTGCCTGAAAACCCACAGATTCGCGAAATTCACCTTCAGTTTGAAGTTAGCCGTCGGTTTCATGAAGCCCAGGGAGAGAATACGACTTCACATGAGACATTTAGAGGAGAAGGTATCGGACTTGAACTTAGTTGTTAATCCGCATCTCATAATTATGGACGGCAGAAAATGCTTTATTTCTGGAGGCCCAGCAACTGGTGAACTTCGAAATCCAGGTTTAGTTCTAGCGTCTGGAGATAGAGTAGCCTTGGACGTCGAAGCTTTGAAAACGGTTGCAGCTTTTGAGGGTTCGAGTCTGCGGAATGATCCCTGGAGCTACACTCAAGTTCGCAGAGCTGTTGAGCTCGGGTTGGGGGCAAAGAATAAGCAAGAATACGAAGTTGTTGATGGTTAGATTTGTGCGCACCATCTTTAGCCTTTGAGTGCAAACAAGGTTGGCGTGCGGATAAAGTCACAGAATTAGTGGGTAAATCTCTTTATTAGCGCTTCGTCTCTCAGCCTACGTCTTCCAACTCTTAATTCTTTGTCGCCTCCTG
>CAYGAE010000033.1:0-15859 GCA_964347855.1 uncultured Candidatus Bathyarchaeia archaeon
CAGAATGGCATTGAGATCTTTCCCAATATGCCATTATTTGGGGAAAAATAGGCCCCAAAGAACCCAGAGATCGCACGCTTGCAGCCCTTATGGCCAATTTCTTTTTTTATGTCTTCATTTTCTCCTTTCTCAGAGGCAATTTGCTCTCTAGATATCTTTGATTGTACATTTTTCTGATCTTCAGGAATTTTTCTAAACCTTCTTCTGATTCCTTCTCGTAGATGCTGATCTCACCCTCAAATAGACCTAGAATCGCATGGACTTCTTCGGACGGGTGCATCTGGGGATTCATCACAGCCAGTGTAGTGAACCCCTTTGATCTTAAGTCTGGAATGAGTCCGGTTAACCATCTTCTAGTGGTAACGGCGTGATGCTGCAGCAGAACATCTGACACTATCCCAACGCAAGCCCTTCGTGGTCCACGAAGCAACTCGTCAAATCTGCGAAAAGCGGAAGTTAGGGCAATGCTGATGTCCGTTAGGTTTTCCACGCCCTTCAGTTTGAACACGTTAGGTCCGCTCTTGATCATTACATCGGCTCGAGGGTTACAGACGAAAAGAAAGAAGCTTGACTGAAACTTCTCCACTAAATCCTCTACCCCCCCAGCTTCCGTAGTAACGTAGAATGTGACCTGCCCCTCTCTCGGCCCAGCCTCCAGAAATCTCTTAACCAAAAGATCTTTTTCATCGCACGAAGGCGCGGTTAATACAACCGAATAATTTTCAGGTATCCCGCCAAACAGCATCCCATCAAGATCTTTATATCCCGTCGTAATTCGCCCCGGAAGAACAACCTCTGGCATTCTTATCGTTACAGGTTCTTTCAACGCAGCGAAGAACCGCTGCATCCGCTTGAACGTTTCTAAATATTCCAACCCCCATTTCGTTGTCCTGTATTTTCGGTGACCCCCTACGGTAGTTTCTCTTACGAACCCATGTGCAACAAGGAAATTCAAAGTTTCTTTTGCTCTATCTACAGGCAGGTTGGCTCCATAAGAAATTCTGGTTAGAGAGCATAATCCTTTCTTTACAATCACTTCTATGATGTCCGCGTAAATGTCATACTTCGACCTTCGCTTTTCGGGCAATCGATGCTTCTCCGAACGCCTTTCACGATTATTGAATATCATACGCCTAATTTTAGTTGCGGTGATTCGAAGCGAACACACAATTGAGTGGCTTAATGTTCACTTTTTTCTGGGGAAGGCCTTAGGGGTGTCCTGCTAGTAGCTCTTAGTGCGAGTCGCCCATGTAAGTTTTGATTCCGATCCATTGAACTGCGGCAAAACCGATAAACATCCTTAGCCAAACAGTCAAAACTCTTATCAGAACTGTGGCAGCCGCACTAACCCCAATGGATACCCCAAACAACGAGTAGAGAGTTGTCATAATGATCTCCATTATGCCGACTTCTGCAGGGATTCCAAGAGGAATTGATTGAAGACTGCTACTGATAGAGTACACGATGACTACTACAGTTAGGGGGACGGGATTTCCGAGAGCAAGAAAGACAAAGAACGAACCCAATACACTGAGGAACCAAGCGATCACGGAAAGAAAAACTGGTTGGGCTAAACTTCTTGAGTTTCTGCCTAAGGTTTCAATTGATTCATGGAAGACCCTCAAGGCCTTTTTCGCCTTGGATTTCCAGTTTTTGGTTTTGAAGCGTCCTCTTGAAATGAACCCCACGAAATTCAACACTGAGTTGACTATCTTCCACGTAACTTGCTCTCTAAGAATCAAGAGAAACAAGAGTACTAAGGAAATTGCTGTGCCAGAGGCCACAAGCAGCACCAAGTTGAGGATTTCGACGGGAAGTCTGTATTTCAGAATCACAAAAGATACGGAACCCACAATCAGGCTGAACAAGCCTATTACCATACCGAGAATTCTATGACATATGACTGAAGCTACAACCTTTCCGGTGTTTTCTCCCGAGTTCTTGGTCATCAAGTAGGCCTTGGAAACCTCTCCACTAATCGACTCAGCTGGAACCAGAAGATCAAAGAAGATTCCGACCCATACGTAGAGGAACGTCTTTCTGAAGGGAGCTCTTACAGATAGGGGCCGCAGAATATACTGCCAAGCAAGTGCATAGAAGAGTATGTCTGCCAGTAGAGCCACGACTGCTAATGAGTAAAAGGTGAGGTCAACGGTTTGTAGTATGGATATTATTTCAGGTATTCCAACGAAGAAGTAAAGGTAGCATGTGAAGATCGCCAAGCCAATCAGCAAGACCGGAATAGACTTCTTAACAGATATGCGTCTTTCCAACGTCATCTGTGGCTGCTCCGGCAGTAAGAGAAGCAAGTAGGGCTATCACATATTATGCTTTGCTTAACTCTTCACAGGAACGCGTAGAGGCGTACGCGAGTTCGAGAATTCTGGTTTTGCCTTCCCAAGTTTCTTGTCAAGGCATGCTTTCACGAACCCGTAGTATTCTGGGTCTGGCTTGCTTGGTCTGCTTTTGAATTCCCCGTGAAACTGAGAAGCAAAAAAGAAGAATCGATCCGGCAACTCAAGGATTTCCATTCTCCGTCCATCTGGGCTCTTGCCCGAGAAGACCAACCCGTTCTTCTCTAAGAGCTGCCAATAATCTGGATTGACTTCCCATCTGTGGCGGTGGCGTTCGTAAATCTCGACTGCTTCATATAGTTTGTGAGCCAATGTATCCTTTTTGACTATTATCTTGTGTGCACCGAGGCGCATAGTTGCTCCTTTACCCCTGACTTTTCGTTGCTCAGGCATGAGATCGATAACCAGATGTGGACTTTCAGGATTGATTTCCGAGCTACTGGCACCTTCTAGTCCACACATATTTCGGGCAAACTCTATAACCGCCAGCTGAAAGCCAAAGCAAATTCCCAAAAATGGGATGTCACTTTCACGAGCAAAGTGGATGGCACTGACTTTTCCTTCGGTGCCTCTTGAACCGAATCCGTAAGGAACGAATATTCCGTCGTACTTTCTGAGGAGTTCTAGTTCGCTTGGTTCGCGTTCAAAATTTTCTGCCTCTATGTAATCGATGAGAACTTTGGTTTGGCAGGCCGTGCCGCCGTGTCGCAATGCTTCGTTCATGCTCACGTAGCTGTCAACCAAGCCAGCATATTTGCCCACTAGCGCGATTTTTACCTCAAAACGCGGGTTTTCTAAAGCGTCTACAAATTGCTTCCACTCGTTCCAATCAGATTTCGGACCGTCCAATTTCAGTCGTTTGCAGACATATTCCCCCATGCCCTGCTCGTCTAGGATCAGAGGAACCTGATAGATTGAAGGAACGTCATACGAGCAGAAAACGGCTCTTTCAGGGATGGTGCCAAACAGCGCTATCTTTCGAAGGGCCTCTGCATCAATCATCTTTTTGCATCTTGCCGCAATTGTGTCTGGTTGAATGCCGATGCGACGTAGCTCGTTTACACTGTGTTGTAGGGGCTTCGTCTTCATCTCACCTGTGACGTCTAGAATTGGGACCAGAGCGACGTGAACGTATAATGTATTCTCGAATCCTTCTTCTAGGCGCATCTGGCGAATGGCTTCTAAAAAGGGAAGCCCTTCGATGTCTCCAACCGTCCCACCACATTCTGTTAACACGGCGTCAACTTTCGAACGTTCAGCAACTAGGCGAATTCGGCGCTTAATCTCATTGGTGACGTGAGGAACAATCTGAACGCATTTCCCTAGAAAGTCACCTCGCCGTTCTTGGTCGATGACCGTTTGGTATATCTGCCCAGTAGTGATGTTATTCTCCTTTGGCAGGTTAAGGTTGAGAAACCTCTCGTATCCGCCAAGGTCGAGGTCTGTCTCCCCTCCATCGTCAGTTACATAGACTTCCCCATGGATATAGGGATTCATAGTTCCAGCGTCTACGTTCACGTAGGGGTCAACCTTTATGACTGTGACCTTGAAACCGCGAACTTGGAGCATCTTTCCAACGGAAGAAGTGACTATTCCCTTACCGACTGAACTCAAAACACCACCGGTAACGAAAACATATTTGACCATCGGCAAACCCTCGTGGCAACAACCATAGACTATATCCACTCACTAAAATTCTTTTTCACGAAAAAATCAAGGAATTACAGCAGCGGAAAACATCATGGAAGTATGGCAATTTTCAGGTCTCTCTTTGACGTAGCCAGTATTTCAAAGGCGTCCTTAATCTTCTCTAGTTTAGTTTCCCGAGTTATCAGTGGTTTTACTTTCACCGCTCCAGACGCGATTAGATTCAAAGCTTTCTGAAAGTGCACTGGCGTCGCGTGAAAAGTTCCGAGAAGGGTTACCTGCCCATAGTGAAGCAGCTCTGTTTTGAGCTTGATTTCGGTTCCAGGAGGGCATCCGCCAAACTCCAAAACGGTTCCACCCTTCCTAACCATCTTCAAAGCTTGTTCCCATGTCGTGGGAAGCCCTATGGCTTCGATAACGACGTCTGCACCATAACCGCCTGCAAAATTTCTCACCGTCTCAATAGTATCCTCACTCTTTGCGTTGATAGTCTCGTTGGCGCCCAGTTTGTCAGCCACTTCTAGGCGTTCATCGATAAGATCGCTGATTATGATTCTCCCTGCCCCCATCTTCCTCGCCAGTTGCAAGTGTAGAAGGCCAATTGGTCCGGCGCCGATGATTGCAACAGAATCCCCCAGTTTCAAGTTTGCTTTTTCGATTCCGTGGAGCGCACACGCGAGTGGTTCGGTTACTGCTGCTTCTGGATACGGCAGGTGAGGTGGAATTTCTTGGGTGTTGAGTGTAACTATTCTCGTTGGAACCTTGATGTACTTTGCGTAGGCGCCCCAAAGCCACATCATGTCTTCGCAAAGGTTGTAATCGCCCCTTTGACACATTTTGCATCTTAGACAGGGGGAACTGTTTCCAGCCCTGACGCGCATGCCTTTTTTGGGCCACGAGACCCCTTTGCCTACGTCTGCGACTTCGCCTGCCCATTCGTGCCCAAAAACGGTTGGGTATTCAATGACTCCACCCACGTATCCTCTCTGAAAAATCTTCAAGTCCGTTCCACAGGTGGTTGCTGCTTTCACTCTCACTAAGACTTCACCAAGTCGTAGCTCTGGCATGTCGATGTCTTCAACTCGGAGGTCTTTTACTCCATATAGCAGTGCGGCCTTCATTCTTCCGTTTGGCACCAATTGCCACTTCCATCACTCGAGAACCATAGCCATTAGAGCTTCGTCTAGGTACTGATCGTCTTTCCTTATTCTCATTTTCCTTACGCCTTCAAGTTTGAACCCCGCTTTCTGGGCTATTCTCCTCATTGTCAGATTGGTTGCGAGAGTGTCTGCTTCCAGCCGTTTGTAGCCTTTCATACGGGCAAGTCTAATGGCCGCCTTCAACAGTTTTGTCCCAATCCCTCTTTGTTGGTAGTCAGGATGAATCATTATACCTACGTCACCAACATGCCTCATACGTTTACTCAACCTATGAATTCCGAGAAAACCCACGACCGCTCCATCGTCAATTTTTGCTATCAACGCCTCTTGATCTTCATTTTTTGATAGCTTTTCAAAGAATCTCTTGAAAAGACGATAATTCTCTTCTACATCATCTGTGTGAATATCGGTGTCCCATCTTCTGATCTCAGGGTGGATCTCAATTTCTGCAGTTGCCCGTATATCATCTTCACTCAGCATTCTCTCTTTGGCATTCAGAATTCTCAGAGCTGTCTCACCCTTGCTTGGCAACGGCATCACTTCTGTTAGCGTAGTTGGATGCTCTTAACTGAAAATTGTTTCTCTTCTTCGAATACTGGTAAAATGTCAATTTTGCTCTAAATTTGATTTCATCATCCTAGAAGCTTGTATTTTTAGATCGGTATTCGAAGGATGGCTAAGCATTAATTTTATTAGTAACTTCTGAAGAAAAACAGAAATTAGAGGTGGACATCGTGTCAAAGAGAAAAGGGAAGAAAAAAAGCAAAGCAAAAGCCAAAAAATAGATGATTTACCTCTAAAAAGATACTCCTCATTTTCTTTCATTGCATTACGGCTGTTGAGAAGGTTACGTCCTCGGCAGCAGCCTCATAGGAAGAATCGCATACAAAGTCAATCATAGTGGAGAGTCGGATAGCATGCCTTTGTTTCCGGTAAAAAAGGAAGTATTTGAATGGATTAGAGAAAATAAGAAAACTGTCGAGATAAGAGAAGGCAGATCCAAGAGGGGCAACGAGGCTGTTTTCCGAAGTGGGAGAAATGTGGCGCGAAGAAAGATCGTCGAAACTAGGGAAGGACGTCTAAGATATCTCCTGCTGTATTATGGTTTTAAGAAAGTCATTCCAACGGTTCACACCCTAGAAGAAACTCTCAGGTTTTACGAAGGTCTTGGTCATGACATTAACGGAACGTTTACAGCTTACGTTCTTGCAAATGAAGAGTCATCGCCCCTCATCTCATAGTCGTGAAGTCTTCTTGACTAGCAAGAGTCCCTTTTCGTTTATTGAGCCTACGAAAGATCACTCCTTGGACTTCTCTTCGGACTTTCAAGAGTAAGTAGTCCAGTCGCGATGATTGTTCAGGTTCTCTCACTTGTAATGATTACTTTTAAGCATTCTTTGTTCTTGGTGGCTGTTTTGAAAGCATCTTGGATGCGGGTTAATGGGAATTTGTGCGTTATGAGTTCTTCTGCTTTGATCTTTCCTGAGCTTATGAGCTGTAGAGCCTTTCTTGTCTCTATGTGAGACGTTGAGTACGACGGAATGACCGTGATTTCCGAGAAGAACAGTCTATGGGAGCTTATGCGGGCAAATCTTTCCGGTGTTGTAGGGGCGAATATGCAGACGGTTCCTCCCCTGCGGCAGGCTTTGATTCCAGATGTTAGAGCCTCGACGGTTGGAGCGGTGACTATGACGACGTCTGCTCCTATTCCGCCAGTCGTCTCTCTTGTCTTTGCAGCTAGGTTCACGCTCTGCGGATTTATCGTCAAATCCGCTCCGACCCGTTTGGCCGCCTTCAACCTGTAGTCGATCAAATCACTCACGATGATCTGCCCCGCGCCGATTAGTCTGGAGAGGATGGCATGAATGATTCCAGAGGGGCCAGCCCCTATAATTGCAACGGTGTCTCCTAGTTGGACGTTGCATTTTGCTAGAGCTCTCATGCAACAACCTATGGGTTCGACGAGGGTGGCTTCTTCAAAGGAGAGGTTGTCAGGGATTTTTAGTGTGTCTATTTGCACGTTTGGGGCTGGCACACTGAAGTAGTCGGCGAAGCCTCCTGGTCGTAGATTGGTTTGGGTGAACCTTTCGCACAGGGTGTAGTCTCCCCTGACGCAATAGCGGCATGTTAGGCAGGCGACGTGGTGGTGAACAAAAACGCGGTCACCAGTCTTGAAACTTTCAACTTGGTCTCCGATATCAACAACGACTCCAGCGGGCTCGTGCCCAAGAACCAAGGGGGCTCGACTTCTCAGGTACCACTCCATAAGGTCTGACCCGCATATGCCACAAGCCTTCATTTCGACTAGGATTTCGCCTGGACCAGTCTTTGGCTTGGGTCTTTCCTCGATTCTGATATCCTCAGCGTTGTAATAGACGGCAGCTTTCATTTCGATTCGATGGTGTTTTCATAAGTGTTTCCACTTAAGACTTTCTCGCAGATGCGCGCATCGGAAAGAAACTACATGAGAGGGACTAGCCTCATCCTCAACGTGCAGTGACATCTTCTATCCATGAGAGGTATTCCGTGAAGCCGCTCTGAACGGGAACAGCGAGTATCTCAGGAACTTGATACGAGTGGACCGCCCTAACAGATTCAACCAACTCCTCAAACGTCTCACTTTTTGATTTGATGATCATCAGAGCCTCATCACAGCGCTCAATCTTCCCCTTCCCCCAAAATCTTGAATGAACTTTCGGTATGATATTTACGCAAGCTGCCAGTCGCTTTTCGAGTAGCCTCTGCGCTATCTGCTCCGCCTCCTTCACATTCGACGTTGTAACGAGAACCACTACATACATGACCTAACACCTCACTCCTTTACTGCCCTTCGAAGTGTAAACTATTATGTATACTCTCTGAACCTGGCTAGGCCGATTGCCTCTATGACTCTTAGTGGCTAAATAACAGCTTTGCCAAGTAGCCGCAACTAGTCTGTTTGCGAGTGACTTTAGCCGCTGGTCTATATTTATATAACAGTTAAAATGTAAACATAGGTACGAGATGACATACGTCATATGTGCCTAAATGCGCATGAGAAGCCTTAAGCTCGAGTGCTCGAACAGGAAGTTAGATCAACTTTGCGGGCTGAGATCATCGTTAGCGGTATTGTCCAAGGCGTGGGTTTCCGACCGTTCATCTATCGGATCGCTGTAAAAAATGGACTTCCTGGCTACGTCAGAAACAGAGGAGACGCCGTGGTGGAAGTGGTTGTTGAGGGCACGGAAAATGACATCAAAAACTTCCTTAAGGAGTTGAAGGAAGAGAAGCCTCCCCTCGCCCGAATATATGACATAACCACGAACTATGTGGCAGATAGGAGAGAGTTTGAAAAGTTCACGATTCAGGAAAGTTCCAAAGAGGCCAAACTCTCTGGATCAGTCATTCCCCCCGACGTTTCGATCTGTGATGAATGCTTAATAGAGCTTCGGGACCCCAACAACCAACGGTGTAACTATTTTTTCATCACCTGCACGAATTGCGGCCCCAGATACACCATAATAGGGGGACTTCCCTACGATAGACCAAACACTACCATGCAGAGCTTCTCCATGTGTGAATTCTGCGATAGAGAGTACAAGGACCCATCAAACCGCAGGTTTCATGCCCAAACAGTAGCCTGCGCCAGGTGTGGTCCAAGGGCCTACCTCACGAGCAACGACGGGAAACACATGCAAACTGAAGATCCCATTAGAGAGGCAGGCAGACTCCTTGAGGAGGGATATATCGTTGCCATCAAGGGAAATGGCGGCTTCCACGTCGCAACAGCGACAACCCGGTCCGAGCCTATCGCTAGACTGCGAAAAGTCAAGCACAGAACCCAGAAACCCTTCGCCATAATGGCGCGCGACGTGGAGACAGTGAAGTCGTTTGCCCACGTAAGCAGGCAAGAGGCTGAGTTGCTGACGTCCCATATCAAGCCGATTGTCCTTCTGAAGAAGAGAGATGCCTGTTATCTTTCAGAGTTGATTTCGCCAGAGCTACATAACATTGGCGTGATGCTTCCTTACACGGGACTGCACCATATGCTTTTCGATAAGGTCAGCGAACCTGCCTTCGTGATGACAAGCGCCAATCCACCAAACAGCCCGATTGTTACGGAAAATCAGGAGGCTATAGCGAGACTGGGAACCACTGTTGACTTCTTTCTCTTCCACAATAGAGCCATAGCTCAGCGATGTGACGACTCTGTTGTCCGTCTCCACGGTGAAAATCATAGTATAATCCGCCGATCAAGAGGTTACGCACCCGAACCTGTTCACTTGAAGCGGTCGTCGAACAGGTGCATCTTAGGCGTTGGCGCTGAGGAAAACGTCACAGTCTGCGTGCTTTCAAAGAACGAGGCTTTCATCTCGCAGTACATTGGGGATATCGAGAACTTGGAGACCCTTCGATTCTTAAAAGACACCGTAGACAATCTGACAGGATTAACGAATAGCAAGGTCGACATCATAGCTTGCGACCTACATCCGAAATTCACAACAACAAGACTGGCCCATAGTCTAGGCAACAAGCTTAAAACCCCAGTTGTTCCAATTCAACATCACCATGCCCATATCGCAGCCCTGATGGGTGAACATGGTATCCACGAGATCGTAGGCATAGCGTGCGACGGATTCGGCTACGGCGCAGACGGTAGCGCTTGGGGTGGGGAGATACTTTACTGCAATCAACAGAGCTTCCGTCGTCTAGGTCATCTCCAAGAGCAGCCTATGGTTGGGGGCGACTTAGCTACTCGATATCCATTAAGGATGGCTGCTGGGATACTTGATGACCTAGAGGATGTTGAAGAATGGTTGTTCTCCAACAACAGCCACTTTCTTTATGGTAGGAAGGAAGTTGAAATAATCATTAAACAGTTGGGAAGAGGGTTGGTATCTAGGACCACGAGTTGTGGACGGGTCCTGGATGCGGTAGCTGCTATATTGGGCGTATGCTATGAGCGTACCTATGAGGGGGAGCCTGCGATGAAGTTAGAGTCTGCAGCGACAAAGGGAAAAGACTTGTTAAACATACCGCCTAAATTGAGCGGTAATGTTATTGATACGACATCTTTAGTTCAGCAAATATTCTCTCAGAGAGACAATCACTCAGTCGCTGACCTAGCCTGCTCTGCCCAATCCTACCTCGCCAGGGCTCTGGCTCAGCTCGCCATGGAAGAGGCCGATCGAATAGATCTTGACCTAATAGGGTTGTCCGGAGGAGTTGCATACAATGAGTACATCACGTCAACGATTAGAAAGATTGTTGAGGAAGGCGGATTCAACTTTGTAGTTCACCACCACGTTCCGCCAGGAGACGGAGGTATCTCCTTCGGACAGATGATGGCAGCAAGTTTCATCGCCAAGTGAAATGTGTAAATTGAGAGGTCATATCCAAACCAAAAGAACCTGTTAGGATTCAGAAAGATACATTTGGAATTTTTCTTCTCAGTTCATAATCTTTTCATAGGCATCTTCCTAGATGTATGCATGAGCATAAAAATGAGGGTAGTCAGAGAACTATGATTTGGGACGTTAGAAACTTTTATTCCAACCTGGACCGTGTCGGGGAGGAGGGAAGCCGATTTTCACCCAGTTTCTTTGTTCTTGTTATAGCAGCCTCCCTCTTTGCCACCGGCGGTATCTTAGCCAACAGTCTGCCGGTGATAATCGCCTCGATGTGTGTTGCGCCATTTCTCGGTCCTTCAAGGGCTGTTTGCATCGGAGGGGTATACAAGAACTGGAAAACTGCCGCTAAAGGGTTAATGAAGCAACTATTAGGTTTGCTGGCGATAGGATCTACGATAGCATTTGTGGCTACGCTAGTTTTCTTACATTTGACACCAGAAACCATCGTAACGCCAGAGGCACTTGCCGAAACGCTACCAACACTCAAATACGTTTATCTGGCCATGCTGATTGCCATGTCATCTGGGGTAGCCGCTTCCTTTGTTCTAGTGGCCCGTCCAAGAATCGTATCAGAGCCACAACAAGAATTCTCATTATTCAATTATCCGCGACTATTTGATGTGACGATTGGAGTTGAAATAGCGATTTCTTTGATTCCACCAGCGTCGGTTGTCGGAATGGGACTTGCCTTGGGCCGATTTGATATTTTCTGCCATTCTCTTGGACTGTTACTGGTTAACATGTGGGGTTTAGACATAGGCGGTATGTTAGTCTTGTATTTGTGTGGAGTTGGTCCCAAGCCCCTACAATTAGAAACGGAAATACGAAGAATATCAGAGAAGGCAATAAATGGCATCGTTAAAGCAGGTAGAATATTGTCAGGAGTAACCCTTCATAGCTATCAGAAAGCGGATGTTCATGTTAGATTTTATGCTTTCGAGACCCTTGACCGCTCACATCAACCACTCGCTAAAATAGTTTCTCGAGAAATCGAAAGAGAAACTGGGGTTTCGAATAAGGTGAGGATAGTTGCTACTCCAGTTCGCATGTACACCTCGTAGAATACCCTTATAGATTGCGCCTCACAAGCGCCTGTGAAAACATGCATAAGAAGCGCGCGTCTTGCTAATATTCACCTATCTTCATCGCACAGTCTAGCACTTTTGAACAGCCCAGGCATTCTCGCGGGATAGGCACGCTTTGGGAACGAACTGTCAGATATCCGAAATGTTGAGGGCACCCGTGAGGACCTTTCTCTTTCTTCTCTGGGGGCTTGACGGGAGGTTTCGGTTCGGTTACGTCGATCGTCCTATCCATCTCCTTGGGAGGTTTTTCTATATATGCCCGCATGAAGGTGGTGAGGTCTGTTAAGGTAATCAAGCCTACGAGGCATCCATTTTCAATTATTGGAAGTTTTTTGATCTGGTGTTTGAGCATGAGTTGCACAGCGTCTTCGATTTCCCTTTCGGGCTCCATAAACAAGAGAGGCTTAGACATCACTTCGCCAACTTCTACCGCTCTCCAATCCCTACCGGCGCCCAAGACTCGTTTCATCATGTCTCTTTCGGTGACGATTCCAGTAGGCTTTCCATCCTGAAGCACGATTAGGCATCCGATTTCGTGACTATTCATGCGCTGTACAGCTTTTCTTATCGTTGCGCTGGCGTCTATTGTTATAACGTCTTCAACCATAATGTCCGTAAGCTTTGGCATCGCTAGCTACACCAATGGAATTTATCTCATCCAATTGAAAGTTTGATTTGAACTTCTAAAATAGGTTATGAATTTGAAATATTATTTCCATCCTTGTGTAAGCATGCAGACTGCCAAGAACTTGGCTTATGCAGGACTCAACCTTCCCCTCATTTTCTGTCTAGCCGTAGCACCTTACCCTTGCGCGTGCGCAGTTAGGATGGAATCGCCACGACATATGGGACGGCAAAGCGACTAGAGCGAATCCATTTTCACACGCGCTTTCGCCATCAATCCTGACTGTTCTGTCGTGACTTCCGTTTCTCACTAACATTTTAACTTACTTCACTCATAACAGAAAGTGTGAGAAT
Source organism: uncultured Candidatus Bathyarchaeia archaeon (assembly GCA_964347855.1). Lineage (GTDB taxonomy): Archaea > Thermoproteota > Bathyarchaeia > Bathyarchaeales > Bathyarchaeaceae > CAYGAE01. The sequence goes on from CAYGAE010000033.1 coordinate 12,615, forward strand.
TTTGCCAAACATCGAGGATGATGTTTTGAAGAGGTTCAAGCAAGATGTTAGGAAAGCTCTTCAAGATAATTTGGTGTGTTTGTTGCATCATGGTAGCAGAGCAAAGGGAGAAGCCAGACCAGATAGTGACTATGATTCGGTTATTATTACAAAACAAGTGAGCAAAGAGGTCATCAAAAGTCTTCGCAACATTTTCGCAAAGTACCCTCGATTTTCGTTTTATCTACTTGGTCTTCACGAGCTAAAGACTCTGCCACGAGGTCATTATTTGGAGTTTCTACACAGTAAGCCGCTTTATGGAAGCTTGAAGGTGGAACGGCCAACAAAGGAAGAGACGATTCGTTATGTCAATCACAAGAGAAGGGACACACTATCCATAATCCGGCATACACTGATTCTTCCTCATCCTAATGACAGGAAAGCCAAATTGGTTTACTACTTCCTCAAAGACGCATACATATGCTTATCATACCTTACTTTTTCTGAAAGTGGTGAGCTTCCTTCTACAAGAAAACAAACCATAGCCTACTTTGAACGGCTGAAAAGAGAGCGCTTAGGAATCCGCCTTCTCCAAATTCTGGATCGTTGGGATTCATACAAAGAAAATGTAACCAAAAACCCAGATTCATATCTCTTCTTGCTTGAAGAGTTCTTTAGAAAATTCCAGCCATGAACCAGATTGACCTCATTGAAATGCGCGCGTCAATCATAGATCTACGAGAATTTTGGAAGAAATGCTAGCTAGGCCAAAAAGAGGGAAGGTCAGCATTTCATTGAATTGTAATTTGGAGTTGTCTTCGTTTGTAAATAACTAAAGCAGCTGTAAGTATGGCCAATGCAAGTAGGATTGACACCACGGATGTAAATTCAGGGATTGCTGTCGTTCCTGTGTTTTCAATTGGAATACCCCAAGCTTTAAAGGTGAAGGTGTAGGCCTCAGATTCCAGATGCCCAAGATCGTAGGTGTGGCACCTGGTTGTAATGGCTTGAGCTGCTGGGCCTGTCCATTCCCAAATTTCAGAATTGACCTGTATTTCACAGCCATATTTGGTCACAGACCCCCAATCTGAAAGACCAAATCCGGCATCAGAAAATGTTATGCAAACCTTAACATACGCCACTTGATCCTCTATCCAAAACTCCAAGTCTACTTGCTCAGAAGAAGGGACATAAGGAACCCACTGTTCCAGTGCTTTCGCGGGTTGAACGCTACAGGCGAGTGCTGATGTGCGCGCGCAAAACATGCCTATCAAAAGCAGAATTAACGGTATTAGCGATATTATTTTCTTCTTCACTCTAATCCATTACAACTATTACACAACTACTTTTATCATCTATGAAGAACCTTCCGGCGCGCGCACAAAACGTTGAAGAAAAGAGAACATAGTGAGGGCAACCACAGTGACCTCTCACTCTATCTAGGTTCAATATTTCCTGTTGTTAATAACCCATTCAAAGAATTCTTGTACACGCGCCTGAAAAAATGGAACGAAATATGTGAGAAAAAGATGAGGGTTGGTGGTTTATTCTGAAGTTCTTCGCATTGCTTGCACATGGATAATCGACAGGAAGATAGTTCCAGCGGCTGCTATCACTGCAAGTACTAGACCGACATATAGAGGAATTGTGAAGGTTCCTTCAACGTCTGAGATTTGAGTGATTACTGTGCCAAGGTCGGTTTCTATTGTTGCTGTGTTTCCTTTGATTGATGTTATTTCTCCTTCGATTGTTCCCAAGGTTGTCTCGATGGTGGCTATGTTTCCGTTGATGGCGGTGACGTTTAACTGAATGTCGGATATATCTGCCCGAATCAGCCCTAGTGTTGAGCTGATCGTAGCTGTGGTTCCTTCGAGCTCTACCAACTTGGCATCAATCGAAGTCAAGTTCTCCCTTATTATTCCCAGATCAGGTATTATGATTGTGGCTATTTCGTCTTTTAGCTCCAGTAGCAGAGCGTTTTCAGTTACTGTGAGTGGGGCCGATGCTAGTTCTTCACCCTTTTGCAGTCCGAAGCCAGCGCGTGTGCTGTATGCCACGACTTTGTAGATGCCTGGATTCTCTATTGGGACGATGAAGGAGTACTCGTAGACACCGTATTCATCTGCGTATATCACTTCGGATACGACGATTAGATCAATCAGGTTGACAACCATGTGGTCTTCTAAATACAGAAGTATAGGTTGGTTTGGCAGATATCCTGAACCTCTTGCGGTGACTATTGAATTTCCTGTTGTGGTGCTTGGTTCTAAGGTTAGAGTGGGAGATGGCACCAAGAATTGGGCAGTTGCTGAATTTCCGGTTTCATCAGTCGCGTTGACTATAAATTCTCCGTCGGGTACTTCAGGAACAAAGAACAGCTGCATAAATGAACCATCCACATTAGTGGGAAAAGGTGGATACATTGTCACGTTGATGTGGCCAAACTCTATTGACACAGCAACGCTTGATGCAAATCCAGTTCCGTCGACTAGAACAACGGTGGTTGGTGGTCCACTTGTTGGGCTCAGCCTGACCTTTGGAAACACGGTATATGAGGTTAGAGCATAATATTCACCATCGCTTGCATTGACTTCATATGTTCCTTTAGGGACGTTGGGTATGCTAATTGTAGTGGTGAAGGAGCCAAATTCGTTCGTTTGAGGCTGTGGCCATGGTGGTGTAACATCGGTTCCGTTGAATGTGAGTGTTATTGGGCTTGCAGAGTTGAAACCATAGCCCGTCACGGTTGCTTGATCATTGCACGATCCTTCAATGGGATCTATTTCTATCCGAGCTTGGATGGTGAATGGGGTGGAAGCGTCGTCGTCTGCAGCTACATCTAGTACTAGTATTGAGTAGGATCCGGAGGTGATGGCTGGCACTGTGATGTTAACAGAATACATCCCTGCTTCATTTGCAGTTGTTGTTTCCATGAAAAGGCTGAAGAAGAAAACAGCTAGGTAAATTCTCACTTCTCCTTGTGGCGTGGCGTCGTCCCCGGACACCAATACACTGGCTCCAGGTGTTCCGCTGGTTGGCGAGACTGAGACTGTTATTGGGTTTGCTTTAGCAGGTGAAATCATCAGGGCAGATGCAACCATGATACTGACAAAGGCTAATGCGAATGTCATCGTGTATGCTTTTTTCCTTAGGAGTGATTTTTTGAACATTTTCTTCTGACCTTAGCCTTTAAAGGGTACCAAGAATCTTGATAAGAATTATGAACGAGGAATACGTATTCAGAATAGAGATTATTTTGCGTGCGT
>CAYGAE010000034.1:0-15492 GCA_964347855.1 uncultured Candidatus Bathyarchaeia archaeon
CAAGCGCTGAACGTCCAAGCTTAGGTTGCTCCCTCCCGGGCCTAGCCAGGTTCACCTGACAAACGCAGTAAACAGCCTCCCTACGAAGGCTGCCCCGCGACCGCCAGCCCCAGGGGACGGATACTCATAGCCAGAGGACAGAGGAGCCATGATGATCTTTGACGCCTCACCAAGGCTTTCGGCCCGTCGTATAGAGGGTTTACGGTTCAAGGGACCCCTAGCCCCCCGCCTAGACCCGCCAAGGAAATTGATGCTTTTGGAAGGTATAAAAGTTTGTCAAAACCCTAGAGAAAACAACTAAACGTTGATAACATGGTATTGTGGTGGAGCGCATGTTCTATATCGCGGTCGAATGTGTCAACTGTGGAGAAACCCTTCCGTGCGATAGGGTTTTAACGGTGTGCCCAAAATGTGGCGGAGTGCTTCTGTTTCGGTATGATTTAGCTCGGGTTGCTGAAAGCGTTTCCATGAAGATTCTCGAGAAGAGGGAGGACACTTTCTGGAAGTTCAGAGAATTGCTTCCTATGTCGTCGCATGCAAGCATAGTTTCTCTCGGAGAACCCTATACTCCCATACTTCGACTCTCTAAAAGCCACAGCACGACATTGAAAAATGTGTACGCTAAGGATGACGGGAGGCTTCCAACTGGAACGTTCAAAGCTCGAGGAATGGCTGTAGCAGTTTCTAGACTCAAGGAGTTGGGAGTAAGGCGCGTTGCGATACCTTCCGTTGGAAATGCTGCCGCGGCGTTGTCTGCTTACGGAAAAAAGGCTGGAATGGAAGTCTATGTGTTCATGCCCGAAGATGTTTCTGAAAACTTCCTTAAGGAATGCGTGTATACCGGAGCCAGGGTGTACCTTGTTGAAGGGTCCATAAAGGATGCGGGGGCGATAGTCAAAAAATTCAGACAAAAGTTCGGATGGTTTGACATCTCAACTAATAAGCAACCCTACAGATTTGAAGGATTTAAGACCATGGCGTTTGAAATAGCGGAACAGTTCGATTGGGACTTGCCCGACAATATAGTTTTCCCAACTGGTGGAGGAGAAGGGGTAATAAGCCTTTGGAAAGGGTTTAACGAATTGCTAGAGCTCGACTGGAGTGAAAAGATTCCACGGCTAATCATTGTTCAGTCTTCAGGGTGCGCTCCCCTTGTTGACGCATACAACAAAAACGAGGTTGAAGTAAAAGAAGCCTGGAAAGACGCCGAAACTGTTGCAACTGGTCTAAGGGTGCCCTATCCCAATGCAAGCGAACTCATATTGCGAGCGTTAAAAGAAACAAAAGGAATGGCAATATCGGTCAGCGACAAAGAAATACGCTCGTCGATGAAGGTCTTCTTCCAAAGGGGTATATATGCGTGTCCAGAAGCAGCCTCCACGCTGGCGGCACTAAACAAAATCGAGGATGAAGGCGAATTCGACCTAGATGAGAAGACCCTCCTATATCTGACTGGCAATGCAATGAAATACTTTGACGTAATGGAAATCGAAAGAGATATGATCCCGGTCGTGGGCAGAGACGTTAACGCTGACATTATCAAGTAAATTAGTGCTCTCACACATCTAGTGAACACGTTGTCCCAGATACTCTAGAGTGAAGTGATAACGAGAATTTCGCTTCTTCAAGTCGTGTACAGTGCCCTCATTGTAGAAGATCGTCCTTAGCTTGGGGAAGAGCGAGAGGAGTTCATCACTCTTGAAGTAGTGAAAATGTTGGCGATATTTCCTGTGATAGTATGTGTTCTCCTCGACTCGTTCTAACTCGTGCAGTCTTTTGCTGTGCTTGAGGTTCGCAACGGAGAAGGTGTACACGTAGATCAGACCCTTTCGGGCTAGACCTGCGTTCATCTTCCCAGTGATGTCCTCGATATCCGCTTTAGGAAACAGGTGGAGGATCTTTGAGGCAATGATCAGCGAATAGTGTTTTTCTGAAATATCGAAATTACGAATATCCATATTATGCGCAGTCAGCGTAAGATTCTCGTCTTCAGCGCGGGCCTCCATCCGTTTTGAATAGGTCTTCGAGATGTCTACATAGTCGACCTCATACCCCAATTCGGCAAAGAAGAGAGCGTTTCGTCCATTACCTGCTCCTAGATCCAGTACAGGACCCTGTGGAATCAGGTGAAGATACTCGATGAGTTTCCAGTTTGGTTCGAGCTTCCATTGCCCCTTCAATTTCAGATATGCTTGTGTCCATCGTTGATCCTGCTCCACCATACTATCTCGCCACCTCAGAATCTGTAGCAGAGCCTTATATTATGTGTAAGTTAGTGCTCCGGCCGGGATTCGAACCCGGGTCTTCGGCTTTCTTCCGTTGACTAGCGCCGAAAGGCCGAAATACTTGGTTCACGGAGTGTGTTTAACCTGGCTATATTTGGCAGAAAAAGGAGCATTGTACTCCTTCCTTCTACCGGAGCCCTAAGACCGGAGCATTCAAGCAGATAATTCATCCTCTAGTTTTAAGTTTTCTCCATTAGTGATCTGTTGTAGAATAGTTGGAGAAGCTTAGGGGATACAGCGGTGCGCTGGTTTAGGGGTAATCAATATCACGATTAATGCGCGCGCGAGTTATCAAAGTAACCTGAGCTCTTCCGAAACTGAATCTTCTTTGGGCTTCTCCCTGTAACGTCTTTTCAATGCGCGCGATTAGTTCGGTTGACATGGCGAGGAATGCGCGCGCATAAGCTTCAAAACCGGATGCATGCATCTTTAAAGGCATTTGACTCTATATTCCTGTGGGAGAAGCCCCAGCTTGAAGTTGTGGAACGTCGTTTTATATGGATTGCTTCTAATGGCAGGCTTTGGCCCCGTTTTCAAGGCCAGTACTCCGAATAATGTCATTCTAATTAAAGAAATTGATGAGCTCATTTTGGATGGTAAGGTTGATGACTCAGCGTGGGCTGATGCTACCTTGCTTGATTTCAACTTTACATTCGCAAACGGACAAGATCACAGAGCGAACGTACATCTTGCCCACAACAGTACACACTTCTTCGTGGGAGCAATACTGTTTCATGTGGGGCCAAACCCGTTTTCAGTACCCGATGAAATGGTGCTTCCTGATGGCTTTCTCATCTATTTTGATGTTTTCAACGATGGAAGATTAGAGTCACCAGAAGATGCCAAGGGACTACTGAATTTCATTGGAATGCGTCATGGTCAAACATACCTCGCTTTTTCACTCAAGCTAGATTGGTTCTGGGATTCAGTTGAATATCCGCCTTCTCTGCAGGATTGGCATGACAGGCGGCCGGATGTGAGCAACAAAATCTTGTGGACTCCCGATGACAACATCGAAACATCTGACGTTTCAACTCGTGGTGTCGGATTCTACGATAATGGCTCTACTGGTGATCAGCACTTCGAATTCTGCTTTCCACTCAGCAATAGCGACAAGGTCACAGATGGACTCCAAGTGGCTGAGGGCGAGACAAGGCCAATAGGTTTCGCTCTCGAATTCAACAGGCAAGGATACGAACCTGATGAGGGTGTGAGAATTCCTGATCTATATGATTTTTGGCCTGGCACTGGCTTCACTCCTGACGTAGGTATAACCCCTTCAGACTATGCGCGACTCTCATTTAGCTCTGAGACCTCTGCTGGGTCCTCGAGTTTAGGAGTGATTCTTATCGTTATAATCGTCGCTGTGCCAATTATTTTGTGGTTGGTAGCAAAGCATAAATAGATATAGCGAACAACCAAAGTCGGGATTAGATATGAGAAATCTCGAAGCCATCATTTTGACCTTTCTCTTGGCGGTTTCAACGTTCATGCTTGTTTCAGAAGCAAGAGCCTACGTTCCCAACTTCGCCTTTCAGGGACATGTGCGAAACGACAACGGTGTGGGCATTGCTGGAGCTACTGTCCGCGCGGCGGATTACTCGGACACCACAGACGCAAACGGATTTTATGATATTTATGTACCTCATCAGCTTTCTACAATGGTTGTTGCCAATAAAACGGGCTATTTCACGCAAGAGAAATATGCTTCTACGATAACACAACCTACCACTGTCGATTTTCAACTCACTGAAGATACAGACACTTGGGTAACGATGGTCGCATTATTCCCGAACACAAATCTTGCTTACGTGAAGTACACCTCTGCGTCCTCTCACACGATAACTGTCAAAGCTTACGCAGCTGGTTCTGGTATGACAAAAACTTATGAACAAGGCGTTACAAGTATTTATCATGCTCCAGGCTATCCGCTTGTATGGAAAAGAAAAGCAAGAGCAACTGGCATCTACGATGCGGTCGGGACAATAACAGATCTGTTCCTTCGCACATTCACGGACGAATATGAGGCGTTCTATACTGAAGATGAGTACGTGGACCCTGACTCCGTTGGTGGAGCAACTTATGGGCTACTTCCTGGTGCGCCCTATGGGGAGGAATGGTCCCTGTCTGGCAGCACAACCCTTCAAGAAGGGCTCAAGACTACTATCAACTGCTCCCCACTTGGTGTCGGACTCTCATTTGAGCTAGAAACTACGTTGGCTGCCACCATTGGCCACGAAGATACTGTTTATTGGGAGATCACAAATGACAGCCCTGATCACAAATACTGGTTCAAGGTGTACATGGAAGACGATATTATACCGCATATTTGGTATCTCTACAAGGAATATGTCGGGCCTCCTGGTGGCGGTGGTGGCGGTGGTGGCGGTCTTTTTTGTGCCTGGTAGACTAAACTTGTCTCATCCCTCCATCCCTTTTTTTTGTGTGAGCCTCAGCATGTGTGCATATTCGTTGTAAGAGTGGCCAAGCTACCAATGAACATCTGATGCGCGTGGGTTAAGTATAAAAAGGCAAGTCCAGGTTCTCTAGTTTCTCCCTAGCTTCACCATTAGAACTATTGATAGCCCTGTAACACTTGAGGGCCATTCTTTAATCGTCTTGCGCGCGCTTGCACTTCTCACTGAACCTAATAGGATATTTTGGCTGAGAAAGGAACTTCTCCGAGCAGTTTAGTCGCAGCTTTCCCAACTTCCTCACGGTGTTCCTCCTCAGTATACACTCTCAGAATGTTCATGAAACCTTTAAGGACATCAAACACTCCCGAAACATCACTCAGGCGACCAGGAACCTTCTTTCCATCTTTCGTCTTGTGAAAAACTGGGATTTCCATGGGTTCCAATAGAACCGAATGGCGGTAGGGGACCGATGGAACCGTGGGCACATCTATCACCACCGACTGTGGTTCGACTCCAGCCTCTGAAGCGATTTTACTTCTCATCTGATCGCGTATCTCTTCGACGCCGAAGATGCCCGTCATCGTTTTGTCTCTTACGTAGAAGGTTCTTTCGTAAACTCGTTTGAGCAGCTTACGCCTTTCCAAGTTTTCGATGATTCTTTGTGATTTTTCGCAGGCTCTCAGCATGGTCCATGTGGTATAGTCGTTGAGGGTAAGATATTGCGCGGGCGCTTGGAAGTCTACTAGGCCGAGTTCGTCTTTGGCTTTTTCCATGGCCATGGCGATCATTATTTGGGCTGCACGACCGACTCTATGGAAATATATGCTTTTGAAGGATTCAATTCGGGCTAGTATGAAAGATTCTAGGGCTGATAAGGCTCCCAAGTCTATTGCAAGGTTTTCATCTAGTATATCCAACGTATGAATAAGGCGAAAGATGTCCACATATCCGTATTCCGCACCAGTATGGAAAGTGTCCCGAACGACAAAATCCAGTTTATCCACATCCACCGCGCTTCGAATCATCTGATCGATGAAGGCCTTTCCTGGCTTATTCAAGGCTCCAACTGCGAGTTTTCCAATCAGGTCAGGATCGTACCCGAGGCTGTTGATTACGTCTCCTAACTCAGATTCTTTGATAACCCAGGTTGTCATGTCTTCATGCGTCTTCTTCAGAAACTTCACCAGTAGGTGTTCAAAGACGTGTGAGAAGGGGCCGTGTCCCACATCATGAAGCAAAGCAGCAATTCTGATAGTTTGAACCTCATCTTCGGAGAGATGTTGTGACAGGCTTGGGTTTTCTGAGAGGAGCCCCGCAAGGTGCATGACGCCGACTGAGTGTTCAAATCTTGTGTGGTTAGCGCCTGGATAGACGAACTCTGCTCCCGCGAGTTGTCTCAGTCGATGAAGTCGCTGGACCGGGTAAGAGTCGATTATCTCCTTCTCAGCTTCAGTGATGTAGACGTATCCGTGAACGGGATCTTTGATCTCACCCCAGTACCGCTTCATAAGAGAAGTTCTCCTGGCTTTCTCATCCTGAGTATTCATTTTTAAGGCAATCGATGATTTATACTGCGTGACACGGAAGAGGTTGACTGATGAAGAAGAAAGGAACTTTCATCTGTATCGAGGGAATAGATGCCAGCGGAAAGACAACACATACGCATAGGCTCGTAAGAAATCTACGACAAAGAGGATTCGATGCCATCTACACTACCGAGCCAAGTCCAGGTGAAATCGGTAATTTCATAAGAATGTACGTTCTTCAAAGAGAGACACGTGTGCCGAGCGTCGTGGAAGCTCTCCTCTTTGCCGTTGATCGAGTCGACCATCTAGAAAAGAGGATTAAACCTGCGTTGCGACAAGGGAAAATTGTGGTTTCTGACAGGTACGTTTTCTCCTCTTTGGCCTATCAGGGGGCGGCTGGACTGGACCTAGACTGGATCGAGGAGATCAACAAATCAGTCCTTTCGCCGGATTTGGCAATCTACATTGATGTTCCGCCAGAAGTTGTGGTGAAGAGGATGAAGCGGAAAAGGTCGGTCATGGAAAGCCTACAGATTCAGCGAAAGGTCAGAGAGGTTTACATGAAACTGGTCAAAAACGGTCAACTAGTACTTATCGATGGAAACAGACCCAAAGATAACGTGGCAAAGGACATCTTAGCGGTTGTTCTCAACTTTCTGGAAAAATCATAGGGTTCGCAAATATTCTAGGTCTAGTGGCTTCAGCTGTTCGTTCGAGAGTTCTTCGTTGATATGACGTATCATAAAGGTAATGAAATCTTGTAGGGGAAAATGCTGGGGGCCCCGCTGATGGGAAACCCAGAGTTCCATACTCTTTCCACGAAATGTGAAGCGGATCAAATGGTAATCGAACTTTAAGGGAACACGCTTGTCCTCTTTGTTAACAGCATGGTAGTGAACAGCACAGAAGAAGTCCATGATCGGCAACTCCTTTTTGCTGAGGCGCTTTGTGAATCTGTCCAGTTCTTCATCGTCCAGATAGGTGAAAACTGTGTCTTCGGCTGTCCCAAACTCGAAACCGACTTTGCACTGCGGCGACAGATGGGACGCCATGGCATCTAAACGTCGGATTTGGCGGTTTAGCCGATGAAAACTGCGAAGAATTACTTGTTGGACCTCTCTTATTGAGCCTGGACACGTGAATTGTGCGCGACCATGGATAACTTCTGGAAAGTTTTCATAACGTCCCAGCAAAACTTGGCTTCCTTTGTTAGGCTTATGTTCTCTTCATCTTTCTTACTTTTTCTAGGTTCTCGAGTAGTGTGGAGAGAATACTTCCGAGTTTCTGCAACTGTTCAGGATCTGTTTCTGTCTTCAGTCTTCCCTCAATTTCCTGTATCTTTGAGAGGACGGTTGACTCTAGGGTGTTTAGGAGCATGGGGCTCGTAGCTCCAATTGGCTGTTCGCCTTCTTTCACGACTATCACCCGTTTTTGGCATTTTGCACACCACAGGTCTCCGCTTCTCAACTTGAATAGGGGTGAGGCACATGCTGGACATGCAAGTTCTGTTAGGGTGGCACCTTGCCTAAGGAGATCAACCATAGCTTGGATATCCCTTGTCTTTTTTGTCAATCTTAAGCCTCTGAGAGAATTTTGTGAGTAATAAGTAATATACGCCTTGGTGCCAATTTATACAAGTTGCCCTTCTTCTCTGCTCGTGCAGAAATCTTTTAAGCGAGCCAACCTCGAAGACCTTTTCTCTGGATGATGAGGACGATACAAAGATGGCATCTAAAAAGCTGATAGAGCTACTGACCAAGGGAATAGCGCGAGAACTTCAAGTGGCTATTCAATAATATGGCAACGTGTCTCCGTCACAAGTATTGAAAATGCGCGCGCAGCACCTTCTCAAAGCTTTTACTCGGAATGGTTTGACCTGCCCAACCAGGACCATAACTACCGAACGCGTGTATGTCTTTTGACCTTCTTCGATTCCTAGAATAAATGTTCGCTGCTTAGGAAGGGTTTGCCACCGATTTTGCTTGTTATGACGTTGGAATAGCCTAATCCACGTAGTCTGGCAGCTGCCGTTTCCACGTGATCCGTAAACGTGTTGACGAAGACGGAGGGTCCTGTATCGATGGAATACCACGCTGGCGTACCCTCCTTTCGCATTCTCTGGACCTCCTGTATTATGCGGATGGTTTCTGGTTCCCAAAGAACCATGCGATCTTTGCCGGTCATTGTACTTGCGTGTAGATTTAGGCTGTCTTCCTCGGCTAATCTTCCTATCATGGCGACGTCTCCTGCCTTCACCGCTGTCTTCATGGTTTTGATGATTTTTGCCACATGTTTTAACCTCGCTTTAAAAAATGGTGAACTGAGAACCTCACTGTGAGCTTCGTCGGTCCTGATGGATGAGGGAAAAGGTACGATGACCATGCCTAAATCCACCTCTTCAGGCTTAACTATCTGCTCTGCGTAAGATTTTCCATTCTTGTTAGCATACCATATTGCGAAACTTCCCGCAAGGCTTCTTGTTGCGGATCCTGCGCCCAGCCTTACTAATTCTGAAAGGGATATGTCGTCAACTTCAAAGTCCAAAGCGGTGTGGGCTGCTGTGCCCAAGGCTGCAAACCCTGAAGCGGAAAAACCAAGGCCCTTTCCACGCGTTATGCTATTTTGGGATGCAACCTTGAAGTGCCCTGAATATCCAGTTATGCTTCGTAATCTGTTGAGTATAACTTTGACTCTTTCTAGGTCTGCGCCCACCGCCTTTTCTCCGTTGATTATCACGTCGTCCTCCTTCAACGATTCGGTGGCTTCAACGGTTGTGGTAGTGTGAAGCGCCTTGACGCAGACTGAGATACTGTCGTGAAATGGAATCCTGAGTTTTGAATCCTTTAGTCCGTGATACTTGATTAGGCCCTGAATGGGATGCGCGACCGCGGTTGCTTTCATAGCTTTGAACTCTCAACTCTTAACAGATGAATAAAAGCTTCAACTCTGTGAGTGTAATTTGGAGATGCATCTTAGTATTTCTTTTCATACCGAAACTGCCGAACATAAAGAACAAATAGTATAAGTTAGCATCTACTAGGTAATTTGATTAACGTTAGTGCAGTTCCGCCGAGGCTTCCATATGGTAAGAAAAAAGAAACTAAAAGAGTACGAGGAGAGAATGAAGCAGGCGATGGGCATCCTCGGGCTAATTTCAGAGGACACCACGACGCCTCGCAACATAAGGAGAGCTGCGAAACAGTCAATTGACGCCCTAGAGTTGGTGCAAAACACTCCGGCTGTGAGGGCTTCCAATGCCATATCAGTTCTAGACGAAATCCTGCAAGACCCTAACATGCCACCCTACACCCGAGTGAAACTGTGGAACGTGATGAGCCTCCTTGAAGCCATAAAAGACTAACCGCATAGAGGATCATCGCCAAATGTTATCCTCGTATTTAGAATCTTAACCACGGTTTCCCAGTAATGCGCCTTTTTTGCTAACACATATATTCAAGTTGTAGCATGTAGTTTTGGGTCTTCAGAGGAATGCCCTTGAAACATGACGTGATAATCGTTGGCACAGGTCCTGCTGGGATATTTTCCGCCATTGAGCTGGCTGAAGACACAGAACTTAGTCTCCTTATGTTAGATAAGGGGCCCGACCTTGAACAGCGGAAGTGCCCCGCGAGTAGGGGTCTGGGATGCATAAATTGTCAACCTTGTTCCTTGCTGTCGGGCTGGGGAGGTGCAGGAGCCTTCAGCGATGGAAAGCTGACATTGTCCACAGAGGTCGGGGGATGGCTAGATGAGTATTGTACCAAAGAGGGGCTGGCCAAACTCATAGAGTATGTGGATAGCATTTACGTCAAGTTCGGGGCACCCCAACATGTTTATGGGACAGACCTTGACAGAATCGATGATATCGAGCGTAGAGCAACTCTCGCTGGCCTGAAACTGGTTCCGCAAAGACTGCGCCACATGGGAACTGAAAAGTGTGCTGAGACTCTGCGCAGAATGCGGAGGCACCTCAAAGACAAGGTCGAGATACGCACAAGAACTGACGTAAAGAGCCTCATCGTGAACAATGGAAAGATCAAGGGTGTGGAGACAACCAAAGGTGAGAAGTTCCATGGCAGATACGTCATCGTGGCCCCTGGTAGAAGTGGAGCAGAATGGCTGAAAAGCGAGGCTGAAGCTTCCGGGCTGAAAACACTGAACAATCCAGTTGACGTCGGCATCAGGGTGGAGGTTCTGGCACCTGTCTTGCAGGAACTCGCAGAGGTACTGTATGAGCCGAAGTTCATCTACTACTCCAAGTCGTTCGACGATCAGGTGAGAACCTTCTGCGTGGCGCCTGAAGGAGAAGTCATCACCGAGTCCTATGAAGGCGTCTTGACTGCGAATGGCCAGAGTTGGGCGGAGAGGAAGACGGGGAACACAAACTTCGCCATCTTGGTCACAACCTCCTTCACAGAGCCGTTTAGGGAACCTATCGCCTACGGAAAGTATCTCGCTCGGCTCACAAACCTCCTCAGCGGAGGCGTCATAATCCAAAGGTTAGGCGACTTACAGGTTGGTAGGCGATCTACTGAGGAAAGGATAAAGAGAAGCGTGGTGGTTCCAACATTGAAGAACGCTACTCCAGGCGACTTAAGCTTCGTTTTGCCCTACCGTTACCTGGCAGACATTCGTGAGATGCTTGAGGCACTAGATAAGATAGCGCCAGGGGTGAACGCGAAACATACGTTGTTATACGGCGTTGAAGTGAAGTTCTATTCGTCTAGACTGCAACTGAGCGATTGCTTGGAGACGAGGATTCCTAGCCTATTCACGATAGGTGACGGAGCGGGGGTGAGTAGGGGACTGATTCAAGCCTCTGTTTCAGGCGTTATTGTCGCTAGAGAGATCACAAAAAGGGAAAAAACGGCTAAGCTAGCGATTCCTCAGTTAAAGACAGAGACAAATGCGTAGAATTTTACGCTATGGTTTCTTAAGGATTGTCAAATGAGAGTGGTGGGGCCGCCCGGATTCGAACCGGGGTCAAGAGAGCCCAAGTCTCCTAGCCTAGACCATGCTAGCCGACGGCCCCTAACGGTGATGTGTTGCAACTAGTTTTACATAAGGCTTGTTCCATTGTCCAAAGCGATTACTTCATCAAGGACATGCTTACTTTAATTTTTTAAACTAAGTACACCCATTACAAGCCTGTGTGGTGTCAAGCGTTGCCCCGTCGACCGCGACAAAGAGGTCTCAGAGTACTCAAAGCAGCTTCGTCCTCCTTGAGACTGAAGGTCCTAAACCTTCTACTCGAAAGGGGACCACTTTCCTACACCGAAATCATGAAGATCCTACGTCTCAACCCAAGTCGCGACGCAGGCAGATTCGCCTATCATCTCCGGTATCTTATCAAAGAAAAACTGATCGAGCCAGATGCTGAAAAGAAGAGATATCGTCTGACCGAACTCGGTCGAACGGTCATCGGTATGGCAGAAGAGATTGAGGAGCAGTTCTTTAAAAGACGGAAGATGGTTGTGCGCACGTCCCGCCTGGCCATGGAGGACTTCGACAGAAACAAAATCGTCGAGTCCTTGATTAGAGAGGCAGGCGTCCCCGTAGACTTGGCGCAGAAGATTGCGCGAGAAACAGAGAGCCGTCTATCAGAGTTCAAGACAAAATACCTCACTGCTCCACTTATCCGAGAATTTGTGAACGCCATTCTGGTTGAGAAGAGGCTTGAAGAGTACCGCCACAAGCTCACACGTCTAGGGCTTCCCGTATATGACGTCACACAACTCATAAAGTCAATTGGTGCCACGTCACTGGGGGTCGGAGCAGTCCACAAAGCCGCGGGTGACGCAGTGATCGAAGAATACACCCTACTAAACACACTTCCTAGAGACATTGCCGATGCTCACCTTTCCGGAACCCTCCACATCAACAACCTCGGGTGCTGGATCTTGAAACCTAACGAATTCATGCACGATCTCCGCTTCTTTTTCCAGTATGGATTAGACCTTGGAAGAACTGACGGCAGAGGAAGGTCGTATCGTCCTCCTAAAAACATTGAGTCTGCACTCTTAACAGTCTCCAACGTTCTGAAGATCGCTGCCACAGAAATCTCTGGAGACCAGGCTTTTGACTACTTTAACGTCTTTCTCGCACCCTTTGCCCGAGGAATCTCAGATGAGAAGGTTAGGGAAGCTCTACGTATGTTAGTCTTCAATCTGAACCACACACTGACGAATCAAGGGTTTCCCTTGGAAACGTCCTTAGGTTTAGAATTTATTGTTCCCAACTTTCTCAAAGAAAACGAGGCCATCGGCCCTAACGGAGAGAAGATTGGCACCTACGCAGACTTCGTTGAAGAAACCCGCTTGATCGCGTCCCTTCTTCTGGAGATAAGTCTAGAAGATGACAAACACAGACCAATCTTCAACCCCAGCTTAATCGTGAAGGTGCGACCAGAAGTACTTGAAGACAGGGAATGCGAGTCTCTGTTATTCAAGTCTCACAAGCTTGCTGCTGAAAGAGGACTCCCATACTTCGCAAACTTGTGTGCCAAGGGGCAAAAGCAAGTCTCTTACACAGCCACAGGGTGCAGGTTTGCCGCCGAGTGGAAGCAAGACTGGGAGCTAGACACACTGCGAACAGGAAGTATAGGCAGCGTCATAATAAACCTGCCCAGAGTGTCCTACGAAGCAGAGGGAAAGCAAACCCGGTTTTACGAGTTTTTGGACGAGCAATTAGAGATGGCTCTACGCGCCTTGGAGATAAAGTATCAAACGATCAGAAGACGCTCAAGGGAAGGACTGCTTCCCTTTCTCATGCAAAAGGTAGACGGCGATCACTACTTCAGGCTCCAAAACGCCTCTAGACTCGTAAGCTTTGTGGGCCTAAACGAAACAACCCAGGCACTCTTAGAGAAAGCCATACACAAAGACGGCGAAGCCTTAGATCTTGCAGAAAACATCGTGAACTACCTTTCCAAGGGCATCCATAAGTATACAAAGAAACCTGAGACTCGCCCCTTGCTTTCTATGCTGCCTAACGCTGACGCAGCCAAAAGACTCGCCGAGTTGGATGTGGAGAACTATGGATGGGCGAAGGTTCACGCCCAAGGTACTAGGAAACAACCATTTTACACTGATTTGATTGCGGTTCCCTTAACGAGTGAGCTTCCATGGGAAGACCGTCTAGGTATAGAAGGAAAGTTCCATAGAATGGCCCCAGGAAGCCATCTAACTATACTACAACTCGCCGATTCAGAGTTGGACGCTGACTCACTCTTGGCTGTCACGAGAAGAATTTTGAAGACCTACGCCATAGGCCTCTATACGTACAATCGGCATCTCTCCTACTGCGCCAATTGTCAAAGAGCATTTCATGGAATATTAGCGAAGTGCCCTTCATGCGGATCAGTTGACAGGGTCTTTTGTTCTAGTCGTGTGTCAGCAAAACATGTGCTGTCGTCTTTTTGGGATTCCGCCCAACGCGACGCTTTGGTTGGGAGGGCATCGTACCTGCTAGCTTGATAGGAGTTGTTTACACTTTCAATAGTAGAAGGGTAGCTTTTGGCAGACTGTTTTTCTAGGTTTACGAAGTTTGCGTGTGTTGTTTATGAATAATTTCTAGAAGCAAATTCTACAAATTTTTAGATGAATTTGTTCACTAAATTTTACTATCTAGCAAGTGCCAAATGGCTACCTTGCTCTCTTTGTTTAGAGGAGGTGTTCTGATGAGTGATGGGGGATACACTGCTGGCTCACCTAAGCATTTCACGAGAGATGGCGAGATGGTGGTCTACACGTCTAGTGGATGCGTTAGATGTGAAATGCTGAAAAAATGGCTGAAGAGCAGGGATCTGGAGTTTATGGAGAAAGACCTGGACGACGTGAACGTCATGGCGGGTTTGATTATGAGAAACGCGGTTGTCTTGTCGGCACCGGTCCTCGAAGTTGAAGACGCTCTGTTTACAGAAGACCAGATCTTTGATGACAACGGGTTAATCAAGGATGAGCTTTTAGCGATTCTGGAAGAGGCAGAATAGATGGTTTATGAGCGGGTTCTGGAAAGAATGCGCCCTATGGTTAGAAGAAGCGACGGGTTCATTGTACCGTGGAATAGAAGCGCAGTAGTGAAACAGCTCCTAACGGAGACGAGACTCGCCAAAGAGTTCTATGAAGTGAGGCCGATAAGCAAGGAAGAGGCTGAGGAAATAGCTGTCGACGTGGAGAAGAAAATCTTTGACTTGGACCTCCAATTCATAAGCGGGCCCCTCATAAGGGAGTTGGTAAACAACATCCTACTGGACAGATCAAAAGAAAAGTCTGAATACGCAGTCTATAGGAACCTTTTGACCAGGGTAGGAGCACCAGTTTACGACGCCTATCTGATAGATATGGGGCAAGGCTACAAAGCGAAAGAAAACGCAAATCTGCAACCGAATCCTGAAACCGCTCATAAAAGGAAAGCAGATTGGGTTTCTGGAGAGGAATATATGTTGTTGATGCCTCCTAAGATGGCTGACGCGCACCTAGCAGGAGATCTGCACATACACGATCTGGAGTATTTTGGAACAAGGCCCTTCTGCCAAGACTGGGACTTACGTTATTTTTTTTACTACGGCCTAATGCCAGACGGAATCGGCACAAGAACAAGTATTGCAGGTCCGGCTAAACATCCTGAGGTTGCGATTCTGCACACCGCCAAAATCTTAGCTTCAGCCCAGACAAACTTCGCTGGCGGTGAAGGCTTCTATAACTTCTTGGTCTTTCTTGCCCCGTACATGAAGCGACTAGACTACAATAAGATCAGGCAACTCATGCAGATGATGTTTTTCGAATACACCCAAGCTTACGTAGCTCGGGGCGGCCAACTCGTCTTCAGCAATATCCAGGTGCAGCCGGGAGTTCCAGAGCTCTGGAGGGACGTTCCCATAGTGGCGAAGGGGAAGGTTGGGCCTGATGTCTATGGGGACTATGAGGATGAGGTTCGTCTTCTGTTTAAAGCGCTTTACGACGTGGCTTATGAGGGGGACTATTGGGGGAAGCCCTTTAACTTCCCGAAGCTTGAAAACACTATAAGTCCAGAGTTTTTCAAGCCTGAGTACGATGAGTTCTGGCTTGACGTTCATAAGGTTGTAGCCAAGTTTGGAACGCCATACTTTGACAACCTGATGCCAGCGTATCGAGGCTATGGTAAGGGGGTCTCATGCTATCAGTGTTGTGCGTACTGTTTTATTGAAACCCCTGAAAGCAGTCCAAACTTCTATGACAAGCTCCACTTTGTCAACGGAAAACACTTCACCATGGGGAGCTGGCA
>CAYGAE010000035.1:0-15324 GCA_964347855.1 uncultured Candidatus Bathyarchaeia archaeon
GGGGAATGATTGCTATGACGACTATGTCTAAGGAGCGTACGGCAAAACCACAGCGTCTATGGCATGGATAACACCGTTAGCCGCTTTGACGTCCGTGACAACAATAGTTGCTACGCCACCGACGTTGTCTGTCAGTGTACCACCAGCCTGGAACAAGAAGCCTCGTTCAAGCGTGCGAATCCGTTTTGACGCCAATATCACCCTAGAGTATCGGCGACCACGAGCAACATGGTATAAAAGGACATCTGTCAGAAATCCTTGGTCTTGGTCACCGACGTTGTCGGGTGTGATGCCAAGCGCGGCAAAGGCATCGTCTGTTGGCGCAAAAACCGTGAACTGTCCGTTGCCAGAAAGCGTGGCCAGCACAGCAGGATCAGCAGCGAGAACTGCAGCGATCAGTGTGTCGAATTGTCCTGCAAATGGGCCCTCAGTGTTAACTGCGATTGCCACATCGACAATCGTAGGCCCAGGTGGTGCCCCGAGCGTAGCTATGATCGCTTGTCCCCACAGCATCAATATAATAGGTGCAATCAGAAGGGTTTTTCTCATTCTCTGGTCACCTCCTTATTTGGGGAGTATTACTTTGTCGATGACATGGATGACGCCATTAGTGCATCCTATGTCAGTCTTGATCACGTTCGCGCCGTTTACCTTGACGTTCCTGTGGAGATGCCATTTGGCAGCATCAATCTTGATTTCTTGACCTTGGACAGTCTTTGCCGATTTAAGTTTCGCAACCTCAGAGGACATAACTTTGCCAGGAACCACATGATATGTGAGAATCGAAGTCAGCTTTTCTTTGTCTTTCAAAAGCCCTTCAACGGTTCCTGCTGGCAGCATGGCAAAAGCGTCATCAGTTGGAGCGAAAACCGTGAACGGCCCTTTGCCACTCAGTGTGTCAACAAGCCCGGCGACTTCTACCGCCTTCACCAAGGTCTCAAACGAGCCTGCTTCAACTGCTGTCTCAACTATGTTCTTCAACAGTCTATCCCTCCTTTTTCTTCGACAAGATATCTTTTGCATATGGAGCTTCTTATAAGAGTGTGTGACTGTTACGCCACAGTAACATGCACGCGTTTAAAGATAGTAACACCTTTTCGTCTATCACGCGCGCGCGCAAAGGGTTTAGCTTTGAGTTTTAACTACACGAATTTCGTAAAAGCCGTGAAACAGTTCGAGAAAGAAAATGATATAGGCGAAATCGTATATGCATGCATAAGAACGTCAGCCCCTTGATGTGCTCCGCGTAGATCGTAGGTGAGGTGGAATAGCTCGCATACCTTCTTCGAAGACATACGGAGTTTCATCCTAGAAGTCTCCTTCGTTATCAAAAGAAATAAGTAAGTTCTTAGACAATACAGAATTCGAGGAAATTAGAAATGCGCGCGGACGAATTAGAAATGTCCAAGATAGAACCTTTTTGTCTATTCGACGACAGTAAGAAATGCCCAACCCGTGAGGCAATGCGAGGACTCCTCCGAATCGATATAGCTCTTCCGTTGATTCTGGACAAGGCTTGTCCGATATGTCCGACACACGCCGAGATGATGAAAGGCAAGGGAGCAGTTAGATAGCCCCCTCACGGAATCGCGACTCTCGGAATCCACGACTTCCGTTCATGCATGCATGCATTAAGTTGGTGTACATCAATTATTCATTGCTCACTTGTGATATGCTCTTCTCGTGGAGACCATGAACAAATTCTGTGTAACTTGCGGTTCTCAAATAGACAAAGGCAACGTCTGTCCGAAATGTGGTAGTGTGCAGGACACAGAATACGCGAGGAGGAGGTTCTGTGGTAACTGTGGCACTGCCTTAAAGCATGAGGGGTCAGCCTGCCCAAAGTGTTCATGCGCGCGCAAAAAAGGGGAAGTTAGGCGTCTTCTCAGCCAGGACCGCCGTTGGCGAGTACTCCCTACTTCTCACCTGACAGCATCTCTTTTAGGTGTGCTCCAATCTGATGGACTTCTTTCTCAAAGGCGTCGTAGTCGTAGTGCTGGGCGTGAATCATGGCGCTCCATCTTGAAGTGAAGCTTGCGAGGTAGGCAAGTTCGGCTAATTCTTCATCGGTCGCACCGCGAAGCTTTGCAGTTCCTTTATGGAATAGCTGACAGTACGGACACTTGATGTTAGCTGCGATTGCCAGCCCAATCAACTCTCGATATTTTGCTGGAACGTTAGATTCTTCCAGTGCGTACTTCTTGAAGAGGGGCCACTCCTTGACTAACACATCCCCTGGAAGGGCTTTCATAAACCCTGGCACGATGCCCAACGATCTTTCGATATCCTTCAAGGTTTCTTCATACTCTTCGTGTCCACGCAGGATAGTAACTTTTTCCAAAATCTTTCACCTCCATCTTGGCTAACCTGCTTAACTCTGTGAGCCTTTAAGCGCTCGCGTTTTTAAATGTGTGTGACTGTTACATCACAGTAACACAGCTATGATTCTGGAACGCACGCGCAACCACAACAACAAAACGGTTTATAACATAGAATCATCATTCATGATAGAGCCAAAAAATCAAGCACCACCTCAACTAGGAAGAAGCCCCAATGCCTATACGCCAACCCATCGTCTGTGTACTAGGACACATCGATACAGGAAAGACTCTGCTCCTAGACAAAATCAGAAAAACCACCGTCCAAGCCCGCGAAGCTGGAGGCATAACCCAGCACATAGGCGCCAGCTACTTCCCAGTCAAAACCCTCAAACAAATCTGCGGACCACTGCTGAAGACACTAAAAGGTAGAGTCCGTATCCCCGGGTTACTAGTCATAGACACACCAGGCCACGAAGCCTTCGCAAACCTAAGAAAAAGAGGAGGCGCCGCCGCAGACATCGCCATACTAGTCATCGACATCCTAAAAGGCTTCGAGACCCAAACCCACGAATCCCTCAACATTCTCAAAACAAGAAAAACACCCTTCGTAGTCGCAGCAAACAAAATCGATCGTATACCAGGCTGGAAACCCACGCCAGACGCACCCTTCCTAGCCGCCTACCAAAACCAAGATCCCTACGTCCAAAAAGACCTCAACGAACGCCTTTACACAATCATAGGCACCTTCTCACGCCTAGACCTCCGAGCAGACCGCTACGACAAGATAACAGACTTCACAAAAACTGCCGCCATAGTCCCCACCAGCGCCAAAACCGGCGAGGGTATACCAGAACTCCTAGCGGTTCTCGTCGGCCTAGCACAACAATACCTGCGCCCAAGACTCAAAACAACTAGAGGCCCCGCCAAAGGCACCATCCTAGAAGTCAAAGAAGAACCAGGACTCGGCATAACCATAAACACCCTCATCTACGATGGCATACTAAAAAAAGGAGACACCATCATCGTCGGAGCCAAAGAAAAACCCATCATAACCAACGTCCGCGCAGCCCTCTTACCCAAACCCCTCGACGAGATCAGAGACCCTCGAGACAGATTCACCTCAGTGGACCAAGTTTCAGCCGCAGCAGGAATAAAGATCGCAGCACCAAATCTAGACGAAGCCCTAGCAGGTGCACCCCTATACGCAGTTCCCTCTGAGAACCGCCTCCCAGAATTCATCAAGTCTGTCTCTGAAGAAATCGAGAAAATCCGAATCACCACCGACATCGACGGAGTCATACTCAAAACCGACACATTAGGCTCCCTCGAAGCAATAGCAGAGAGCCTAAAGAGAAATGAGGTTCCCATACGACTCGCAGACGTCGGCGATGTCTCAAAAAGAGATGTCACAGAAGCAGTCGTAGTCAAAGAACACGAACGCCTCTACGGAGTCATACTAGCTTTCAACGTAAAAACACTCCCAGACGCAGAAGAAGAAGCAAGAAACCGAAGAGTTCCAATCTTCCAGCACAACATCATCTACCACCTAATCGACGACTACACAAAATGGATGAAAAAAGAAAAACAAGCACGCCTCCAACAAGAATTCGAACGCCTGGTTAAACCAGGAAAAATAAAACTCCTCCCAGGCTACATCTTCAGAAAAGCAAAACCCGCCATAGTCGGCATCGAAGTCCTAGCAGGACGAATCAAACCAAAATACGAACTCATCAAAGAAGACGGAACCAGCATAGGCGAAATCCTGCAAATCCAAGACCGTGGAGATGCCATCTCAGAAGCAAACGTCGGTATGCAAGTCGCCATCTCCTTAAACAAACCAACAGTTGGAAGACATGTCCAAGAAAAAGATATACTCCACGTAAAAATCCCCGAACAACAGGCCAAGAAGCTGCGAACAAAGTTCCAAGACCAACTAACCCAAGATGAACTGAATACACTAGACGAATATCTGCAAATAATGCGAGAAAAAACTCCATTCTGGGCCGCTTAGAAACGTATTTCTCATACATAGGATTTATTAAGTCTCGCTATACAATATGTCTTTTGACATAGCCCACATGCTGAATATTGCTTCAGTGGACAGCCTTTGCAGAAATGGGCAATCAGGGGGTAGTGACGTTAACGAAGAGGGATCTTAAGCAAGTGACGATGAAAAAACCTTCGATGTTTCGAGAAGTGTACCCCATAGAAGAACCCTATGTGTACGCAGCAGTAGTAAGAGATCCAACTACACAGCGAGTACGATACGAAGTGATTGAACCTACCCTCCTAAAAGAGGAGGAGGATGAACTCAAAGAAATCAAACATATTCTCATCGAAGAGATAGATGTCAACCTGAAAGATATCGAAACACGAGAAAAGGCCGCAGAGTATCTAGAAGACAAAGTCAGAGAGATTGTCAGAGAATACGACTTCAAGATGGCAGAGGAAGCTATCAACAAGTTCATATACTATATAGTGCGGGATTTCGTTGGCTACGGGAAAATTGACTCTCTCATGAAGGATCACCTAATCGAAGATATCTCTGCAGACGGAGTCAACATCCCAATTTACGTTTGGCATCGAGAATACGAGTCCCTTCCCACCAACATCATCTACAGCAACGTCGATGAACTAAACTCTTTTGTGATCAGATTAGCCTACCTCGCAAAGAAAAACATCTCCATCGCAACTCCTATGCTTGACGCGGCTCTTCCTGACGGAAGCCGCATTCAATTAACTTATGGAACCGAAGTCACCAGAAAAGGTTCGACTTTCACCGTTCGCCGCTTTCGTGTTGACCCCCTCACCATCTCTGACCTGATAGCCTTTAATACCATATCATCTGAAATGGCGGCATACTTCTGGTACGCAATAGAGAATAGGGCATCTATCTTGGTCGCCGGAGGTGTGGCTGCAGGGAAAACGACAACACTCAATTGTTTATCAATGTTCATAAAACCAGAATTGAAAATAGTCAGCGTAGAAGACACTGCAGAACTTAACTTGCCCCATGAGAATTGGATTCCCTCCATTGTGCGATCAAGTTTTCGACAACACAAAGGAGGGATCGGAGCCATTACGCTCTTTGATCTCTTGAAGGCGGCGGTTAGACAGAGACCTGATTACATCATTGTAGGCGAGATTCGTGGTGAAGAAGCTTACACGCTCTTTCAAGCCCTAGCCACAGGACACTTGGGACTGAGCACAATTCACGGGGAGTCTGCGAATGCTGTTATTAACCGTTTAGAGTCCGAGCCTATGAATATTCCAAGGCCTCTTCTGACCATGATCGACGCTATAATGGTTCAGTTGCGTACAGAAATCGAAGGAATACCTGCTAGAAGAGCTCTTACGGTCACCGAGGTTTTGGGTCTAGACTCTGACACAAAAGAACTCCTGACAAATGATGTGTATCAATGGGATGCTAGAGGTGACGCTTTCTTGTACGCTGGCAGCAGCCATATTTTGGAAAAGAGCATGAAAAAACTAGGCCTTACCGAGAATGAACTCCAGAAGGAACTCCACCGAAGAAAAATGGTTCTAGAATGGATGATGGAAAAGAAAATCAGGAAACATGATGATGTCGCCGCCGTGATTAGAGAGTATTATGCTGATCCATCCCGTGTTTACCGAAAGGCAAGGTTGGGAAGGAAATGAGTCTTCGTAGGATTAGAGAGATCTTACGGAAGGGATATAGGACAATTCAAAATGCGCTTCACCCAACTGTCTCTGCAATTCTGGCTCGCTTTCACCCTTGGGTTGAGAGTGCTAGGCTGGGTGTAACGAAACCTCAGATGTTTGCCTATCGAGTCATCGGAAGAAAAACCACTAGGTTTCTGCCTTTGTTTAAAGATATGGATGTGAACTTGCACAAGTCTGGGATGAATGTTAGTTTCAAGGCGTATGTTAGCCTAGTGATTCTCGCAACTGTGTCGGCTTCGGTGTGCGTCTTGGTTCTGGTTCCTCTTCTTTTGATCTCGTTTCTTCGTTTGTCTCTTTTTCTTTCTCTTCTTTTTGGGATAGGGACGAGCTTATTTGCAGGCGTGTTGACAGTGATCGTCTTCTATGTCTACCCGATTTTTCGGGCCGACAGTTTGAAGAGGGAATTGGAAGATGGTCTCTCTTTCACTACGGGGTATATGAATATACTTGCCGGTGCAGGAGTGACGCCAGAGTCCATCTTTAAGTCTCTAGCTCAGGCAGACCCTTCTCTGGCGGTTTCTAAAGAATCCAGAATCATCGTACGGGATGTAGGGCTTTTCGGTTCTGATATCCTCTCAGCTCTAGAATCTGCAACCTCTCGAAGTCCCTCTGAAAGGTTCAGACAGCTGCTTCAAGGTCTAATTGCCACAGTTCATTCAGGAGGCGGCTTAGAAAAATATCTTTCAAGTCGGTCACGTCGGTACATGAAGCTGAAGCGAATTGCTCTGCGGGAATTTTCGGACACCTTAGCAGTGTTGGCAGAGTTTTATGTTTCTCTTCTAGTCGCTGGACCCCTTATTCTTGTAGTTATGCTCGCCGTAATGGCTATGTTGGGCGGAGGAGGACCTGGACTTCTGGATCCACGGCTATTGCTCCAACTGCTAACCTATATCGGCATACCTGTCGGATCCATTGTGTTTCTCCTAATTCTGGACATTGTATCGCCAAGGTGGTGAAACTGCCCAAAGTCGAAAAGTGGGAAAAGAAAATCGCTTGGGTTGTGTCGAGTATCGTAGGCGCAGCCATAATCGTAACAGCTCTTCTGACGCTTTGGGATCAACCTCTCTTTGACGAGTGCATGTTACTAGCCGTGGTGGTCACCATCTTTCCTGCAGCGGTGCTGGATTATGTGGATTATCGCTGGAAGAGATCCATGAATGAGCATCTTCCCGACCTTTTCCGCAGTGTCGTTCAAGCTCAACAGACAGGTATGACCCTTCCCCAAGCTTTGGAAGAGGCATCTGGACGAAGTTACGGACCGTTGACTGCAGAGTTGAAGAAGATGGTTACTCAGATGTCTTGGGGTTTGTCCTTCGAAAAGGCGTTTCAATCCTTAGGCAAACGTGTTAACACAGCACTTATGCGGCGAACGGTCCCCCTCATCATAGAAGCTAGTCGATCTGGAGGTCGAGTCGAAAAGGTCTTTGATCCAATGAGTAAATTTGTTGAAACGACCCTGATGCTGGAGAAGGAACGTAAAATCCAGACTAGACCATATGTTGCTATCATCTATGTGGCGTTCTTCGTATTTCTCTTCACGGTTGTCCTACTCTTCAGGACTTTTTTCACGCAACCGGTGGATTTCCCCTTAATGGGGTTCACTGTGTTAACTCCAGAAGCAACGAGAAAGATATTCTTTCACATGAGCGCAATTCAGGCTTTCTTTGGAGGGCTTGTAGCTGGCAAAATGGGTGAGGGAACGGTTAGTGCTGGTTTGAAGCACTGTGTAATTCTGTTAGTCTGTGGATATCTCACCCTCAAACTCCTAGCATAATGGTGAGAAAACTGAAAAGGAGACTTTTTGATAAGAAGGGAATCACTCCAATCTTGAGCAATCTTCTATTAATGGTCATCGCAGTTTCGGCCATGGCCATCGCGATAACTGCGACGTACATCATCACTGGTAACCTTCACGATACCATGGGTGAACGTTTCATTGTCGAAGACGTATGGTTTAAGACTGAAGAAATCGCCATTTACCTCCGCAACACAGGTAAAACGCCGATTGAGATTGTTTCTGTTTACATAAACCATGTGGCGCAATCGTCTACCAGGGTTAGGTTAGCTCCAGGTGATAGCAGTTGGCTAAACATCACCTATAGTTGGAATCCAAACTCTGTTTATCATATCAACGTTGCAACCACTGGCGGAACACACATTGCAGACCATTACGGGTCGCCAACTTAACGAGATAGGAACGGCATTAGCAGCATTCAGTTGTTGTGTTAAGTCCCTTGGTAATCATTGTCATGGCACTTATTTTATGCGCCATCAAAGAATCAGCTAGACTGAAAAAACTGAATAAACTGAATAAACGCACTCAGGTTTGTTCCGTGGGATAGCCAGCTTCCTTCCAATCTCTGATGCCACCTGCATAGCGTTTGACGTTTTTGAATCCCATTTTCCTTAACTTGCTTACCTCGTTTGCGCTTGCGGTGCATGAGAAGCTGCTGCAGTAAACGATTATTTCGTCGGTTTTGCTGAGCGTTTGTTCCGCTTTTTCATCAACTTCGCTCAGGGGCAGGGAAATGGCTCCTTTTATGTGTTCCTCCAAGTAGGACTCAGCACTCCTTGCGTCCACCAAAGTGAGGCTGTCGCCACGGTCCATCTTCTTCTTCAAGTCTTCTCTTCTGATTTTTCCTGGCCACCTTTCAGAGATCTTTCGTAACATCATCTTGCCTCTCACTGTCTGGCTGACAATAAGCTAGTACTGAATACCTTGATAAGTTTTATAACTGTGTGCGCTATCGACATGCAGGGAAGCGTTGTTTGAAACTTCATGAAGTAGTTCGACGTGACTTCTGGTCCTACATTACGGAAGCTTCCAATGATCTTATTGCGTTCTTTTGATCCTTTGCCTCAATCAACCTAATGTTGTAGAGGGCTGCCAGTTTTTTTCCGTTGTCATTCATTTTCGGGATGGCTATTAAATAGGCTCTCTCGGGAGAAGCGTCAAAAACTTTGGCAAACATCGCAATGACGGCTTGTTCAGACACCAAGCTGTCGGCTGAAGTTGCGAGGTCGAAAGCGGTCACCTTCTGAGTGTCTCCAGTACGGGACGCCGTGATGTCAAACATGTGCCTCGCTCCAGATTTTCCTTTCAAGAACCCAGGGCTCTTCACATCAAATCCACGACGTTGCAGAAATTCCCTTATTGGAGCAATCAATATCCAGCCGAGAGATGCCTCTTTCATTGCATCCTCCGTCATACTATAAGAAACCACATCTTTGTATATAGCCTCCTCAAATCCGAAGTTTTGGTGACAGTCACGACAAAAGTGGGACGTAACGGGTAAGTCAAAGCTTTTGCCACATTCGTTGCAGGTGCACCACACTCCAGCCTTTCTGTAATCTACATCAGGCTTCGTCAATTCTTTGCGGCATCTTGGACAGACCAGTACGTCGCCTTTACGAAAACCTTCTTCACTGTCAATGTATCCGCAGGGAATATGCTCAATCAAAGAACTCTTCCTGACGTCAAAAGACGTACAATATGGGCAATCATAATGAATGGAGGCGTTAGCTGAGTTGCAGTTGGAACACCGTATTACCTTGTCGTAGAGTTTTCTTTTGAGAATACCTAGTTCCGATAGAGTTTCAAGAAATTCTTCTGCACTAGAAGGGCCACCCGTGAGCGCTTCTACTGCTGGATACCTATAACCCTGTTTGGGGTCATAGACTGGGGTTACTTCAACGATTTCTCCGCTAACAAACTTGCTAAGGAAGAGCTGAACACGATTGTCCTTGGTAATTTCAGCCCACTTCTCTTTCGACCCTTCAGGCATGTGCTTTACCCAACTAGAGATACAGGAGTTTTCTGCCTTTTACCTCAAAGCCCGATAGTCCTATCCTTGCAGAACTGTTTAAACCTTATGACTTCACAATCCATATGGTTTCAAGCCTTTCTTCTCAAGCCAAAACACAGCAGAAACGATGAACCCACCACCTAAAGCTCAGTGCGATTTTGTGATCCTTACAAGAGCTGGTCCTCTGTCAGAGATTGAGTTGCCTACGACTTCATACATCAAGCCTGAGGTAGTTTATCAATACGCTCCTTCAGAGTTATCAGCATATACGCGCGCATCAGTCGATCAAAAAAATGGATTGCGGAACACCCCTCAACAAGCAATGAGCACCGATAGCGAACGTAGAAGTGCTAGCTCATAACACTTTTATTATACGGAAGAAGTCTCCTAAAGATGGAAGCTTGAAGTGATGGCGTCACAAGCTAAACGGATAATTCATTGTCCCAAATGCCGCTTCACCTTTGACTTAACCTACGGCCGAACATTTGCCTGCTCAGGATGCCCATCCGTTGTTCAATGCGGAATGGCGAAGTGCCCTAAATGTGGACATGAGTTTCCGTTGCCAGGACCATACGGAGACTTGTATTCGAACATATCCAAAAATAGAAAATGAGTCAAGATTCCACAAGTGCAAGATGTAACTGCCTTCGGTGAATGCTGATGTCCTCTGAAAAGCCCGTGAAACGTTTAATCTTTAGATGGACAGCGCTAAAGGGTCTAGCTGCAATACTGCTATTCTTCATCCTAGCTCTTATCATCGAAAGCGTCATGGTCTTCTTATTTCAATCTTCAGGGCTGAGAGACGAGTTCTTGATGTCACAGGCCTTTCAAGTTCCGGGAACCAGTTTTTCTCTCACCATAACCATCAGCCCAATCTTTCATTTGATGCCCCTCGGCGTGATTGTTGTTCTGGTTTCAAGCTGGACGTACCTCACGAAGTATATAGCAGTAGCGCCACGCAGAATTTCCGCGCCGAGAAGAACTCCAGAGACGCGCAGAAGACGAGATTTAGGAGCCAAGAAAGTGCGGTTCAAACGGATTAGGCAATCCTTCAAAAGACTGAACAGACGATTGCGAGGGATTGGCCGCCGTATGAGTAGTGCTTTTCGTCGAATTCGCGGCGTGTCTTACGTATTGCAGCGTTTGTCTTTCGCCAAGGCAACTGTCAAAGGCGCAACAACAGTCCTATTGGTCTTTCTAACATCAGCTTTTGCCTTGTCTCTGTTGGTCTATCCGAGCCTGATCCATGATAGAGTCGTTGGACTTTATGGAGCAAATCCAAGTTTTCACGGTTTCATTTTGGAAACACTGGAAACGGTGCGAGTGGTTGGGGGATTTTTCTCAAGTATAGATAATGCTCTGCATGCTGCGGCACCAGGCTTCAGAAATTCCCTTGAAGGTTTTGGAACAGCCATATCGGAACCCTTAGTTAAGCTTGATATCGTGTGGAAGTATGCTGTCTGCCAAAATGTTGCAGCCTGGATTTCCGCGGTCGTGGCTTTGACGTATGGCCAGTACGCTTCGCAGAAGTATCGTTCCTACAAGAGATGATGACAGGTTCCCACCGCAAGGTTTGCGATACCTTTTTGTGTAAATGTTGTCTTGCTGTTGATGGGCTAGAAAATTGGCGAGACTGAGAGGATTTGAGCAACTCACTACCATCGATGAAGCTCTCTCCACATTTCTTACGAAACTTCCATTGAAAAGATTGAAATCCGTCCCGATTCCTGTCAAGGCGGCTCTAGGGCGAGTCACCGCCGAGGATATCAAGGCTGATTATGACCTACCTCGACTTGATCGTTCTGCTGTGGATGGTTACGCCGCAAAGGCCCAGAATACCTTTGAAGCATCCCAGTTTAGCCCAACACCTTTGAGGCTGACTGAAGATGATAAGGTCCACGAGAATGAGGCTAGGCGGATATGGACTGGAAACCCACTTCCTGGAGGAGCTGACGCCGTTGTGATGCTTGAACACACACAGATAATCCAAGATGGAATAGAAGTGTGGACACCAGTCACCCCGGGCGAAAACGTTTCCAAAAAGGGCGAAGACGTTAAGAGAGGCGAGATTGCGATAAGGGAAGGAACTCGACTGAAGCCTCATCACATTGGTTTACTAGCTGCTCTAGGACTGACCCATGTCAATGTTGTAGAAGCGCCCAAGGTTGCCATCCTATCCACTGGCAACGAACTAGTGGACTTGGGTTGCAGAGCGGAATCGAATCAAGTGGTCGACGTAAATCGTCTAATTCTCTCTTCTATGTGCTCAGAGCTTGGCGCGAAAACGTTGGATCTCGGCATAGCAAAGGATGATGCAAAGGAAATCGGCACCAAGATTCTTGAAGGACTAGAAGCGGCACACTTGGTCACTATTACCGGCGGAACAAGCGTAGGGTATGCCGATCTTGTTCCTATGGCCATCAGCAACGTTGGAGAGCCGGGGGTTGTTGTGCATGGGATAGCTATGCGCCCGGGCATGCCAACGGGGTTAGCCGTACTTCGTGGCAAACCTGTTATCCTGCTGTCTGGGAATCCAGTTGCAGCCATGATCGGCTTCGAAGCCTTTGTCCGACCTCTCCTCTTCAAACTGCTGGGAATCGAAGATGAATCAAGACCCCTACTCAAGGCGAAACTCACGCACAGAGTTACATCAGCATTGGGAAGACGCGTATTTCTAAGAGTACGTGCGTTCGAAAAAAACGGGGAGTTTTTCGCTGACCCCGTCCGAATAAAGGGGTCGGGAATCCTTTCAACCATGACAAAGGCAAATGGGTATGTGATGATTCCTGAAGACCGTGAGGGACTGGAGAAGGGTGAACCTGTTATCGTGCATCTCTTCGACCGACTTGTGGTGGCGTGATGTTTAGAAGACTGGTCAGCTTAGACGAGGCCAAGAGAATTCTCGAAGACAAGTTTTCCCCAAAACCTGTGGGAGAGGAACGCGTTCCTCTTTCCCAAGCATACAATCGTGTTCTCGCAAAAGATGTTGTGGCGTTGATTGATGTTCCGCCCTTTGACCGCGGGACTGTGGATGGTTACGCTGTGCGGGCCATAGACACATTTGGGGCGGATGAAGACAAACCCATCGCCTTAGAGTTTTGCGGGGTCATATCAGTAGGTGAACCTCCTAAAATTGTTGTGGAAAAGGGGACTGCGGCTGAGATCGTTACCGGAGCACCTCTGCCTCAAGGAGCCGACGCCACCGTGATGGTAGAATACACTTCCAGAAAGGGCAACACCATCTTTGTTCATCGCCCAGTCGCCCAAGGAGAGAACACAATGGAGGCCGGGTCAGACATCAAGCAAGGTGAAACTGTCCTAAGCAAGGGTGAAATTTTATCTTCGCCTAAAATGGGAGCTCTAGCAGCAGTCGGTTTGACAGAAGTTGAAGTTTACAGACGACCGACGGTGGCTATTCTCTCCACCGGCGCCGAAATCGTTGAACTAGGAACGCCCTTGCCTCCAGGAAAAATCTATGACATTAACGCACATGCCTTAAACGCAGCGGTTCTAGAATGCGGTGGGGAGCCAATAAGCTTTGGGATAGCTCAAGATGAACCAGATCGGCTTAAAGTAGCTCTTGAGAAGGCGTTAGCTTCAGCCGACGTTGTTATAACTTCGGGAGGAGTATCAGTTGGGCCGAAGGACATCCTTCCTCAAGTGCTGGATGCATTAGGAACACCAGGAGTGCTCGTTTGGGGAGTAGCTGCAAAACCGGGGAAACCCACAACAATTGCCTTAATCAATGGGAAACCAGTCTTCTCTCTGCCGGGTCATCCTACATCGTCTCTCTTGATGTTTCACATGATTGTGCGTTCTATAATTTTTCAAATGGCTGGAAGAACCGAGGAACCTCCCGTCGCATTGAAGGCTCTCGCCGCAATGAAGATGTTTTCTGCCAGGGGACGGAGGACATTTGTCATGGTGAAGCTCATACGTGATGAGTCAGGCAAGTTGCTCGCTTCACCAGTTCCTCTAGGGTTATCTGGCGCTATTACTACTCTAGCTAGGGCTGAAGGTTTTGTTGAAATACAAGAAAAGCAACAGTTTGTAGACGCCGGAGACGAGGTTACCGTATATTTGTTCAAGCAGAAAGAAGCCAACATCTAATCCTAAAGTACGTTCGGCAAACCTTACGGTATGTTGCTAGGTTTGGCCAAAGTTTCTTCTTCTCGCAATCACGTAAACCGTCGCCATGGTGATCATAATCAGATACGCAATCAGCGCCAGATGGAATAACAATACCTCCAGGTTTGGGTTGAAGGTTTCCCTTGCAACTGAGGGGTATAGCGTGGTGGCCCCGAAGGTTATTCCTACAGTGAAGAGCCCAATTGTGAGAATGACAGCCCACTTTCTCACCGTGAATAAGCCAAGCGCCGTTATCAAGCTTAGAAGTCCGAGAACGCCCATATGTGGCGGTGCTGCGAACCCAGAAAGAATTACATTGGCCAGCAGTAGGCATCCAACGACTGCATAGAAAGCGGAGAAAACAGTTACTCCGACGTTCTCTCTCTCAAGCTTCCATTTCAACGCGCACTTCCACCTCTTAGAGTACCGCTATAGTTACTGGGTAATAAATCAATTTCCCCACTGTTTTTCGTCCAGCACAAGTGTAGGTATGGAGCCCCCAGCCATTCTCTGGCCATTCCTCAATTGTCTGAGCGATATGCCTGCGATGACCAGCTTGCACACACCTACATTCTTTCAAACCAAACACCTTTCGTGATCTTGAGGGGCAAAGCTCTCAGGGCAATTCACGTAGGGTGGACAAAAAATAGAGGGAAGGTTAGCGTCTGCGACTATAACTGTAGAGGGCTCCGCCGACGATTAGTATGCCAAAGACGATTGCCATGAGCGGCCAGAAGTATCTTCCCCAGTCTAGTCCTGCAATCCACGAGAGTCCTACAAAGATAAGTACAATACCTACGATTATTCCCACGATCGCTCCACCGTGGGGGAGTCCAAAACACTCTTCCTCAGCGCGCTTCCCAAATTGCTCGCCCCATTCCTCTGCCCGTCGCCCAAATTCTTCACCCCATTCCTTCGCACGCCTTTCAAAACGTTTCTCCCGTGAGACCTCCAAGTTTGCTCCGCATTTGACGCACACTGTAGCAGCTTCCTCATTTTTGGTGCCACATTTGGCACAATAGACCATATACCATTCCCACCGATCTGTCTTCGCGCAAGAGATTGTTTCATCAGTTTAACCATAAAAGCCATTCTATAGGCCTAGCCCCTGAAGCCCGAAAATCCGATCCCGTATACTTTGATTGCGCGCCATATGACGAGAGAATGCCCAGAGACACTAATCTAGTTCAGAAGATGCGCGTGCGCGAGAATCTGCTGCGGATTGCTCCACTTTGAGTAATAGATTTAAATTTCGCCGGAATAAGCAAATTATTTGGAGTTGTCCATCGCGTATCGGAACTCTAGGGCGTAAACATGAGTTATTACGAACTCTTTGTGTCTCCAGCTTCAGTTTTCGGTGGAGT
>CAYGAE010000036.1:0-15154 GCA_964347855.1 uncultured Candidatus Bathyarchaeia archaeon
GGACTGGTGGCTCAGATCCGAGCGGATGCCACATATCTGGTGTGCGGGATGCGGCGTCGGCTCCACACTATATGCTTGGGCTAGAGCACTGGATAGAGTTGGAATAGACAGAGACAAAGTGGTCTATGTATCCGGAATCGGTTGCACCGGGAGAGGATCAGGCTATCTTGATGTAGACGGCTTCCACACCACTCACGGTAGAGCCATCCCATTTGCCACTGGGATCAAGCTCGTCAAACCAGATCTCTGTGTGAGCGTCATATCAGGGGATGGAGACCTCTTCTCCATTGGAGGCAACCATTTTATCCATGCTGCCAGAAGGAACGTAGACTTACTCGTTATCTGCACTAACAACTTCACTTACGGCATGACAGGCGGCCAACTTGCAGCCACCACTCTCCGGGGAGACTACTCAACCACTACCCCGTACGGGAATATTGAACATCCCTTCAACACACCCCATCTAGCCGACGCATCAGGAGCCGTGTACGTCGCAAGATGGTCAAGCATCCACGTAAGACAGTTAGAAAGATCCATCGCTGAAGCACTAAAAATGAAAGGCTTTCGATACATTGAGGTCCTTTCGCCGTGTCCAGTAAACTACGGGAGGCGAAACAAACTTCGTGAAGTAGATGCCACCGCGAAATGGTTCCTGCAATCTTCCGTAATTAGGCACGAAGCAGACACAAGCGAAGTTCAGATTGAGAAAGGAAAGCCCCTCATCCTCGGAAACTTCGTCAAACGAGAGGAGAAGCTATCTTATTACGAAGAACTGAAAAAACTGGAAGAACGGGTGAAGAAAGCAGCGGAGGCGAGTAAATGAAATCGGAGGACCGAAAGGAGGTCATGTTCGCAGGATTTGGAGGTCAAGGAATCGTAACAGCGGGCTTTATCACTGGTCAAGCGGCTGTTGTTTACGATGGCAAAGAAGCCATCCTATCACAGGTTTACGGGCCTGAGGCTAGAGGGTCCGCCTGCTACAGCGGTGTCGTGGTTAGCGAGGGAGAGATCAGCTATCCTTACCTGCTTAGCCCTCAGATTATGGTAATCATGAGCCAAGAAGCCTACGAAAAGTTTCTCCCCCAACTCCAACCCGGAGGCGTGTTGATTGTTGACAGCACCATCGTCAAGCCTGACAAACTGGCGGAGCAGTACAGGCTTTACAAGGTGCCAGCTACCGAAATAGCTGAAAAGCTGGGCGCACGAGTTGTCGCAAACGTTGTCATGCTTGGCTTTTTGGGAGTGGTCTGGGACGCGGTGAGTGTTGAGGCGCTTCAGGAAGCAGTTAAGGCTCGTGTTCCCCAAAAGTACATAGATTTGAATATTAAGGCGTTTCAGACGGGGGTTGAGCTGGCAGAAGAGGCGTTGAAGCGGAAGATCAAGAAATGATGAACGTAATTGGGAGAGGAGTCCTAGAGGAGGGATTACAATGAAACCAGATACAACGAAACGCCAGCTTGACAAGAAGCTTGTCTTAGAGAGGAAGACGCTGACTAGGCGACACGTTCTCACACTAGACGAAGATCGATGTGTTGGCTGCGGGATTTGCGTAGCTATCTGTCCTAAAGAGGCTCCTAAGCTCTCTCCCCCAGTGACACGAGAAGGAAGACTAGTGCAGAAACCTCGCGTCGACTTTGAAGCCGATAAATGTGTATTCTGTGGCGAATGCGTTGACCTCTGTCCAACGAATGCCATAAAAATGGAAATAAACGACGAACAGAGGATTCCGATATTTGAGGTTGAAGCCTTCCCCACTCTCAGGAAACTTATCTCAGTTGATGCAAAGAAGTGCTGGTACGGCGCCATAACAGCCGCTTGTGATCTTGTGTGTCAAAAAGAGTGCCCACCGGAAGCCATAGAAGTGACTGTTAAAAACGTAGGCGAAGGACCAGAGGGAAGAATAGTTGATTTCAAAGTACGTGAAGAAGAATGCATCTTTTGTAAGAAATGTGAGGTCGCATGCCCGGAGGATGCCATCTCCGTTATAAAACCCTTTAGAGGGACGCTTCAAGTAGACACAAACTTATGTCCGGAGGGCTGCCAGGTCTGTGTGGACATCTGTCCAAGTGAAGCATTAACAGTAGACGAGGACAAGAAACTCGTGGTTAACGAAGAATTCTGCATCTACTGTGGAGCCTGCCAACAGGTTTGTCCAGAGAATGCGATAAAAGTTGAGAGAACCCAAGTATTGCATACCGACGTTAAATCTGGAGCCTGGGTTAAAGCATTAGAGAAACTGACTTCTTATGAATCCGTGGTTAAAGAGATGGGTTCTAAATCTGAAAAGAAGAAACGCGCGCGCATCAAGAACCTCATCTGACAAAATGGAAGAAGACTCCTGAAGAAGAGAGGAAACGGGTTATGAAATGCTCACAACGTTCAGCTTTGGAACGCATTCCACAATTGTAGTGAGATAAACATGCTCATAGGCATAATTGCAGATACGCACGACCGTTTGCCTTTAGTTGAGAAAGCCGTGAAACGGCTCAACGAGGAAAAAGTTGAGTTAGTGCTGCACACTGGAGACTACGTCTCAGCCTTTACAGTGCGGCGTCTAAAGCCCTTGGAAGCCCATATGATCGGCATCTTTGGCAACAACGACGGTGACAAAGAATTGCTGAAAAAGGCATTCACAGGATTGGACGCAGAAATCCGTGGAGGATTCGCAGAGGTGGTTATCGATGGATTGAAGATTGCGATGCTGCACGGCGAAGAGGAGGAGTTGGTCCGTTCCCTCATTAAAACAGAGAACTACGACGTAGTTGTGCATGGCCACACCCACGAAGCCAAGGCTTACAGAGCGGGAAAGACCCTCGTCATAAATCCTGGAGAAGTGTGCGGCTACTTGACGGGAAAATCAACCATTGCGATTCTGAACACGGAAACTCTGGACGTAAAGATGATCCAGTTGAATTGAGCCTAAAATTTGCGCGCGCGCAAAAATTTACGGACAACTTGTTTTCGGCGTTAATTCCAAGTACGTCTTCGTATTCTATCTACGCCTTTTTCGAACTTCCAAACAAGCACATTTTGCTCCGCACAACCGCTCTCATGGCTTCTCTTGTCGGTCCCAGAATTTTTCTTGGGTCAAACTGAGTTGGGTTAGTGGCTACTTCTTCTCGTATGGCGGCAGTGAAGGCGAGTCTTAGGTCGGTGTCTATATTAATCTTCGCGATTCCCAATTTTATGGCTTGCTTTATGCTTCCATCTGGTATACCCTGTGCCCCTTTAAGTTGTGCTCCATATCTTGTGGCTTTTTGAACTATCCCTGTTGGAACCCCAGACGCTCCGTGCAAAACTAAGGGCACCTCAACTCTTTTTCTGATTTGTGTGAGTCGTCTAAAGTCCAGTTGTGGCTCTCCTTTGAATTTATACGCGCCATGTGAAGTGCCAATCGAAACTGCGAGAGCATCTACGTTTGTGCGTTCAACAAATTCTCTTGCAGCTTCCGGGTCTGTAAGCATCGCTTCTTTCTCCTCCACAGAAACTTCTATACCACCACCGATTCTCCCAAGTTCTGCCTCAACCGGCACGTTTTTTACATGGGCCAATTCAACAACCTTCCCCGTAAGCGCGACATTGTTTTCGAAATCGAGGTGGGAACCATCGATCATAACCGACGTAAATCCCGCATCTAAACATTCTGCAATTGTTTCAATGTCTTTCCCATGGTCAAGATGCAAAGAAACGGGAACAGGTGCAAGTTGCGCCGCTGTCTTCGCAATTCTGACAAGAAAGGTTAAGCCAGCATATTTGATTGCACTT
Organism: uncultured Candidatus Bathyarchaeia archaeon; assembly: GCA_964347855.1. Classification (GTDB taxonomy): domain Archaea; phylum Thermoproteota; class Bathyarchaeia; order Bathyarchaeales; family Bathyarchaeaceae; genus CAYGAE01. The sequence goes on from CAYGAE010000036.1 coordinate 3,766, forward strand.
GGAGTTACAGCCACTATTACTGGAGAACTTTCTTCGTGGGCTGCGGTAGTCACCGCTTGGAGCCCCTCTAGGTTGTGAATGTTAAATGCTCCTACCGCATATTTTCCAGCCATTGCGGAAGCCAAAATTTTCTCGCTTGATACTAACATTTGAATCCAAGTTACCTTTGAAATCTTCCCAATAAATGAATTTAGATGTAAACTATGAGGCTGGCAATTGGGCTAGGAGAAAGCAAAAACAACTCGACAGGTACCCATTTTAAATTTGTAACCACTCAAACCCACATCTTCCAATCTAATTCACGTCTAAGATCCATCAGGTTAGCTGCAACGAAAGTTGCTCCATTCAGACCAACTTGCTGATTAGCGACGAGAAAAACAGGGATTCTTCTTAATATGTGACTATAGGTCATGTGACTCTCGAATTCTCCTATGAAAAAGCTCTTTCTTAACCAGTTCACATTCTTTTGTGCAATGCCTCCCGCGATATAGATGCCTCCCAAAGCCATTATCTCCAAAGCAAAATTTCTTGCACATCGAGCATAAATGTTTGAGAAAATTTCGAAAGTTTTCTGACAAACTTCATCTTTCTCACTGTACTTGGATATAAGCGCCGGTCTGTCTTCAGACTTGTTTATCTCATCAACATACTTTGAAGCAGCAAAGTTTTCCCTTCTTCGGGTAAGAAAATAATAGATATTCTCAAGACCTCGCCCTGATAAAATTTCGTCATAACATAATGGGCCCGTTATTCCATGTCTTTTCTTTATGAACTCAACCATTTCAAGCTCGAATCTGCTCTCCACAGGAAAGTCAGCGTGACCTCCTTCCGAAGGTCTAGCTACGTAGAATCTCAAATGCCTATCGTACGTCAATATGCTCTTGCCGAGACCAGTTCCAGCTCCTAATACTCCGATGGTTTCCCCAAGTATTCTCCCAGGTATCTTGACTTTGCGCGGGATAACAACTATATCAGCAGGATTCTCACGGTCTAGTGTATTTATTCCAAAACCTACTGCTTCAAAATCGTTTATGATGACTGCAGAAAGCCCAGTTTCTTTCGAAATTTCATTGGCATTTACTTCCAGTTCTGCATTCGTTAGTTTACAATGTTGGTGATCTGTGACAGGACCAGCAGCAGCTATGCATACTCGATCAATTTCAATGTTATGTTTCTCGTTGGAATGCTGCAAGACCATTTTTAATGGTTCACTGAGACTTTTAATCTTCTTAGTTTTGAAATGAAACAGCAGAATCGATTTTGGCTTCTTCCCTTTGATCCCGGATACCACAATGTCTGTTTTGGTTCCTCCAACGTCTGCGCCTAGAACGAAAGAATCAAAATCTCGATTGTTGAAACTTCTTACTTGTGATATGACGTTATTGCCTCTCATCAAGACCGTTTCACTCTGTGAGCACACATTCGATACTTGTGTTATTAGGCTCTAAATCTGTTACGTCTTATCTTCTCTACAGTTTTAGTGATTCCTTCCCACCCTTCGACCACCTTCGAGTGAACTATTTCGAAGGCCTCCTTCGATTTGATGTGGTCCAACTCTACTCCGGTAGCCTCTCTAGAGAGGTATCTTGCCGCCCTCAACACTTCACCGTTCAGGCGTGAATCTGTGAGATCTGCCAGATGACAGACCAGGGCTTCGATTGATCTAGGCCAAATGGGACCTGCTTGACCTCCATGATGAGCACAGACTATGTGGATCAAGTCTAAGGGGAAGCCTCTTCGAACCAGTTCCGACACGACTAGTGTTAGGTGGTCAATTCTTTCAGCTAAAGGAGTTACTCCATAGCTACCATCATCCCTCAACTCGTAGATCAAGACCTTAAAAATGTCGTGCAAGACGATCCCGGAAAGCACCAAGTCTCTATCCACTTTGCCACGGTAGACCCTCCTAATGACGTCACATAATTTGAGAGCAATTTCGGCCGTAGAGCGCACATGTTGGACAAAACCCCCTGGATAGCTGTGGTGCCGAGACATGCCAGCAGGGGCAACGTCCAAAGGCATCCCCTTGTACACTTTCCCTTCAATCTCAACTGTGGGATTTTCGATAAGTCGAATTACCTTATTTCGAAGCGACTCATCTTTGATTCTGTCAACAACCTTTTCAAGATGAGGATTCAAATCCGCCGTCCTCCGTTGCGCTCTACTCTGCGCGCGCGCGCTTTATATTATTCGATGAATTAGCCATCACTCAACGCTTGTTTAGGTCGAACTGATTTCTCTCTTCGGTTGCTATTATGTGAGCCCTTCGTGTTGGCTCGGGAATTCTGTAGTCTCGTGTGCACTGAGTGACGACTTCGATGGCCTTCTCTAAGGAGACCTTGTGACCCACACTGACGTACACCGGGTTTTCACCCAATTTTGTGACAACTCTGGCGCCTATAGTTTCTCTTCCTTCCACAAGGGGCGTCCACCCTTTCTTTCTTGGCGTTTTAACATCACCACATAAGCGACTTTTCGCAACTCCGATCGTTGGTCTGTCTATTATCACGCCGAGGTGAGTGGCAAATCCAAAGCGATATGGGTGTGCAAGGCCTTGGCCGTCAACAAGGAAAACGTCTGGCTGCGTCTCCAACTGTCTTATAGCAGAGAAGGCTGGTGGAATCTCTCTAAAGGACAATAGAGTTGGAATGTATGGAAATCTTGTTTTGACATGGGCTATCTTTGACTCCACTAGTGCCAAAGAATTGAAGTTGAGAACAGTTGCGGCGCCAATAGACATTCCCTTTGCATATGCAACATCCACTCCACCCACATAGTGAATAGTTGTGGGAAGCAAATCTTTGTGTATAACTCGCTTGGACAACCGTAACTGCGTTGCGTGAGCCTTTTCTACTGAGAACTTGGGGCTAGGCCTAATCGTCAATCTTATCTGACCTTAGTCTTCCTCGTCTTCCGTTTCTTTGCCACGATATCCTTGAGCTCTTGGATAGACTGTTCTAGGGAGCTCCTTCGAGTTTCGATGGTCACGTCTCCCCTTGTGCTTTCGATGATATGCCTTGCAACGTCACATTTCCTTCTGAGCCCTGGGACAATGTGGAAGGCATCGTCCATACTCATCAATTTGACGTAAATCTCCTCCATCTGCAATAGAGTGTCCTCGGCCAGTTTTACGTCTCCTTTCCTGAGAGCATCGAGGGTTCTACGCCTGAGTTCTCCAACGACGTCTCCAAGTCCGAGGACGTAGGAGATGGGCGGAACGCGGAGCTTTTTGGGGTTAGGGAATCTGTGTTCCTCGATGAGCATGAGAAGTGTACAAGCTTCGGCATATTCCTCATGGGCAGCATTTACAAGTCCTGAATAGGCCAGGTCAGGATAATCTTTCGATATTCTACGGAGCTTGCGCAGCAGCTTGCTTACCTCTTTTAGCAGTTTTCTTGCGTCTTCAAATCGTTCTTGGTGTAGGAAAAGAATTGATTGTTTAGATAAACGGGTTGCCTTTCGCATGTCTTTGTGGATTTCTTCCCTAATCTCGTCTCTCTTCTTCAGTTCCTCTTGAATCCTTTCTAGAAGTGCCTCTAGCGACACACCGTTCACCCTCATGTGCTAGCAGCTAAGAAGCGCTGAAATCGTCTATGATAGCTGCTATGAACTTTGTTCCTTTGACGAATCCTTCCACGGTTATGTTCTCGTTTGGTGCGTGTCCCCGTGATTCTGTATGGGCACACCCGATAGAGACAACTGGGAAGCCAAGCCAGTTTCTAAAGAGGTGTAATGGACCGGAAGCTGCGCTGGTGGGGTATACAACAGCTCTCTTTCCGTAGACTCTCTCGGCACTTTTGATGACTGTTTGAACGAACTCTTCGGTGGGAGGCGTTTTGGTAGGTTCTGTCGAGCCATGCAGAGCTGCCTCAATGTCCTCGAAACCGTGACTTTTCAGATGATTTACGAGTTTGGTGAAGATTTCATCAGGCATCTGACGTGGAACCAAACGGAAGTCCAATTTGACCATGGCTCGATTTGGCAAAACCGTTTTTGACCCTGCACCCGTGTATCCCGTCAGCAGACCATTTATCGTGCAAGTCGGCTTGTACAGCAGAGTCTTCAGGGCCTCTAGTCCAGTCACGTTGTTGATGAACTCCTTCAGCCCAAGGTCTCTCTTTTCTTCCTCTTCTTCGAAGGGGATGGCTTTGACGTATTCCATCTCCTCCGCTAAAGGGGGTTTAACATTTTCATAGAAGCCCTCGATCAGGATTTCGTCTTTTTCGTTCTTGAGAGTGTTGAGGGCCCATATAAGACGCCAAGCTGAGTTGGGTATGATGGGTGCATTTGCAGAGTGAACGTCTCTAGTTGCACCTTCAGCTCTCAGTTCTACGGATAATATGCCTTTCAGTCCCAGATAGATGAGCGGATGTCCTTTACGATTTGTTCCACCGAATTCCCAAATTGCTGCATCAGCTGAAAACAACTTCTTGTTTTCTTTGATGATCGGCATCAGGTGAGGGCTCCCTATCTCTTCTTCTCCTTCAACCACAAATTTTATGTTGACTGGAACGTTGTTGACTGTTTCTAGAAAGGCTTGAACTGCCTTCAGCCTCGAAACCGTATTTCCCTTGTTGTCGGCAACGCCTCTCCCATAGATTTTTCCTTCACGTATGTCGCAGCTATAGGGATCGCTTATCCACTCTTCCAGTGGTTCTGGGGGCTGCACATCATAGTGGTCATAGAAGAGAAGAGTCTTATCCGACACTTCTGATCGGATTTCGCCATAGACGACCGGGTTGCCTTCCTTTTCAGGTATAATCTTAGTGGAGAGTCCAATCTCCTTCATCATCTGCTCAACTATCTCTGCACATTCCTCCATCCCCTCTTTTCTAGCCGAGACACTGGGTTGTCTCACAAGTTTGACGAGGTCTTGGATGAATTCTTTGTGATGAGTGTCAATATACTGATAGACTTTCTCCGGGTTCATGGGGACTACTTTCTGATGAAGTGCTTATTAATTGATTCTGCCAGCTAGTTGGCTAGGCCAGTCTAACGGGCTTTTTCAAGCGGCTCAAGAGAACCACTCGGCTCTCTGGTGCTTCATCAAGAATGTTATAGCCCAATTCCTCAGCCAGCGCAACCGCAAAATCCCGAATCTCCTTGTGCGTCGGCATATTTCTGAAGCCCAACCGTAGTCTTGAGAAACCAACATGCATGTAGGCTTTGGGCTCCACGTAGGTTGGATTAGCCTTTTCGATTAGCTGTGCGTACAGCTTGGGGTTCTTGAGGTTTACGTGCCGCGCCAAAGTTATACGAATCACAGTTGGGCATCTGAAACTAGGGAGCCTGGATAAGGTTTCATTCAGTTTCTCCCAGGCCTCCAGAATCTGGGGACGACAAGTCTCCATGAAAGTCTTCTCGTCAAAAGCAGAAACCGAAATGTACAGTTGCGTGGGCTCCTCGCCTAACTTGGATAACACTTCAGGAATTGTTCCGTTAGAGACCAAGAAGGTTGTGAAGCCACGTTTGTGAAAGCCATGGATCAGATCGCTCAAAGGAGAGTACAGCGTTGGTTCGCCCGAGAGACTTATGGCCGCATGCTTCGGCACCATGGCTTCCTTGTACTTCTCTTGACTTGTCTTCGGGTTTCCTTTATATCCACTTAGAATCTTAAGTTGTTCATGGATACAGCCTTCGACTATCTCCTCTGGAGCGTCCCATTGAGCCAACTCCGTTTCTCCCCACATCATTTTGAGGTCTTCGCTTTGGAGGCGCCAACAGAAGAGACAATGCATGGTGCAGTAGACGACGGTGGGCGTCATCTGGACACATTGGTGAGTCTTTATCCCGTAGAACTGCTGTTTATAGCATGGGCGATCGTGAATAAGTGTTTCATAGAGCCACCTACAACGTTTGACAGCGGAGTGTCTTCCAACCAAGTGGTATCTCTGATTTTTCAACAGCTGAAGGATTTCTTTGGAGATCAAAGGTTCCAGAGGTCCATCATCAGTTCATTCTGAGGAGTGTAAAAAACAGCGTTGTTAATAAGAGTGCCTAAATCGGGTTCTAGCCAAGCAAACGACGACGTACGAGGCTATTTCGGCGCATTTTCAAGATACAGAAAATGTTAAAACCTACAGGAAACTGATGTAGAAAAACTCTTCAAGAGGCGGTAAGATGGTTTATCGCAAAATTGTCGGAAAAATCCCGATAGAAGACCAGGGAAAGCTTTCGCCTAAACTGGTCGATATCATCCTCAAGTCGAAGAACGACGACAAAATGCCCAGCAACCTCGCAAAAACCATTCTACAATATTGGCATCAAGGGCCTCTCCTACGTGAAGAGAGCCTCTCCGCGCTCCTCGAAGCAGCCGTTCTTTTGGAACCTGAAGAGACCGTAGAACTATTTGAGGAAAAACTGAAACTGGCAGATTTGGCAAAAGCAGTTAAACGACTCTCTGTTCAAGCATGAAATAGTATGAAGAGACGACTTCTCATGTTGAAGTTTGGTATCGAGTTTGTGCCCCGCGAAGCCTACTGGAAAACCATATACTATACCATCCAAGCCGAGAAGAGTGGATTCGACCACCTCTGGATAACCGACCACTTCAACAACCGCAACGTATACGTCACCCTCACAGCCGCCGCAATCTACACAGAAAAGATGAAACTCGGTCCAGGAGTAACAAATCCATACCTCATCAACCCTGTAATGACTGCACAAGCCGTCGCTTCACTAGACGAAATGGCGCCAGGCCGCGTTGTCCTGGGCATCGGTGCAGGAGACAAGACAACCCTCGGCTGTGCGGGTGTAGAGATGCAGAAGCCCCTTACGGCGGTAAGAGAGACCATAGAGATCGTCAGAAGGATGATGGGCGGAAAGAGCGTCACGTACGAAGGGAAGGTGTTCCAAGCAAAGGGCGCCAGATTTCTCTTCAAACCAAGAGGAACAATCCCCGTCTACGTAGGAGCCCAAGGCCCCAAAATGCTGGAGATGGCTGGAAAGATAGGCGAAGGAGTCTTGATAAACGCCTGCCACCCCAAAGACGTTGGCTACGCCGTAGACCAAGCAAAGAAGGGTATCAAAGAGGCTGGCAAGAGGCTGAGTGACGTAGACATCGCTGCCTACACCTCCTTTTCCATCCATGAAAACTTGGAAAAGGCCAACAAGGCAGCCGTTCCAGTCGTTGCCTACATAGTCGCCGGAAGCCCAGGCATCATACTGGAAAGACACGGTATAGACCAGAGAAAGGCTGAGGAGATTCGTGAAGCCTTGAAAGCTGCCCAGTGGGGTCAAGCCTTCGGCGCCGTCTCCTCGGAAATGATAAAGGCTTTTTCAGTTTGCGGCACACCAGACATGTGTACCGACCGCATCAACCAGCTTCGAAAATCTGGTATTTCACAGTTTGTCGTGGGGTCACCTATAGGCCCTAACGTGAGAAAATCCATTGACCTCATAAGTGAGAAAATAATCCCTCACTTCAGAACATAGAGAGATTGTAGTTTGATAAAGCTGCACAAGTTCTTAGTCAAGGTCATTGCCTAAAACAATATTCAACTTCTCGGAATTCTCTTGCGAGCTTACTAGCGTCTTCTTTGACCGAACGCGGATCTTCTTCATCCATGACGACTCTTTCCATGAGTTCAGCTATTCTCTGCATTTCACTTTCTGTCATTCCTCTTCGAGTAGCTTCGCAGGTGCCGAGTCTGACACCGCTATCACAAATTATGTTTGCCTTTTCCAGTTTTCGTGCTATGATTCTGCCCTGTTTATAACCGCCATAATCCAGAAAGATTTGATGGGACTCCGTGTAACCCAGCTCCGAACACGCAACGGGAAAGCCTTCTTCAGCTAACGCCTTGGCGAGTGCTTGAGCGTTCCGAATCACCTGTCCAGCATATCTCTCTCCAAACGACTTCATCTCGGCAAGTGCCAGCGTCAAAGCTGCTATACGGTTCCAATGAGCGTTGTCGACGAACTCTGGCTCAATTCTGTTCTTGACGATTTCACCATGCTCCTTGTCAGCGAGGATGATTCCGCCCTGAGGTCCAAAGAAGGTCTTATGCGTTGAACCGAACAAAGCGTGGGCTCCTTCATTGAAAGGGGATTGAAACCTCTTTCCTCCTATCAAACCCATCACGTGGGAGCCATCGTACCCCACATGAGAACCAAGCTCATGCGCCGCTTTGGTCAGTTTCTCCACAGGATGCGGAAATAGGAAGAGGCTTGCCCCAAAAACAACCGCTCTCGGCTTCTCCTTCAGAATAAGCTCAACAGTCTCCTCGACTTTGATGTTCATGGCTTCGTTTGAAAAGGGAAATCGCACCAAACTAAGATTCAATAGCTCTGACAAGCCGGGTTCCCAGAAACCCGGATATCCCCCATCATCTGGTGAAACACAGAAAACAGTATCTTCAGGCTTTGTGAAGCAAGCGAGAAAGATCAGGTCAGCCACGTGACCGGAAAGCGGGCGCAGGTCAGCAGTCTCAGATCCAAAAAGGTCTTTAGCAAGTCTCTCTCCGTATTGTTCAATCTCATCGATGAAACGAGTGCCCAAATAGAATCCGCTCCGTGATGTGTATCTATGCCCGAGATCTGATGATAAGAGGGAGCGAACCATAGGGCTCATCATGTTTTCTGATGGAATAAGATTGACGCATTCATGTTCACGCCATCGCTCATGCCCTTCAATCAAGCTCAAGAGTTCATCAATCATGTGGTACACACCCGAATCACTTCGTCAACCAATTGGTCCAGCAAATACTTGACAGTTACGACTATAAAGACCTGAGAATAGTGAAAGAAGATAAAGCTTAAAACGTTCATTGCCGTCAATTGTTCACATCTTCAAGAAGACGAGGGTGCATATCGAAAAGTTTAGGAAAGAGGGGAAACAAGTGCTCGTTCATTTACCAAAAAAAGATGCTGTTGCCGCAACCGTAATGTTAACGTTGCTTGCAATAACGCTCATAGCAACGCTCTTGCCTCGAGCAACAGCAACACCCGCATTAACAATCAGCATTGATCCAACCAGTGGGATCGTTGGAACCGAGGTGGAAGTCAATGGAACAATCGACACGCCTAACGGAAGCTATACGATTAGATGGGATCAAACGCTGAATGTAACAACAGGATACGCCACGGAATCTAACGTTACTACGTCATTTATGGTTCCTCAAACAGTGGGAGCACCTTCCCCCGGACGAAACGTTCTCATCGAGCTGATTGACAACGACAAAACTGTCGATAACGTAGTAAATACCACGTTCAAATTATATTCGAAATATTATGTAGAAGCGGTTGTACCTTCACCGCCATCCCAGCTGCAAGAAGGAGAGACAACAGAGATTTTGCTGAACGTAACCGGGGGAGAAGCCGACACAGTTTATTCTGCAAACATAACCGTGACTGATCCCTCAGGTGCAGTCCACTACAATGATACCCTTCAACTGACCAATACTGAGAACACCGGATACGGTGAAGGAGACCTAACATATCCTGAAGACTTCAGTATCGGCGCCAATACAGACTACGTTGGCATGTACACCATAGCCTTCAACGGAACCCTTGCAACTGCAAACTTCACCATTGGCTTGACGGATAGACTAGAGTACCAAAGGGGAGAAACGGTTTCTATTCAAGGTTCAGGATACGGAGCAAATGAAAATGTCACCGTCAAAGTAGCGATTGCAAAAGTGCCAGTTGCAGGCTATCCAAAAAACGTGACGGCAGATGCAAACGGTGTAGTAATCGATCAGTGGGCAATTCCAGAGGACACTCAGCCTGGAAATCACATTGTGACCATAACCAACGCCACCTCCGGGACAGTCAAAACCCCGGCAGACAGCCAAGACTTCACGGTTGCGCGCGCGGGAGCCGTGTGTCTAATCCAAACATGGAATCTCGCCGACCCACCAGAACCCGTTGCCGGAGTACGCGTTGAGGCCAGAAACGCTACGACAGATACGCTCTTAGAAGCTGGGAATACAAACCAAACAGGATTGATAGAATTTTCGCTCGAGTTAGATAACTACACCTTCGAAGCCTTTCTCATGATAGCCAAGGATTTCGTGCCTGTTGGTCGCCTACGAGACCAGAGTATAACCGAGACAAGAACATATAAACTGAATTTAACATGCCAGCTTTCCCACGTCACAGTAACAGTCCACGATGAAGACGAAACCCCGCTTCCCTTCATCGACATAACGTTAACGTACACATACATTACAAGAGGCAATCAAACTATCCCCCAGAAAGAAAGCTTTGAAACAAATAGCACCGGGATCGTAGCCAGTCTAAACACGATTGCGAATGTCAGTTACGAGATTGAAGCTGGACGTTATGGCCATCCTTTCAATAGAACATTAATTGACAACCTGACCTCTCCACTTTGGGTTAACATAACCTGCCCAACCTACAACATGTTTGTTCATGCGCTAGATTCGAAGGGCCTTCCCATCCAGAGTGTTGATGTCGATGTCATTGAATGGGGCAGTGGGATTCGTGTGGACAGGAAGACTACAAACACTTTGGGGAGCATAGCTTTCAGCCACATTTTTGGTCGATATAAGGTCAAGGTGTATAATGGCAGTGCATTGCTGAGGAATACCGTTGTCTTAAACGAAACAGCCATTGATCTAATCGAAGATGGGCTATTCCTACCTGTTTACTGCAAGATATACAACATAGATCTTTCTCTTTCGGTTATCGACTACTTTGGGCAGCCAATTCCTGACGCCGTGGTGAAGGTAGAGCGGGATGACCTCGAGTTAGCAAGCCCTACCACCGGAAAAGATGGAACCACTGCATTGGATGGAATCATAGGCGGGGATCTCCGTTTCTCTGTGTACATTTTGGGAAAGCTTGGTGAGACAAGAACTTCGTACGTGGATGGAGATAAAAAGATGGTATTTAAGATAGACAGGTACGTAGTCGTCGGAGGATATCCGTTGGAAAGCGTCCAGTTTATTGCATTGGTCTCGTTGAGCATTTTGGGTGTCATCCTTGCTTCAGTGTTGATATATCGAAGAATCTCAATAACACGGCCGACGGAGGACGCGGAAAGTAGCACTCCGAGAGAGTGAGCTCCAAAACGAAAAAGTTATTACAGCCTTTGTTCAAAGTGCTAATTGATTGATGCCGCTGGCTTCAAAGAGTCGTTTTGTCAAGAAATAGGGTCGTGTTTTGTGTTGTCTAAAAGGAAAAAATGTTTTCCTACATGTGAGTTGTTTCGATGCGGAAAGAACGTTATCGCCTATCATGGAAACAAAATATGGTGCGGATGGACCGAAGAGGAATGCGAAGTCGCCAACTGTACCTACGCCACCTGCTCAAAGAGACGGCTACTACCTAACGGCGTCTGCGGAGAAACAGTGAAAAGAAAGACCGTTGAGATGGAACCCGAAGAAGTAACTGTCCCCTCGGTGAAACTTAAGGGAAAAGTTTT